>NZ_CP063356.1:1229916-1537395 GCF_001866075.3 Anaerobacillus isosaccharinicus | reverse complement strand
TAATTCTCCTCGATTTTGAAGTATTTCAATTACATCAGGTAAGTAATATTCCCCTTGAACATTCGTATTGCCGACATGTTTTAATGCTTCAAATAATGCTGCATTATCAAAGCAGTACGTTCCAGTATTTATTTCTGTAATCATTCGCTCTTCATCAGTAGCATCTTTATGTTCAACAATTCTCAAAACTGCGCCTTGACTATCTCGAACAATTCTCCCGTACCCCGTAGGATCAGTAGCTTTTGCTGTAAGAATGGTAGCTTTTGCTTTATGTTCGGCATGAAACGCTAAGAGCGATTCCATCGTCTCTTTAGTTATTAGAGGTGTGTCACCGCAAAGAACAATAGTGACGCCTTCCTTATTTTTTAGTACAGGTTCAGCTTGCATTACCGCATGACCTGTTCCGAGCTGTTCTTCTTGCAAAACATAGGTTATTTTGTCACCTAATTGGTCTTTTACTTTTTCGGCACCATGTCCAACAACAACTACTGTTTCATCTACTCCTACTAATGAAATTTGATCAACTACATGTTGTACCATAGGTTTGCCACAAACAGAATGAAGGACTTTATATAGACGGGACTTCATTCTAGTCCCTTGACCAGCGGCCAAAATTACTGCAAAACGATTCATAGCTACCCTCCAACGGATCTTTTTTTCCATTACGAATATATCTTAAAAACGTTGCCATTTCAAGCAATCATTCGCAATTCTTTAAAATACATTATTTTACTGGTGATATAATTAAACAAAAAAAGAATGACCAAGGAAAATTTCCTTGGTCATTCGTATTCGTTTGTTACGAAGCACCGGCTTCTTCATATTCAACTTCTTCAAGATCTCCAGCCTTTTCATACTCAGCTAAAACAGCTGATTGAATTTTCTCTCTTGTTTGAGAAGAAATAGGGTGGGCGATGTCTCTAAATTCACCATCTGGAGTTCTCTTACTAGGCATTGCTACAAACATTCCATTATTTCCGTCAATAACTCGGATATCATGAACAACAAATTCATGATCAATCGTAATGGATGCTATTGCACGCATGCGCCCTTCCGTTGTTACACGGCGTAGTCTCACGTCTGTTACTTCCATTTCTGCCACCACCTTTTTCCAAATGAATAAGTCCTCTTATACCATTCAACAAGACTTTTCATATTCCTTCTTTTTAAAACTGAAAAAATATGAAAATTTTCAGTTTTTACTAAAAAATACACAATGTTCACAGAATGTTCATAAATATAAAAAAAGGCTGAATATAACCAGCCTTTAAGATTAGTTTATTTAATTAATGCAATAACTTCAATTTCAACAAGAACATCTTTAGGGAGTCTTGCTACTTCAACACAAGATCTAGCTGGTTTATGAGTAGAGAAATAATTTTCATAAACCTCGTTAATTAGTGGAAAATCATTCATATCTTTAATAAATACCGTTGTTTTTACAACTGTTTCTTTAGAAGCACCTGCTTCTTTAAGAACAGCATCAACATTTTTTAATACTTGATCTGTTTGGTCTTTCACATCACCCACAACTAGCTCTCCATTTGCCTTTAGCGGAATTTGCCCAGAGCTATAAAACATATTGTTTACAACAACTCCTTGTGAGTATGGACCGATTGCTGCAGGCGCTTCTGATGTTTGAACAATTTTCATCTTAATCCTCCTTAATTTGGCTTAACTTTTCAAAGAAATTACCTAATTCAACTTTCACTAGCTTTTCTTTTGTATTTACTTCAGACAACCTTGTCATAGAAGTATAAGTATCAACTAATCTTTCTTCGACATGATCTGCCTCAACTAATACACCTATTCCAACTACATGGGATTGAAACTCATCGACTAAATTAATCATTCCCTTAATTGTTCCGCCAGCCTTCATGAAATCATCAATTATTAGGACATTTGAGCCTTCTTTTAAACTTCTTTTTGCCAGAGACATCGTTTGAATACGTTTTGTAGAGCCAGATACGTAGTTAATGCTTACGAGAGACCCTTCTGTAATTCGATGTTCATGTCGGACAATACATACGGGAACGTTCATATATGTAGCAACTGCATAGGCCAAAGGAATCCCTTTTGTAGCCATTGTCATGATCACATCGACTTTCTTATTAGCATACATTGTGGCAAAGTAGCGACCTATCTCATTCATCCATTTAGGATTACCAATGATATCCATCATGTATAAATAGCCACCAGGTAAGACTCGATTAGGGTCCTCTAATTTGGAACATAATTCTGTAAGAAAGGTTTTAATTTCCGACAAGCTTGCTGTGGGAATGTACTTAACCCCACCACTCGCTCCAGCTACCGTTAATAAAAGTCCGGTTTCTCGGGCTTCAAACATTTCTTTTATAATTGCTAAATCTTCACTTATTGAAGATTTAGCTGAATCGTAACGTTCAGCAAAATATGTTAATGATATAAGTTGATGGGGATTATGTATTAAGTAATTGGTCAAGTCAACTAAACGGCCACTCCGACGAAACTTTTTCATAACGACCTCCAAAAATCCGAATATTTAAATGTAATATAACATTTTTGTACGGATTTTATCAATAGTAACGTTCCCCAATTAAACGAACGGCATGTACATCATTGCAAAAACCTCTTAATCCATTATAAATTCTTACCATCCTTGATTCATGTTTAACAAGTCCAAATACTGTCGGTCCGCTACCGCTCATCAATACACCATCAGCGCCAAATCTGATCATTTGATCTTTAATCCTTTGTACTTCAGGGTAAAGCTTAAACGTAACGGTTTCAAGTACATTGCCTAGTTGCTGACAAATCTCCTGATACTGGCGCTCTTCAATAGCGGCAACCATATTTTTGATATTCGGATGAGTTAGATCATCAACCATTAGATTACGATAAACCTCTGCTGTCGATACACCAATAGGCGGTTTGGCTAAAATAACCCAACAAGGTGGTGGTGCAGAAATATGTTTAATCTTTTCTCCCCTACCAGTAGCTAAAGCAGTTCCTCCATAAACACAAAACGAGACATCTGAGCCAATTTGTGCACCTAAGCCTGCAAGCTCGTCCAAACTCAAACCTAGATTCCAAAGCTGATTAAGGCCCCTAAGGGTTGCGGCTGCATCACTGCTTCCTCCTGCTAAGCCTGCTGAAACAGGGATGTTTTTTTGGATGGCAATCCGAACACCTTTTTGAACATGAAACTTATCTTTTAATAATTGAGCGGCTTGATACGCTAAGTTTCGATTATCACTTGGTACAAACCCCTCTGATACATCAACTACAATTTTGTTTTCTTCAAGCATCGTAAGTTCAATGCGATCAGCCAAGTCGACTGTAGTCATAATCATCTCTACTTCATGGAAACCATCTTCTCTTTTATGAAGAACATCTAGAGATAAGTTAATTTTTGCTGGGGCTTTAATAGTTATTTTCATGTTTTATCACCTTCTATGTTCCTTTATGCTTAGGCTATTTTATCACTTGTTGTCGTCGTAAACCACCTATTCGTTACAAAATTTTCAAGTAAATATTTTTTATAAGCATTGCCGAGTAAGGTCAAGTCTATAACCAAGTGCAATGTAGAGTTTAAAATGGAGAATGTAGAATTATCATAGTAATTCAAACGTAGCTTTAGTTCTTAGAGATTAGTTAGTTTCTATCACAAAAAAAGCCGACCCATTAAGTGGTACACCCTTAATGAGTCAGCCTGTCGTAACAAACTGTTAGTTGTTATTGCCTGTTATTAGCAAGTTGCTGTTGGGCAATTTCTATTGCACGCTTAACCATATTACCGGCATCCCGAGAACGGATTCCGCCCCAGCCCTCTTTTTGGACAGTCTCGTAAAACCCTAGTTCTTTTGCAAGCTCTGTTTTAAATTGCTCAGACATAATACCTCGCCTTTTAGCCATTAGAAACAACTCCTTTGAAAATGACGTTGCTACGACCTTCCTATTGTCTCCTTATTGGGGCAAGGTTATGTTACTTATAAAAACACATAAAAAAAGAGGTATACTCATAAATTGTGGTCAGGCACCTCCCTTTAAAAGCATGTTGTTGCCAATTTCGCAACAATACTTTTCTAGGGAGAAGTCAGACCCAAGATGAGTATACCTCTTTTTTTACAAAAGACTATTCAACCTCTACAGCTACAGGACTCTCATCCTCACATACCGTTAATTGCACCGTTTCTGTTAAAACGTCCGCATAACTATATGACACTCTCTCGAAGGCATTATGATCTTCATCCAGCTTAATAATAAATACAGACGGGTACGTTTCTTCAAGAAAACCAGAACGTTCAATCGTCTTGCGACGGCCGCCATTCGCTTTTATTGTAATTCTCTTTCCAATATTTGCGTCTAACGTGCGCTTAATATCAACTAACGTTTTTCCCATTATTGAAACCACCTCACTTTTAAAAAGTTTAACACAAACGAATAATAATGTCAAACAAAAATTAAATTATAGCAAGTAAACAAATTATTTGTCAACAATATTTATTCAACTTTTTTTGACGTTTTTCTCGCCGACCTTATTATGACTTTAAATGAGGATTTTTATGTAAACTATTTTTTCCCTATACATAATTTGTAAGAAAATGAAAGTCTTTTAAGAAAAGCACAGAGCGCCCGCCTAGCAGCGACAAGCAAATGTTCTGACAAGCAACTTCATGAAAAACATCTTGCAAGCTTTGCGACGAGTAACCGCAGGAGCAAGGAAGTGCGCTTATTCACTTTTTATCTGTCAGGTTATTTGACCTCGATCCGCTGGCGCTCGGAGCTAGACAACTTTTAAAATTCAAAAAGTTATACTTTCTTATCTTTTAAAAAAAGAAGAAGCTTATCGCTCCTTCTTTCTTGTATCTAAATCCTCATCATCGTTTTTAATCGGCATCCCTCTTCGCAATAAGCCTTTTGTTTCAATGCCACCTAAACCCTTTTCACCAGTTAACGTGTTTTTTAATAACTCCCAAATACTAACACTATCCATAAATGGAGTTAGACTAACTTTAGCTGCGATATAGACAGGGTCTAAGGCATGGATATTTATCCGCTCTGGAGAACTAGCAAAATTAGCCCCGGCTCGAATTAACGTCTCGAAGTACGATTGACACGCACCAGCAAAGATAACTAAATGATCCATATGAGGCTCAAACTTCCGCGCCTCTCTAACTGCTTCAGCAAAAAACTTTGTATTACGGTAGGCCTTCACTTCATTCTGTTCACCTTTGCTTCTCATATAGGCATCATGACCAGTAATGACAAGAATATCAGGACGAACCATTTCTAGAAGAGATGCAATTTGCAATGGCATTTCCTTTTCTTGCATATGGACGCCATATATAGGTACTCCAAGTTTCTCATATAAATCAGTACACTTTTTAAGATAAACGGGATCACCATCGATGTGAAGAATTCGCCCCGGTAGCTCAAAATAGGAACTTTTACTTTTATAACCACCTGTCATCTCATACTCATTTCGATGTCGAGTCAAACGACGATCCTGACGAAAAAGGCGATAGCAGTTTTCTTCTATTTTGTTTTCCTCTATTTTCCTACTACTTTTCTCAGACTCCGTAACTAACAGTAAATCAGATGCAGGTGCATCTGCAATTAACCGAAGTTCTTCACCAACAATAATCACACTTTGTTGATCTATTTTAGAAACACGAAATAACAAATCATTTCCGTATGATTTTCTCGTAACAAAATCGCCAACCTTTAAGTTCAAAAAACACACCTCCTCACTATAGCCTATGAGCGAGGCGGTAAAACAGTGATTATAACTCTTGAAGAGAATTAGCTAGCAGGCCAAACTCTTCCATGCTTAACGTCTCTCCCCTTCTAGTTGGGTCAATGTTACATTGATTCAAGACCGCTTCAACAGCTTCTTTCTCAGCTTTAGTAAACAGGTTATGAGTTAAATTGTTTATTAACGTTTTCCTACGTTGAGCAAAACTTGCCTTGATAAGTTTGAAGAAAAACTCCTCATCATCTACTTTTACAGCAGGCTCATCTCTAAGTGTAAGCTTTAACACAGCCGAATCCACATTTGGTTGGGGGACAAAAACTGTTTTAGGAACAATCATTTCCGTAGTAGCTTTAGCATAGTACTGAGCAGCAATTGACAGAGAACCATAATTCTTCGTTCCTGGCTTCGCAGAAATTCGTTCTGCTACCTCTTTTTGTATCATGACGACAATTCCCCTAATAGGGAGTTTTTTCTCTAGAAGCCCCATCAAGATAGGTGTCGTAACATAGTAAGGTAAATTAGCTACTACCATTAAGTCTTGACCTTCATTAAAGTTCTCAATGATTACACTATTTATATCTGCCTCTAATACATCTGAATGAATAACAGTTGCATGTGGATAAGGGGCTAATGTTTCTTTTAAGATCGGTAAAAGCCGCTGATCAATTTCAAAAGCAACTACCCTTTCACATCTTTTAGCTAGCTGCTCAGTAAGAGCCCCAATCCCTGGACCGATTTCAATCGCCCCTGAGTCTTGTTGAAGATCAGCACAGTCGACGATATTATTTAATACATTTGTATCAATTAAAAAGTTTTGCCCCAAACTTTTCTTAAAGGAGAACCCATACTTTTTTAGAATTTCCTTTGTTCGATTAGGTGTTGCAATTTCTTTACTCATTATCTTCCTCCTTGAATACTGTAGCAATGGCCTCTGAAAATTCTTCTGCTCTTATTTTAAACACAATAAGCCGTTTATAAAGCTGCTTTCCATTTGTATAACCAATTTTTAAAAGATCACCTAAACGTTCTCGGCGCCTTCTTGCTTTCTTTCCACCAATTAACCCTAGCGCAAGCAATTCTTCTAAGCCAACCTGCTCAACCCACTCATCTTCCTCTTGTTGTGCTTCACTTAAAGCTAGACGAATTGCTTCTGGTGAAGCATTTTCCACTCCAAGATCATCACCATTTTTAGAAATAGCTTCCTTTTTTGGCAAAAAGGCATGTTTACAGCCCGGCACTTTCTGGCTGATGATTTTTCTAATTCTCTCTCCTGGATAATCAGGGTCGGTAAGGATAATAACGCCTCTACGGTCCTTAGCAAGCTTAATTTGCTCAATCACATGCCTTCCTATGGCAGACCCATTTGTTTCAATTGTATCGGCATCTACGGCTCTCTGAATAGCAACCGTATCATCCCTTCCCTCAACAACAATAATTTCTTTTATTTTCATAAATCCTCCGCTTTTAAATGTAGAATCCAAAATGAAGAATGTAGAATTTTCGTGGGCAAAGCTTCGAAGGCAAGACCAAGAAAAAATTTTACATTTTACATTCTACATTTTAAATTAATTGAAACTAAATTATAGTATATAGCGTCTAACATAGTGAAACAAGAAAGAGGATGACTGAGTCACCCTCTTTCCTACACTATTTTACGATTCGTACTTGAACGTTTTTACGTCCCCATCTAAGGGCATCGCTTCGTTCAGGCATGAAAATATCAATTTTACGTCCTTGAATTGCACCGCCAGTATCTGCGGCTCTATATTGTCCTAGGATTCTACCATTATACCTAATTTCAATAATCGAACCTAATGGAATCACGTTTGGATCAACAGCTACGACATTTTTATCTGGGTTTGTTCTTAAATTAAGCCCAGTAGATGTCACACCAGAACAACCGTTACAGTAGGCTGTATAGGCTGTAGACGAGAATGTAACCCAATCACCAGGTGTTCCACCACGGGACACTGGTTGGACGATTTGTTTTGTTCCTACAGCTACAATTCGATCTTTACTTTCTTGAATCGTTTCGGTTTTCACTAATTCTCGTGAAACTTCCTTACCATTTTCAAGAATGACTTCATAATGCTTTGCTACTTTTCCTTTTTGACCGGATTGAACTTCTCGCTCAGTTCCCCGAGTCAAAGAATTATCATTCCTAGTTACAGTCGCAAAGTTTATTCCTTCTTCCACAACATCGGTGACCTTTTGTACTCTAACGATATTGATGTTTGTATTAGCTTTTACAATTTCTCCTTGTGATGGCTCTACTCTATCAAGCTCTCCTAGAATAATGTCTTCTGCTTCTAAAAAGTCAGCGACAGTTGTCGAAGTCGTCCACACTTCTTTTTCTTCACCATCACTATATAACGTAACAGCAAAGGCGGACTCATAAGTAATTTGCATATCTTCAACAAGAGCTGTTTCAAAACTTGGTTGGATCTTATCATGTTCACCAACTTCTAGATTTAATTCAGTAATTAATTCTTGTATCGTATGAGATGTGGTCCATACCGGTAGTTTTTCACCATTATTTGTTAAATAGACTAACTTCGCAGGAATCCAAGCAACATTGAGATCATTTGTTAACCGACTATCCAATGATGGTTCAATAAAGTCATGCTCCCCTACTAATATATCATTCTCCAACATTAGTTCATCTACAGTTTTGGCATGAGTTTTAAGGGTCATTTCTTCCCCATTTATTACTAGTGTTACAGATGTTTTCGTTAGCTCATAAGCTGCAGCACTAACGACACCTACTAGTAATATCATACTAACGATGGACATGATTAACCTTTTCCCACTAAAGGCGTTAGAAAAAAGTTTTTTCATGTTTGGTATCATAGTTATAAACTCCCCCTTCTAAGGACCGAATTATATAGAGTTATACCAGTCTTGTCAATGTCAAATAATTCCCCCTCCCAGAGTCTTACGTAGAATTATCCTTAAAAATAGGCGAAAAAGGAACAAAAACTGTTCGACAAGACTAGCATATGCATGTTTCTTTAAATGTAGAACTAACTAGAAGAGAGTTTCTACTAGACAAGCCTCTATAAAAATCGACACAAACCGATGTCACTTTATAGCAAAAAGTTTTTTTGCATTATCATTCGTCACTTGGACAACTTCTTCATAAGTGATACCTTTTAGGTTAGCAATTTCTTCTGCTATTAGTTTAACATAACTTGGTTCATTGCGCTTTCCTCTATATGGATGCGGTGCCAAATATGGACAATCAGTTTCAATTAATAGTCGATCTAAGGGAAGTTCCTTTGCTACTTCTTTTGGACGTTTTGCATTTTTAAATGTCACCGGACCACCAAAAGAGATATAAAAATTCATTTCCATACACTGCTTTGCAATTTCTAAACTACTCCCAAAACAATGCATAATGCCGCCAACTTCACTAGCATTTTCTTCTCTTAAAATTGTAACAATGTCTTCATGGGCATCTCGATTATGAATAATGATTGGCAGCTTTACTTTTTTTGCCAGTTGGATTTGTCTTCGGAAAACCTCTTTTTGAACATTTTTAGGCGATTTGTCCCAATAGTAATCCAAGCCCATTTCACCTAGGGCGACTACTTTAGGGTGTGATGCTAAATCTTCAAGCCATGCGATATGTTCATCAGTCATATCAATTGCATCAACTGGATGCCATCCTACTGCAGCATAGATAAAGTCATACTCCTCAGCCAGCTTCAGAGCTCCTTTGATTGTCTTCTCATCAAAACCTACAACAACGATATTAGAAACCCCTTCTGCTTGAGCCCTGCTAATAACCTCAGCAGCATCTTCTTCAAACTGATCCGCATTTAAATGCGCATGCGTGTCGAATAACATTTAGAAAAACCTCCACTTTTGAATGTAGAATGTAAAGTGTAGAATGTAGAATTATCGTGGGCAATGCTTCGAAGCAAAGTCCAAGACATTTTACATTCTACATCTTGAATTCTACATTTTTTATTTCACCTGCGAACCGTTTGGTAGTGATTGTTCGATGGTTGCGAGTGTTAGTTTGCCGTTTTGAGAAGCAGCTAAGATCATCCCTTGGGATAGCTCGCCACGGAGTTCAATTGGCTTTAAGTTCGTTACACAAATTACTTTTTTCCCTACAAGTTCTTCAGGACTATAATGTTCAGCAATACCTGAAACAACTTGTCGTTGCTCGTACCCTAAATCGAGCTGAATTTTTAAAAGCTTCTTTGCTTTTTTCACTGGTTCAGCTTTTATAATTTCAGCAACACGTAGGTCGACTTTCATAAAGTCGTCTATCGTAATTTCCTCAGTAATAGGTGCCTCAACAGCCACTTCTACTTCCTCAACTTTCGGATTTGGTCCTTGCATCATTTCCGTAATGAATGCTACTTCGTCAGCTACCTCAAGCCTTGGGAATATAGGTTCACCTTTAGCTATTTTTGCCCCAGATGATAGTTGTCCAAACTGTTCTAGACTATCCCAAGTTGTTCCTTGCTCAGTGATGCTTAATTGCTCCCAAACCTTCTTTGGTGTACTCGTCATAAATGGTTGGATCAGAACAGAAATGTAGCGTAGCGATTCACCTAAATGATAAAGCACTGAACCAAGTTGCTCTTTATTTTCTTCATTTTTCGCCAATACCCATGGCTGCGTTTCATCAATATATTTATTTGTTCTACTGACAAGCTGCCAAATTGCTGACAATGCTACAGAAAACTCCATGTCCTCCATGGCTGCCTCTACTTTTTTCACCGTTTCATCAGCAAGGCTAACTAAACTAGCATCAACGCTTGTTGCATCTTTTATATATACAGGGATTTCGCCATCAAAATATTTGTTAATCATTGCAACTGTTCGATTTAATAAATTTCCTAAGTCGTTAGCTAAATCGAAGTTTACTCTTTCCACGAAGCTTTCTGGTGTAAATACGCCATCTGAACCAAATGGAACTTCGCGAAGTAAGTAATAACGTAGAGCATCTAGTCCATAACGGTCGATCAATGGCACAGGGTCAACTACATTACCCTTTGATTTAGACATTTTTCCATCTTTCATTAATAGCCAACCGTGACCGAACACTTTTTTAGGTAATGGTAGGTCAAGCGCCATTAACATTATTGGCCAGTAAATTGTATGGAATCGCACGATTTCTTTTCCTACTAAATGCACATCCGCCGGCCAGTACTGTTCATACTTACCTTGGTTGTCCGTTCCATAGCCTAATGCGGTAATATAATTGGAAAGAGCATCAATCCATACATAGATTACATGCTTAGGATCACTTGGAACTTTAACACCCCACTCAAATGAAGTCCTAGAAACAGCAAGATCTTCTAAGCCTGGTTTAATAAAATTATTAATCATTTCATTTTTTCTAGATTCTGGTTGAATAAAACCTGGATTATCCTCGTAATATTTTAAAAGTCGATCGGCGTACTTACTCATTTTAAAGAAATAAGATGTTTCTCGCACTTTCTCAACAGCTCGATTACAATCAGGACAATTCCCATCCTTTAATTGTCTCTCTGTATAAAAAGATTCACATGGTGTACAATACCAACCTTCATATTCATCAAGATAGATATCACCTTGATCAAGAAGCTGTTGAAAGATTTTTTGTACAATTTCTTTATGTCTAGGTTCTGTCGTACGAATGAAGTCGTCATAGGAAATGTCTAACTTACCCCATAGATCTTGAATACCTGTGACAATGCTATCAACGAATTCTTGAGGACTAACTCCTTTTTCCGCAGCTTTTCGCTCAATTTTCTGTCCATGTTCATCAGTTCCAGTCAAATACATAACATCAAAGCCACGTAGACGCTTATACCTAGCCATAGCATCACCAGCCACAGTTGTGTATGCATGACCAATATGGAGTTTGTCACTCGGATAATAAATTGGTGTTGTTAAATAGAACGTTTTTTTTGACATATTACTTCCTCCTAAAATGTATAAAATAGCTGATGTGTTCTAATAAGACGAGCTTTTGCTTTTAAACACAAAAAAACTCCCGCCCTTTAAAGGGACGAGAGATAGTTTCTCACGTGATACCACCCAATTTCCCTTGCTTCTCACGAAAACAAGGCTCGGAAAGTTACTAAATGTAACTTTTGACTAATTAACGCTTAGTTCACGTTCCCCCCTTATCACAACGTAACTCGAGGGGAATTCCTCCAAGACCATTTTCAAAAGTTCCACCTATACCAGTTTTCAGCTTCCCTGGCTCTCTGACTTATTTAAGCTACCTCGCTCAATATAAGATAGGATTTCCTCTTTACTTATCTTTTCACTGGAAACCAATCATTCAGTTATTGCTTACTCTTCAATTCCTTTGAAAAAAATATACCTAAATAAATATCCTATTGTCAAGTTTGCCCAAATTATTTATTTTTATTGCAGTGAATTTTGTCGAATTATAGGTGCCTATTACTTTAAGTTTTGTCGAAATAACACTTGGTTATTTTTAATAGAAATCATCAAAAAATGTAAATTATTTTGAAATATCTTCCTAAATCTCAAAAACTGTTCAAAATGAACCATGACTAAAACGTTGATATAGTAACGTTTTAGTCATGCAACTTTAAAAAATTCTACAAAACTAGTAAAAATTTGAATAAATATAATTGACTTCTTTTGGAAACACTGGTATTCTAAATTCATAGAGAAAATTGTCGAAAATTGAAGAATAAGACGATATATCATATACTAAATTTTAGGAGGAAAAATAAATGAAATCTACAGGAATTGTTCGTAAAGTTGATGAGTTAGGACGCGTGGTTATTCCAATCGAGCTTCGCCGTACACTTGATATTGCCGAGAAGGATGCTCTAGAAATCTATGTTGATGGTGATAGAATCATTTTAAAGAAATACAAGCCAAATATGACTTGCCAGGTGACTGGTGAAGTTAATGACGCTAATTTATCATTAGCTGGTGGAAAAATTATCTTAAGCCCAAGTGGTGCTCAAGAGATTATTTCTGAACTTCAAAACTTTGTCGAAAAAACAGCTAAGTAATTAGACCATTTTACTTAAACAAGACAGGCTGACAACGTCCCGCGTTGTCAGCCTTTTTTTAATCTTCATTATGATAAACCTGATATACTTCTCGCTTTTGAATATTACGGTCTTTTGCTACTTGTTTAATCGCCTCTTTAGAAGAAAGCTGGATCGCAATATAATGCTCAATATGCTGCTCAATTGAAAGATCTTGCCACCAGAGTGAATTACTATCGATCGTTTCTTCAGATGTCCCCTCCAAAATAAGACAGTATTCTCCCCGGGGATCAACGTTTTCATAATAACTAATTAGCTCACTCACATTTCCTCTAATGAACTCTTCAAATTTCTTCGTCAGCTCACGACAAACAGAAATTTTTCGATCTCCTAATTGTTCTAAAATATTTTGTAACGTTTCTTTAATACGATGTGGAGACTCATAAAAGATAATTGGACATTTGATATTGTTTAACGTTTCTAATTGTTTCTTCTTATCTTTCTTTTGTCTATGTAAGAAACCGTAAAAATAAAAATGATCTGTCGGTAATCCAGAAGCTATAAGGGCTGGGAGAGCAGCATTTGCTCCTGGTAAAGGAATGACTGCTATTTTTTCTTCAATACAACTGACAACTAATTCATACCCTGGGTCCGAAATTGCTGGCATTCCTGCATCACTAACTAAAGCAATTTTTTTCCCTGCCTTTATTTCCTCTAATAACTTAAAGCCACTAGATTGTTTATTATGGTCATGGTAACTAACCAACTTTGTAGAGATTTCAAAATGATTGCAAAGTTTTTTCGTCTGCCTCGTATCTTCAGCAGCAATAAGGTCGACTTCTTTTAATATTTTTAATGCCCGATATGTTATATCTTCTAAATTGCCAATTGGTGTAGGAACTAAATATAATGCCCCTTCTTCTTCATCACGAAAGCTTTGTTGGATCCACATTAAGTTTGATAACCCTCCCCTAAATTTAAACACTCTTATCACATTTTAAAAATTACATTTCATTGAAGCACTGTAAAACCTAAATTATGAATAATAAACCTCCTTAAATTCCTCCGTATACGTATTATCTTCATTATAAACAATTAATGGCTCAAGAATTTTGACACCAGGGTTTCCAGCTTTAATTCCTTCAATGAGTAAAATATTTGCTTCTTTTTGTTTTTTCGGGTGAATAAATTGAATTCGCTTCGGTTCAATTGAGTATTTTTTCATCATCAATATAATATCAATTAAGCGTTCTGGACGGTGTACAAGAGCTACTTTTCCTTTTTGTTTTACTAGCTCACTGCTAATACGGACAACATCATCTAGATTACAATAAATTTCATGTCTAGCAATGGCGAAATGTTTATTTTCATTCCACTCTTTTTCTGTCACTGTTTTAAAATATGGCGGGTTACAAGTGACCACATCAAATTTTCCTTTGCCTAAGTTTACAACAACCTTTTTGATATCATCTTTTATAAATTGTAACTGTTCTTGACGCTCATTAAGTTGTGCGCTTCGCACCGCCATATCATAAAGACGATCTTGGATCTCTACACCAGTAATCTCGGCTTTGCTTCGTTCACTCAATAAAAGTGGGATTACACCATTACCAGTACAAAGATCAACAATCTTCCCTTTTTGAATTGGAACATAACAAAACTTTGCCAAAAAAAATGCATCCATTGAAAAAGAGAAAACATCAGAACTTTGAATAATTTTTAACTTTTCATTAGGTAAATAATCAATCCGTTCATCATGCTCAATTTTATTCATATTCGTTCCTCTCAAGTAGCTTTAATAAAGTTGATTATATCAAATCAATAGTAGTAGTTACCAGAAAGGTAAAATTGAATAACAAAAAAGAGACAGACCAATAAAGTCCATCTCTAAGATTTACTTTTTATTTAAGAACGACAAGCAAAACAGACAGTCTCCTTCTTTACGAATACTACCGTAATGAAGATTACAAATGTGAAATCCTTCTTGATATAATCTGGCCAAGTTATCATACCCTTCGCCTATATCAACTTTTTCATTATCAACTTTTATTTCCTTTACTTCTTCTTGCTCTTGTTCAGATGCTTTTTCGATCCGAGAACGTAGATGGTCATTTTCAATCTTGAGATGTTGATTCTCTTCTAATAGAAGGGCTAAATGTTCTTTTAACTCTCCTAGTTCACGATAAAGGCCACCTATTTTTTCTTCCATAAGACTTACTCGTGAAAAGACCCCTTTTTTATCCACGTTTACTTTACACCTCAATATTTGTGGTATGAGTAGGTAATGCTCCTTCATTCATTAGCTCGTCAAGCGTATATTCCATAATCCGCTCGTCAACTAGTTCAACTTGGACAAGCTGCTCTAGTATATTTAAACCAATAACTCGACCTTTACCTTGTGATGTGACAATAGATTTACCGATATCAGGAAGTTGTTTCTTAGCTGTTTCATAGTTATCATTTTCATACTTTAAGCAGCACATTAACCTGCCACATAAGCCTGAAATTTTTGTTGGATTTAGCGATAAACTTTGATCCTTTGCCATTTTAATAGATACCGGCTCAAAATCACCGAGGAAAGAAGAACAACATAACACTCTACCGCAAGGACCAATTCCTCCTAGCATTTTCGCTTCATCTCTAACACCGATTTGTCTAAGCTCAATTCTTGTCCTAAAAATGGCTGCTAAATCTTTTACTAGCTCCCTAAAATCGATGCGACCATCAGCAGTGAAATAAAATAAAACTTTATTTCGATCAAACGTGTATTCGACGTCGACAAGTTTCATATCTAAGTCATGCTCTTGAATTTTTTCTAAACAAACTTCAAAAGCTTCTTTTGCTGCTGTTTTGTTCTCATCTACAGTCGTTCGATCTTTTTCGTTTGCAATTCGAACCACCTTTTTAAGAGGGAATACAACATCTTGATCGCCAACGACCTTTTTGCCAATGACAACCTTACCAAACTCTATACCTCGAGCCGTTTCAACGATGACTAGCTCGCCTTTTTCTACGTCTATATCTTCAGGGGAGAAATAATATATTTTTCCCGCTTTTTTAAACCTGACACCGACTACTTGATGCACTATACACTATCCCTCCTGTAACCTCATCATTAATTGTTCCATCAAAAGTTGAGGATTTACATTTGCACTTAGACGTCGCTTTGCTTCTAAAATAGCAGCCATATGCTGGCTTACCTTTCGCTGCGAACTCTTTAATGCATGTCGTTCTAATTTATCGACCTGATCAACAAAAATTAGTTGATCTTCATTTGCTAATAAGGTCCTGAGGACATCTCGGTACCAAAGTAACAATATATCTAAACCTAAATTTAGTTGGTTCTTTTCTTTAAAATGTGTAAACCAACTTTCTTGCAAAGTGAGCAAAACCTGATGTGGCCTTGTAGACACTTCTTCTCCTAATTGTATCACTATGCCTCGGGCTTGTGCAATCCATTCATCATGGTAAAGCTGGTAAGCTTCCTCCAAGTCATTCGTTAATTGTCCCAATAATTTAGCTATCGGCTTTGTTACACCATCTTTTTCTAGGTTTTCCATTAACTTTAATGGTGTTAAAGGAACAAATGAAATTATTTGTGCTCTAGATATAATCGTATTTAAAATACGATGAACTTCAGCTGTTGTCAATACAGCAATTGATTGACCATCTGGTTCTTCTAGAAATTTCAGTAGACCGTTAGCAGCACTAACCGTCATTTTTTCTGCATCTTCAATAATATAAAACTTTCGGACGGATTCCATTCCTCGGTACGAAAATTCTTTTTTCAGATTGCGAATTTGTTCAATTTTAATTGATTGTCCCTCAGGTTTTATTACATGAACATCAGGGTGATTACCTGATGTTATCCGTTTACAATCAGAACAAGACTCACAGGCATCTTGCTCTTCTTTGTTGGCACAAAAAAACGTTTTTGCCAGCTGCAATGCAACATTTCGTTTCCCTGTTCCCTTTGGCCCATCAAATAAATAAGCATGAGATAAACGCTGCTTACGGATACTATTTGTTATAATTTTAACTACCTTTTCTTGAGTTTCTGATAGCTTATTCCAAGTCATTCTACCAACACCTAAAATTTATCAAATTGATCTACAGGTAATACGAAAACAGTAGCACCACCAACTTTAACGTTTACAGGATAGGGAATGTAAGAATCTGCATTTCCTCCCATTGGCGATATTGGAGCTACTAATTGATCTCTATTTTTGCAATTATCTTTAATAATTCTTAATACAGCATCAACATTCTGATCTTCTGTACCAATTATAAACGTAGTATTTCCAGCCTTTAAGAAGCCACCCGTACTTGCAAGTTTGGTAGCTTTAAAATTACCTTTAACAAGGGCGTTTGCTAAGTTATTACTATCTTTATCTTGAACAACGGCTACAACAAGTTTCATTCTTCGACCTCCTCAAAAATGGTATCTATAAGGAAAATTATATCTAATCTCTATTTATCCTATTATAACAGATGTCCTGGCAAGAACCTATGGATGTAATTTTGAGTTTTAAAAAAACTTTCAGAAGACTGAAAATTTTTCGACATTATGAAACCGAATTATCAATAGTTTTCCTGTTATGGTGTCTTATCCATCAAAACACCGAAACGTTTCCATGACTTTAAATTATCGACTGTCCTCCATAATTAAATTTAAATAGGTAGTTAGTTTTTTCTTCGTTTCTAGTACTACCTCTTCTAACGGCCGTTCTGCATCTATTCTAATAATTCTTTCTGGGAACATCGCTAATAATCTTAAGTATCCTTCTCGAACCTTATAATGAAAATCAAGATTTTCTTTATCTAGACGATTAATTTCACGATCTTTATTTTTTGCAATCCTCGCTAATCCTTTTTCTGGCTCAATATCAAAATAAAACGTCAGCTTTGGCATACAATTTTCAATGGCGAAATTATTGATCGATAACACCTCATCAAATCCAATAGCCCTAGCTATTCCTTGATATACAAGGCTACTATCTAAAAATCGATCACAAAGAACAATTTTACTTGCATTGAGTTCTGGAATAACTTTTTCAACTAGATGCTGCCTTCTTGCTGCTGCATAGAGAAGCGCTTCAGTTCTTCCGTCCATCGCTGTATTATTTGTATCTAATATAATTTGACGGATACTTTCTGCAATTTGAATCCCACCTGGTTCTCGAGTCGTAATAAAGTCAAACCCTTCTTCTTTCAGAAAAACAGCCAACTCCAAAATTACAGATGTTTTTCCAGCTCCTTCTCCACCCTCAAAAGTTATAAATTTTTCATTCATAGTTTTGTTCCTCGCTTTATCTATTTTTAAATACTTTCATACCTTGTTGGAAAACATCCGTTCCTTGAAAGTAAGCCCCAGATTTTTTCAAAGCATATAATTGTTCAATATGGTCACACTGAATTTTTTCACCACTAACCAATAATGGTATACCTGGTGGATAAGGTATGATTTCTTCGGAAATAATTCTTCCTACAGCTTTTTCTATAGGTACTACTTCTTTTTCCAGACGTTCCATTTCCGTATATGTGAGCTCCAAAGCTGACACTTTTTTACGTTGTTTGTGGTTTACTCTGAGAATCTGTTGCCTTGTTTCTTTACCTTCTAGTAGTTTTTTAATATTCTTTCCGATCGAAAGGAGATCAGTCGTTATTTTCATTGGCATTATAAACAACACGTTATGCTGATCTGCAAGCTCTGTATAAATTCCTGTTTCTTCGAATAACCTCTGCACTTCATAGCCACTTAAATCGCAGCATGACTGAACTGTCAGCTTCAATGGATCAATTTCGTATTTACCACTTTCAACTATTTTCAGTTGCGGTATTTTGTTAATATAGTTTTTTAACTCACTAATCTTTTCAAGTGTCGCTACAAACTCACTTTTTGAAAGAGTAGCTAAATAATACCTTGCTAAATCAAGCGAGGCCATCAACGGATAGGATGGGCTACTTGATTGAAGTAATTGTAAGTAATACTTTAGCTTCATTTCGTCGACTAAATTGCTATTATAGTGTAAAAAAGAACACATCGTCATCGCTGGTAGCGTTTTATGAGCTGATTGAACAACAATATCGGCACCATAAGTAATTGCTGATTTAGGGAGTAAATCAGATCGATGTCCAAAATGAGCACCATGGGCCTCATCTATTAATACTGCTATTTCAAGATGGTGTGCAACCTCTACAATTGTATCTATTTTATTCGTATACCCATAATAATTAGGTCTTGTTATTATTAACGCTTTAGCATAAGGGAATTTTTCCATTGCTTTGATGACATCTGCTTCGTCCACACATGTTGCAATTTGAGCACTATCGTCAAAATTAGGATCTATAAAAACAGGTTTAACTTTTGCCAATCTAAGACCATTTAAAATTGATTTATGACTGTTTCTTTGAACAAGGACAGTATCCCCCTCCTCGCAAGTAGCCATAATCATCGCTAAATTTCCAACCGTAGAGCCACCTACAAGAAAAAAACATTTTTTCGAACCATACAAATTTGCAGCTAAATCTTCTGCCTCTTTAATAACCCCTGAAGGTTGGTGTAAATCATCTAAACCATTTAGCTCTGTAACATCTAACGATAAGATGGAGCGATAAAACTTAAGGCCCTGTTCGGGGAAAACTGAACCGTTTTTATGGCCGGGAACATGAAATGAAAAAGGATTTTTCTTATGATAATCGATAAGTGCTTCATATAACGGTAACTTATATTGATTCATGATTTAATTCCTTTTGTTAGTAAATTTAAAAACACTGTTCTATTATATCGAAGTTTACATATCAACTAAACATTTCATTTACAAATAGATTGATTGCTATTGTTAATTTGTACTTTTTATATAGACATACACATTCAAGAAGTTATTCGCATATTAATGCAATAGTTAATATTTTAATAAAAATCAGAATTTTTTATGTATAGTTTACCTTTCATTGGAAATGAATGAACTATGGAGGTGAACAACTATGAATGAAGGTCAAAAGAAAGAAAAATGTTCAGTATGTGAGCAGAAACAAGAAAACGGAATTCATATTTGTGATATCTATATCTGTGAATCTTGTGAACGGGAAATTGTTAATTCTGATGTAACCGATGAATTTTACAGGTATTATTTACAGAAACTCAGAAAATTAAAGCACATGTTATTAAATATCTCTTAGACCTTTTGGTAGGGTCTATTTTTTTTGAATTTAAGAAGAAAGTCAACTTCTAAGTTTAAAATTCAAAATAAAAAATCACATCATGAGTTACTTCATTGAAATTTCTTCGTGCTGCTTTGCGACGAGGATACGACCCTAGGAGTACCGCAGGAAAGCAACTGATTTCATTCACTTCATGAATTACTTCAATGAATACCTTCGTGTTGCTTTGTATCGAGGAACCACGCTTCGAAGCATTTCTAGAAGACGCAGATGCACAGAAACCTTTTGCCAAAAGTAGAGTCAAAATAAAAAAACACACCATAATTGGTGTGTTCAGAGTGTCGAGAAACCCAATGTAAAATTCATTTTTACATTGGGTTTCTTTATTTTTGTATAGTTGGTTTTATAAAAACAGAAAAAAAGCAGTTCGCAAACCACCTATGCCATCTTGGCTAGGTGGTTTGCGATCTTTTTGATGTTCTGAGCAGCTGCTGTCATTAGCGCTTGCTCTTGAACATGTTCTCTGCCTCGTAACCGGCAGTAGCGAAGCCCGTGGAGTTCTTTTGAATCCGCAAAGCTTCGCTCAACTGTTTCTTTTCTTTTTTTATAAAGCATCTTTCCTGTATCAGAAAGACGGTTTTTTCTAATCAGTTCTTTACTTTCTTCCCAAACATGTCTAGTCACTACCTTTTTCTGATTTCGGCTCCTTGTACATTCCGAGAGTAGCGGACAGTCCTTACATTGCTTTGGATCGGAATGGTATTCTTGATACCCTTCTCTTGAGGTAGTCTTGTAATATAAATTTTGGTTATTTGGACATGCGTAAGTATCAGTTTCTTTATCAAATTTGAATTTCCACTTAGGAAATAGCCCTCGTGTTGGATGAAAACGACGATAACCAATGACACCCATAATTTTCATCTCTTCGAGTTTCTTACAAATCCATGCTGTATAGTAACCAGAATCAGTGGCAGCTGCTTCAACTTTAAAACCAAATCGCTCAATTTGACGTTCTAATCTTTCAATATAAGGTTGTGAATCGTGGACATTTCCTGGAGTTACATGAACATCCGTGATGATGTTAAATTTCATATCGGTTGTACGGTGATCAAGGTAAAAAAATCCCTCAGGTTTCCCCTCTCGGTACATATACCCGCTCTCAGGGTCTGTTGTACTTTCTTTTATTTCTTTTTCTTCACTCACTTCCTCCCTAGCTTTTAAAGGCTTTTTTCCATGCTCACGACGGCTTTCTTCAATAGCTGCATCTAGCTCTTTTATATAAGTTCTAGTAGGGGATTGAACAGTTTTTTTCACAAACTTTTTTTTATTTGCGTTCGCTTTTAAATGTGTGGAATCAGTAAATAAAACCCGGCCACCAACCATTCGATGTTTCATCGCCAATTCTACTACTTCATCAAAGATATCCTGAAAAGCACTGGTCCCATCAAACCGTTTATGTCGATTAAAACTAATCGTAGAATGATGAGGAACACGTTCTGTTATTCCAAGGCCAAGGAACCATCGGTAAGCCATATTGGTTTGAATTTCTTTTTCTAATCTGCGTTCCGACCGAATTCCGTATAAATAACCAATAAACATCATCTTAAATAGCATGACAGGATCAATTGGTGGTCGTCCATTATCTGCACAATAGTAACCCTTTACTTTATCGTAGATAAAAGAGAAATCTATGTATTTATCAATAATTCTTAGTTCATGATCTTCAGGGACTAGCTGATCAATGGTTACCATTTCAAACTCAATTTGTTTTTCTTTTCTAGGCTTTAGCATGAATATCACCTCAAATTAGTCTATACAAATATTATACTACACTTATCTGAATAGTCAGTTATAATTATTGATTTTAGACCGTTTTATAAAATAAAAAGAGAGAGCCGTGAGACAATATAAATTGTCTCACGGCTCTTGTTATCTCCTAAACGCCACCTTTTGTTTGTGAAGAGCCAAGCAACGCTCGGCTACTGGAAAAATTTACATAGTTTAATCATGAAAACAGGCTGTTGAGACTTTCTCAACAGCCTGAACACACCATAATTGGTGTGTTTTTGTTGTGCCTAGCAACGTCCTACTCTCACAGGGAAGCTACTGACCTCGTTCACATCATGAGTTACTTCATTGAAATTTCTTCGTGCTGCTTTGCGACGAGGATACGACCTTAGGAGTACCGCAGGAGCACATTCCAATTAATTTATTCATAATTTTATTAAATGAAAAAAAACACAAAAACACACCATAATTGGTGTGTTTTTGTTGTGCCTAGCAACGTCCTACTCTCACAGGGGGAAACCCCCAACTACCATCGGCGCAAAAGAGCTTAACGATCGTGTTCGGCATGGGAACGAGTGTGACCTCTTCGCTATCGCCACTAGACAAGCTACTGACCTCAATCACATCATGAGATGCTTCTTGATTTGCTTCTTGCAGCTTTGCGACGAGGATACGACGCAAGGAGTACCGCAGGAGCACAACCACTAAATTGAGCAGTAAATATTAAGTTCAAGGATCATTCCCTGAAAACTAGATAACACACATTTAAGACTTGAGTAAGAATTCAAATTCTTATTTTTAGGATAAGTCCTCGACCGATTAGTATCTCTCAGCTCCACACGTCGCCGTGCTTCCACCCGAGACCTATCAACCTCATCATCTTTAAGGGGTCTTACTGGATTAACTCCAAGGGAAATCTCATCTCGAGGGGGGCTTCATGCTTAGATGCTTTCAGCACTTATCCCTTCCACACGTAGCTACCCAGCTATGCTCCTGGCGGAACAACTGGTACACCAGCGGTGTGTCCATCCCGGTCCTCTCGTACTAAGGACAGCTCCTCTCAAATTTCCTACGCCCGCGACGGATAGGGACCGAACTGTCTCACGACGTTCTGAACCCAGCTCGCGTACCGCTTTAATGGGCGAACAGCCCAACCCTTGGGACCTACTTCAGCCCCAGGATGCGATGAGCCGACATCGAGGTGCCAAACCTCCCCGTCGATGTGGACTCTTGGGGGAGATAAGCCTGTTATCCCCAGGGTAGCTTTTATCCGTTGAGCGATGGCCCTTCCATGCGGAACCACCGGATCACTAAGCCCGACTTTCGTCCCTGCTCGACTTGTAGGTCTCGCAGTCAAGCTCCCTTTTGCCTTTGCACTCTACGAATGATTTCCAACCATTCTGAGGGAACCTTTGGGCGCCTCCGTTACTGTTTAGGAGGCGACCGCCCCAGTCAAACTGCCCACCTGACACTGTCCCCGAACCGGATCACGGTCCTAGGTTAGAATTTCAATACAATCAGGGTAGTATCCCACCGACGCCTCCACCGAAGCTGGCGCTCCGGGTTCTCTGGCTCCTACCTATCCTGTACAAATTGTACCAAAATCCAATATCAAGCTACAGTAAAGCTCCATGGGGTCTTTCCGTCCTGTCGCGGGTAACCTGCATCTTCACAGGTAATATAATTTCACCGGGTCTCTCGTTGAGACAGTATCCAAATCGTTACACCATTCGTGCGGGTCGGAACTTACCCGACAAGGAATTTCGCTACCTTAGGACCGTTATAGTTACGGCCGCCGTTTACTGGGGCTTCAATTCAGAGCTTCTCCCTAAGGATAACCCCTCCTCTTAACCTTCCAGCACCGGGCAGGTGTCAGCCCCTATACTTCGCCTTGCGGCTTCGCAGAGACCTGTGTTTTTGCTAAACAGTCGCTTGGATCTATTCACTGCGGCTCTCTCGGGCTTTAACACCCTATCAGAGCACCCCTTCTCCCGAAGTTACGGGGTCATTTTGCCGAGTTCCTTAACGAGAGTTCTCCCGAGCGTCTTAGAATTCTCTTCTCGCCTACCTGTGTCGGTTTGCGGTACGGGCACCTCTCACCTCGCTAGAGGCTTTTCTTGGCAGTGTAGGATCAGGAACTTCGCTACTTAAATTTCGCTCGCCATCACAACTCAGCCTTCGCGAGAAGCGGATTTGCCTACTTCTCAGCCTAATTGCTTGGACGCACATATCCATCAGTGCGCTTACCCTACCTTGCTGCGTCCCCCCATTACTCAAACGGTGAGGAGGTGGTACAGGAATTTCAACCTGTTGTCCATCGCCTACGCTTTTCAGCCTCGGCTTAGGTCCCGACTTACCCTGAGCGGACGAGCCTTCCTCAGGAAACCTTGGGCTTTCGACGGAGGGGATTCTCACCCCTCTTTTCGCTACTCATACCGGCATTCTCACTTCTAAGCGCTCCACCAGTCCTTACGGTCTGACTTCGCTGCACTTAGAACGCTCCCCTACCACTGACACCAAAAGGTGTCAATCCATAGCTTCGGTGATACGTTTAGCCCCGGTACATTTTCGGCGCAGAGTCACTCGACCAGTGAGCTATTACGCACTCTTTAAATGGTGGCTGCTTCTAAGCCAACATCCTGGTTGTCTGGGCAACTCCACATCCTTCTCCACTTAACGTATACTTTGGGACCTTAGCTGATGGTCTGGGCTGTTTCCCTCTTGACTACGGATCTTAGCACTCGCAGTCTGACTCCCGAGGATAAGTATTTGGCATTCGGAGTTTGACTGAATTCAGTAATCCTGTGGGGACCCCTAGTCCAATCAGTGCTCTACCTCCAATACTCTTCCCTCGAGGCTAGCCCTAAAGCTATTTCGGGGAGAACCAGCTATCTCCGAGTTCGATTGGCATTTCACCCCTACCCACACCTCATCCCCGCACTTTTCAACGTGCGTGGGTTCGGGCCTCCATTCAGTGTTACCTGAACTTCACCCTGGACATGGGTAGATCACACGGTTTCGGGTCTACGACCACGTACTCATTCGCCCTATTCAGACTCGCTTTCGCTGCGGCTCCGCCTTATCAGCTTAACCTTGCACGTAATCGTAACTCGCCGGTTCATTCTACAAAAGGCACGCTGTCACCCATTAACGGGCTCCAACTACTTGTAGGCACACGGTTTCAGGATCTCTTTCACTCCCCTCCCGGGGTGCTTTTCACCTTTCCCTCACGGTACTGGTTCACTATCGGTCACTAGGAAGTATTTAGCCTTGGGAGATGGTCCTCCCGGATTCCGACGGGGTTTCACGTGTCCCGCCGTACTCAGGATACACTCTGGAGGAAACGAAGTTTCGATTACAGGGCTGTTACCTTGTTTCGCGGACCTTTCCAGATCGCTTCGTCTACTTCGTTTCTTTGTAACTCCGTGTAGAGTGTCCTACAACCCCAAGGGGCAAGCCCCTTGGTTTGGGCTGTTTCCGTTTCGCTCGCCGCTACTCAGGAAATCGATAATTTCTTTCTCTTCCTCTGGGTACTTAGATGTTTCAGTTCCCCAGGTCTGCCTCCTCATAGCCTATGTATTCAGCTATGGGTACCATCCCATTACGGATGGTGGGTTCCCCCATTCGGAAATCCCCGGATCAAAGCTTACTTACAGCTCCCCGAGGCATATCGTTGTTCGTCACGTCCTTCTTCGGCTCCTAGTGCCAAGGCATCCACCGTGCGCCCTTTCTAACTTAACCTAATTTTTTCAAAATAAGCGGCGAATATCTTCGTCGCCTTCATTCCCCAATCATCCTCATGTACGTCTATGTACACTCCGGTGATTGTCTCATTCGGCTCCTCGATCTTCTTGCTTCTTTCGAAAAAATACCTAGTGTTTTTTTACAAAAACACCTGTTAAAAGGATTTTACGTCGATTTGAATTCTTGACTACTCAAGTTTACTCATAAAGTTCTTACAAACTTTCCGGTAAAACTTAAATGTGTTGTTGTTATCTAGTTTTCAAGGAACGAAGCTACTGATCTCAATCACATCGTGAGATGCTTCATTGATTATACTTCATGCAGCTTTGCGACGAGGATACGACGCAAGGAGTACCGCAGGAGCACAATCACTTGATGATCGGTAGTATTAACAATTTAGAAACTTCTTGCTTCTAAATTGCCTTTGTAGTTTCTAAATGGATTTAGAATATATGAGGCATCACTGAGATACTTTCACAATTCTACATTCTACATTTTGAATTCTACATTATACTGAGAGATCATTCTCTCAAAAAAGCTACTGACAACAATCACATCATGTGATGCGACTTTGAATTAACATCATGCTGCTTTGCGTCGAGGAAGCTTACTTCGAAGCTACGCTAGTAGACGCAGACGCACGATCTAAATTCAGATCAGCAAATTATATAGTTGAAGGATCATTCCTTCAAAACTGAACAAACAAGCACAAGCGTACTTTCCCTAAGAAAAGCATCGACTAGAGTTTTAACTCCATAGAAAGGAGGTGATCCAGCCGCACCTTCCGATACGGCTACCTTGTTACGACTTCACCCCAATCATCTGTCCCACCTTAGGCGGCTGGCTCCATAAAGGTTACCCCACCGACTTCGGGTGTTACAAACTCTCGTGGTGTGACGGGCGGTGTGTACAAGGCCCGGGAACGTATTCACCGCGGCATGCTGATCCGCGATTACTAGCAATTCCGGCTTCATGTAGGCGAGTTGCAGCCTACAATCCGAACTGAGAATGGCTTTATGGGATTGGCTCAACCTCGCGGTTTTGCTGCCCTTTGTACCATCCATTGTAGCACGTGTGTAGCCCAGGTCATAAGGGGCATGATGATTTGACGTCATCCCCACCTTCCTCCGGTTTGTCACCGGCAGTCACCTTAGAGTGCCCAACTGAATGCTGGCAACTAAGATCAAGGGTTGCGCTCGTTGCGGGACTTAACCCAACATCTCACGACACGAGCTGACGACAACCATGCACCACCTGTCACTTTGTCCCCCGAAGGGGAAAGCCCTATCTCTAGGGTTGTCAAAGGATGTCAAGACCTGGTAAGGTTCTTCGCGTTGCTTCGAATTAAACCACATGCTCCACTGCTTGTGCGGGCCCCCGTCAATTCCTTTGAGTTTCAACCTTGCGGTCGTACTCCCCAGGCGGAGTGCTTAATGTGTTAACTTCGGCACTAAGGGCATCGAAACCCCTAACACCTAGCACTCATCGTTTACGGCGTGGACTACCAGGGTATCTAATCCTGTTTGCTCCCCACGCTTTCGCGCCTCAGCGTCAGTTACAGACCAGAGAGTCGCCTTCGCCACTGGTGTTCCTCCATATATCTACGCATTTCACCGCTACACATGGAATTCCACTCTCCTCTTCTGCACTCAAGTCTCCCAGTTTCCAATGACCCTCCACGGTTGAGCCGTGGGCTTTCACATCAGACTTAAGAGACCGCCTGCGCGCGCTTTACGCCCAATAATTCCGGACAACGCTTGCCACCTACGTATTACCGCGGCTGCTGGCACGTAGTTAGCCGTGGCTTTCTGGTTAGGTACCGTCAAGGTACCGCCCTATTCGAACGGTACTTGTTCTTCCCTAACAACAGAACTTTACGACCCGAAGGCCTTCATCGTTCACGCGGCGTTGCTCCGTCAGACTTTCGTCCATTGCGGAAGATTCCCTACTGCTGCCTCCCGTAGGAGTCTGGGCCGTGTCTCAGTCCCAGTGTGGCCGATCACCCTCTCAGGTCGGCTACGCATCGTCGCCTTGGTAAGCCGTTACCTTACCAACTAGCTAATGCGCCGCGGGCCCATCCTGTAGTGTTAGGTAAAACCCAACTTTTACTTTCGCGCCATGAGACGCAAAAGATTATCTGGTATTAGCTTCGGTTTCCCGAAGTTATCCCAGTCTACAGGGCAGGTTGCCCACGTGTTACTCACCCGTCCGCCGCTAACAATTGAGAGCAAGCTCTCAATTGTCCGCTCGACTTGCATGTATTAGGCACGCCGCCAGCGTTCGTCCTGAGCCAGGATCAAACTCTCCATAAAAGTGTTTGATATAGCTCAAAAAATTTTGTTACATTGACGAGATATTACTATCTCTTTAATTCGCTTGGCTGTGTGTTCAGTTTTCAAAGAACGAGTAATTTGTCGCTTCTTGTCGTTTCAACAACAAGATCTTGATCTTACCATATAATTTCTTATAAGTCAACAACTTTTTAATTATTTTTTAACACGTCGTTGCGACTTACAATATAGTAACACTGATCGATTTCTTAGTCAATAGAACATTTTGTCGTTTTTATGACGAAATTTGTCTCTCGAAGAGTGTTTTATTACTATACCATGCTTATACCCTGTTTGCAATCCTTTAAACCTAAAATCGGTTTAGTATTTTTTGGTATTTCCCTACTACAAAACAAAAATATCTACTGCAATTAAAACAAGTAAACCAGGAATGCCTAAAAAACCTGAAACTGAAGCTGTTGCTAAGTTAATTGGTATATGATAATCAAAGAAAGATCCAAACGCATTAAGAAAAAATAAAAATAAAGCTCCTATAATTAGCCTAATCATTCCTTGTCCAACAAGACGCAATGGTTTAATCGGCGCCCCTAAAACCAACAATAAAAAGATAACGCCACCTAGTAGTGTAACAATAATAATTGGATCCATAATACATTCAACCTCCGTAATTTATATTGACAAGCCTTCAATAGTAATCCTATTAATTTACAAATAAAAAAAGAACATAGAAATCTTAAATTAAGATTTTTCCATGTTCGTTCTTCTTGCCCTTGCTTCTTTTAACATAAATAAATATTTAGCTTCGGTTACTTTTAGTTTTAGGATAACTTCTTCAGAAGGGTCAACACTTTTTTCTACTAATTCCTTTTGGTGCATTAGCAGTTGCTTTTGAATCTCTATTTGTTCAACTAGCCTGATGTTTTCATCTCTTCTAATTTTGCCTTTTTTCTTAAAAAGCATTTTTATCTCCTTTAATACCTATAATTCTCTTCGGCCCTCGATAGCTCTTGACAAGGTCACTTCATCTGCATATTCTAAATCGCCACCTACTGGGAGACCATGCGCAATTCTGGTTACTTTAATCCCAATTGGCTTTATCAACCGAGAAATATACATAGCAGTTGCTTCCCCTTCGATATTTGGGTTAGTAGCTAAAATAATTTCTTGAATCGTATCATCTTGAAGCCGTTTTAAAAGTTCAGGTATTTTTATATCTTCTGGACCGACACCATCCATTGGTGAAATCGCTCCTTGCAAAACGTGGTAAAGACCATGGTATTCCCTCATCTTTTCCATTGCAATTACATCTTTTGCATCTTGGACAACACATATTACTGTTCTGTCTCGTTTTTTATCTTCACATATATAGCATGGATCTGTATCAGTGATATTATAACAAACGGTACAATAAGTGAGGTTCCGTTTTGCATTTACTAACGCCTTTGCAAAATCTAAAACATCATCTTCTTTCATATCTAGTACGAAAAAAGCCAGTCGGCTTGCCGTTTTCGGCCCGATTCCTGGCAATCTCATAAAACCTTCTATTAGTTTGGATATCGGTTCAGGATATTGCAACAACCATTCCTCCTAAAATTAGAACATCCCCGGCAAATTCATACCTTTCGTAAACTTGCCCATGTCTTGATTGATTAGTTCATCCGCATTTTTTAAAGCTTCATTTGTAGCAGCCAAAATTAAATCTTGAAGCATTTCTACATCTTCAGGATCTACAACTTCTTGATTAATAATTACTTCTACAATCTTCTTCTCCCCAGTAGCAATAACTTTCACCATACCACCGCCTGCTGTCGCTTCAACAGTTTTTGACTTCAACTCTTCTTGAGCCTGTGCCATTTGCTTTTGTAATTTTTGCATTTGCTTCATCATATTACCCATGTTTTTCATATCATTTTCCTCGCTTTCATTAATCAATTATTTCAATTAAATCTGAACCTACTAATTTCAAAGCTTCTTCTACGATGGGGTCTCCTTCATAAGAAGCAGTAGTTTCTCCCCGTTGCTCGCGTACAAAATCCTCTTTAACAGTTTCCCACTGATTAGTGAGTAAAGTCAAAATTTTATAAGGCTCTCGGAATACATCTGCGATTTCTTGTTCTACTAACGAACGAAATTTTGTATCAACCATATCCCGATGCATCTCATTTTGAAACGCAAGTAAAATCATTGTTTTTGAAGCTGCAACGGGTTTACTATCTGATAACCACGCATGGGCTGGTACGCTATTTTTCTTTACAGCATCCATCACCTGGCCCCAATTACTAGTAATACGTTGCAAATCTTGTTTTGATGCTTGCTTTAGCATTTCTTTTATTTGGCCACTACTTATGCCGCTCTTACCTGCTTTAAAGTTAAATTGCCCTTGGTTTTTCTTAGGTACTTCAGCAATAGTGGTTTGCCCCTGTTCTGGGATAGAGCCAACATTCTCCAACTTTTGTTCTAGAAGCTGAACTTTCTTTAATAATGAAGCAAACGCTTCATTATTTTCATATTGCGCTTCAGCTTTAGTATTACAGATTTTTACAATAGCCACCTCGATAAAAATTTTTGGATGACTAGACCACTTCATATCTTGGAGAATTTCATTTAAAGTTTCTATTGTATTATAAATCCATTTAGTAGGTGTATCTTTACTAATGGAAATAAACTCCTCATCTACTGCCACTCTTTCTAGCGACTCATTTAGCTCTGGAGCGGTTTTGTATAAAAGCATGTCTCGATAGAAAAAGATAAAGTCTTCGATAAATCTGGTTGGATCTTTTCCTGCTAAAATTAGTTTATCTACTGCTTGCAATGCTCTAACAACATCACTAGCTAGTAAGGCTTGTGCCACTTCCATTAAAAGGCCTTGAGAAACCGCTCCAGTAATCGTTAGAATATCGTCTAAAGTAACTTCCTCATCACAATAAGAAATCGCTTGGTCTAATAAACTAAGCGCATCTCTCATACCACCTTCAGACACCCTTGCTATCATTGCTAAAGCTTCATCAGAAACCTTTGTGTCATAGTTACTTAATATAAATTCCATTCTACCTATCATTGCCACACTTGTAATTCGTTTAAAATCAAAACGTTGACATCTTGAGATAATAGTTAGTGGTATTTTATGTGGTTCTGTTGTTGCTAAAATAAAAATCACGTGTTTTGGTGGCTCTTCTAGTGTTTTTAATAGTGCATTAAATGCGCCTGTTGATAACATATGTACTTCATCTATAATATAAACTTTATATCTAATCCCGCTACTTGGCGCAAACTTAACTTTGTCACGAATATCTCTGATTTCGTCAACTCCATTATTAGAAGCTGCATCAATTTCAATAACATCAACAATTGATCCATCTGAGATGCCAAGGCATGCTTCACATTCGTTACAAGGTTCAGCAACTGGTGACCGGTGACAATTTACTGCTTTAGCCATTATTTTTGCGGCACTTGTTTTCCCAGTTCCACGAGGTCCCGTGAAAAGATAGGCATGAGAGAGCTTTTCTTGAATGAGAGCATTTTTAATTGTTTTTGTAATATGTACTTGTCCGACAACATCATTTAATTGCTTCGGTCGCCAAACTCGATATAATGCTTGATAACTCATCTCCACACCTCCTAGGAAACATAAATGATTAGAATTCTACACATTTTAACGTACTAGTAAACATTATACCCTTTCAGATACTATATTTCAAAGTCTAGATGATGAAGAATTATAATAGAAAATAAATAGAAGCAACTCTCCAAAGAGAATTGCTTCTATTATAAATTTAATGCCGTGCACCTTCCTTTGATCAAGGTACCCCAGGCGTTACCTAAGCAGTTAGCTCGATCCAGGCAACTCTACGGCACACGAAATAGTCCACTTACTGCTGCTTCCTTCCGGACCTGACAGGATTCATGGGTTTCCGTTGCGTAGAACCCGAATGTCAACACTACTTACTTAGGGCAGACCCTACGATACCAAGACCTAGGGAAGGGATTCCGTCTCGCTATAGCGGATTGCGAGTACAGGGCACCGCTACCTCCCCACCTAGCACGACAAATTAATAAACAATTTTTAGGGCGCCAATCTTGTGACGCATAATTTAGTATAGACGTTTTCAAACTAAAAATCAAGAGCAAGAAGAGACATGTTATAGGAACTATTTGAAATTAATGGAATTAATGTAGAATGTAGAATGCAGAATGGATGTAAAATTTATTTAGCTAAAGCTTTAAAGTTTTGCGCATTCTTTTTACACTCTTCATTCTCTACTTTTTCTTCTCCCTTAATTGCTTAAAGAAATTCGTTAATAATTCGCCACACTCTTCGGCCATTATTCCTTTTTCAACTTCACAACGATGGTTGAATTTCGGTTCAGAAAGTAAATTATATATTGAGCCAACGCAACCAGCTTTTGGGTCAGTTGCTCCAAAAACAACGCGATCAACCCGAGATTGAATAATCGCACCAGCACACATTGGACAAGGCTCTAATGTGACATAAAGTGTGCATCCAGTTAAACGCCATGTATTAAGTTTCTTGCAAGCGTTATCGATCGCTAATAACTCAGCATGAGCTATAGCACGTTGATCGGTTTCCCTAAGGTTATAGGCGGAAGACACTACGACTCCATCTTTCACAATAAGTGCCCCGATAGGTACTTCTTTTATCGCTTCGGCTTTTTTTGCCTCTTCAATAGCTAATTTCATAAAAGAAAAATCATCAGTCAATGTAAGATTACCTCCATAACAGTATTAATCCTAATTTTAACTAATATTTTTGAAATAATATAGAGACTCGGAAATTAAATGATTAATTTGCGGTCTCCTGGAGTGTATCAGCTGGATTTAAGAAGGAAAAATGGAATTTTCAAAGCCATTTTCAAAAGAATGCATGACAAATAAACCACATGTTGTGGATTTTTTGAAAATTGTTCTTTATGATGGGTTTATAAGGACAAAAGAGATTGAATAATTGGGTTCGCAGCCACAAAGTTATTCTTTTTTGCTTCCTTTATCCACGCATCGGCATGTTGGCACATGCCGATGATATATGTACGAATATTCCAATGCCGAGAACTTCGTCCTCTTGAATCTTCTAAACGATAATCCACTTTTTGACGTTTGATACAACGCTCGACTCCAGTTCGTAAAGAATAGCGTTTTCGCCATTCCTTACTACCTCGCTTGACGCGAGGAAAAAGACGAGGATTATCCTTCGTCGCTGTATAAAATGTTCGACCATATTTTGAATCGGAACATGGATTTGGACATTCCCACTTCCCACAAACGGCTGGACAACGCCATTTGCGGCGGTAGGTTTTCTGATTTAGTCCCCAATGGATCATCTCTCGACCGATTGGGCAAATTGGAACCCCTTTAAGGTTTATATCCATTTGTTTGTGCTGAAATTGTTTAGAACGTCTTGGATTAAGGTCAATGATGGCTGAAACATCATAGTGTTCTAACATTTCATAGATAGGGGTTGCATCTAAGGCTGAATCTAAAATGACTTCACCAATTTTCCAATCAGAATACCATTGTTGGAGTTCGCTAAATGCGCTTATAAACAAAACAGAATCGTGTTTACTGGCTCGGTAGAGCCTTGGATAAATAGGTAAGTCATAAGGACTATCAGAAGCAGATACCATGAAAAGACTTCTACCATAATAGTACTTTTCTCTAGAACTATCCCAACCATAATCAGCATCAGGGTCTGAGAATTGACGCTTACATTGGCACTTCCAGTTCCCTTGTTTACGACATTCACAAAGAAACTTACCGTAAGGTTTACCACCGGTCAGAACTGGAGAACCATCACCTAGAATGCTTAGAGATTTTGTGTTTCCTAATAATCCTGCTTCTGCTGATTTATTGACAAACAAAGACTGAAAGATTATTTGAAGCTGATCATGAGCCTTCGGTATATAGTTTTGATGTTTATTTTTCAAAGTGCGTTTAACTAGCTTTTCTACAATCTTTGGGTTTTTAGGATCTAGTTTCTGATTCTTTTTTCCTTTCTTTCGAGGTTTTGCTAACTTTCTTTTATTTCTTTTTGATAAATGTGGAGTTGAAGCAAGCCATAGACGATTGAAAAAGTCGTAAAACGTTCCGACTCCAGGAACGTTGCTTGGAGAAAATCCACTAAGGACAGCATAAATCGGTGTTGTTTTTAAATGGTAAACCCATTGATCAACACTCGTTACATTGTGATAATGCATTAGCATTAAACTTCTCAACATATCACAAGGATTACGCGGTTTTCTTCCTCTTGGATTAGAGGAATAACGGTGTCTAAGCAACATGGCGGCATCGGTTAGGTCAATCAAGGAACACCAAATTATTGGTCTAGAGTAAAAGGTTTTTAAAAATGTTTTATCCTTATAGAGTTCTTCTAATTGCTCAACAACAAAAGACAGATAGGATTCATGAGAACGGACGTTTTTTAGCATAAAAATTCCCCCAATACGAGTTTTTTAATGTCTTCAACTCGATTGTTGGGGCGATCTGAATTTGTCAAGAGGAAAATTTGTTCGTACCCTTTAATTAGGGGTGAAACAATAAAAAGCCCAAGTCGAAAGACTAGAGCTGAAGCGGAAATTTAATTTCCGAGAGACTATTAAACAAAAAAGAGGTGATCCAATAGGATGCTCACCTCTCCTTATTCTATCTCCCCTTTAGTTCATTCAAAACGACACCTAAAAAGTCTCTAGATAAACCACCAATGAAATGGTCAACAATGATACCTTCTTCATTTATAACAATTGTTTCAGGTTGACCGATTACGCCAAATTTTCTCGAAACGCTGTTTGTAAAATCAAAGACATATGTTTTTTTTGACTGTCTTTCTTCTACATATCTTCTGACAGTATTTTGTGTTTCCCCTTTTACGACAACGAAAAGTTGAACTTCGTCCTTAAACTCATCATTAAACCGCTCAAGCTCAGGAGCTTCTGCCACACAGGCAGTACACCATGTAGCAAAGAAATTTAACATAACTACTTTTCCTCGATAGTCTGACAACCGGCGGGTGTTGCCATCAAGATCTTGTAGTTCAAAGTCATAGGCTTCATCCCCTATTCCATAAGCTTGACCTTGAGAACGTAATCCTAATACCATTGTTATTAAAATACCAATGACAAAAACTAATACAACCATTTGAATTATTTTTTGTTTATTCATACATAACTCCCCTTAATAACGGGTTTATCGATCATTTTTTTTCTAACTCTTGTAAAAATAAAAGTTGCTTACTGATAGCTTTTTGGCGTTTCCCTAATACTACTACATAACCGGCGATCATTAACCAAATAATTGAATACGCTGCCCATAAATAAGTCATTTTAAAATCCTCCCTATCCAGCTAATTTTTCTTGGAATTTTTCTTTTAGACGTTCAGCTTGTATTTTAAGTCGTTCAATATAAACACCTTTTTGTAATAGTACAAAATATAAAATAGTCATCGTAAATACGGTAAAGATTAATGCAAATAACATCGATGGCTCTAAACCACCGCCTGACTCATTTACTCCACCTTCTCCCAATACAACTGGGTGAAGTGTCGAATTCCACCAACGAATAGACATGAACACAATCGGTACATTAATAAAAGAAATAATCCCAAATACCGAAGCAAAACGTGCTTTCTTTTCCCATGCTACATCCATATGACGGATCATAATGTAAGCAATATACATAAAGAATAAAATTAAAGTCGTTGTTAATCTCGGCTCCCAAGACCACCATGCATTCCAAGCAGAACGCCCCCAAATAGGACCTGTTGTTAAAACGATTGCCGTGTATACAACACCAATTTCTGCTGATATTCCTGCGATAACATCATATATGCGTTTCCTTTTCACCAAATACATAATGCTAAATACTGCTACAATAAAGAAAGCAAAGAACGCAACCCACGCAGACGCAACGTGGAAATAAAATATTTTTTGTACAACACCCATAACTCGTTCAACAGGTGTGTATATAAAAGCCAAATAGAGAGCTGTTAACATCATTGGTATGCTAAGGTAAAATAAAATTCTATGAAGCAAAGTTTCTTCTGGTATAGCTGTTAAATCGTCATTAATAAGCTTCATTAATTACACCTCCAATACATATTCAAAAAGAATAAAACATAAAACAAAAAAGATTAAGTTATATGCTCCCATTAATTGCATCCAAGAAATCGCACTTGAAATTTGTTCTAAGTCGATCAAAAGTATTTTTGTTGCTTGAACGGCAGCGATAATGATTGGACTTACGATTGGGAACAACAAAATTGGTAAGAGCATCTCACTACTTTTTGAGTTTGCTGCTAATCCCGCTAAAAAGGTTCCGACACTAATAAACCCAAATGTACCTAATACAACAACGATAATAAATAATGGCAGATGTCCAAAAAATCGAAAATCAAATAATAAGAATAAAACCGGAATTGAAATTAATTGTACAATAAGCACAAAGATAAAATTACCGATAACTTTTCCTAAATAGATACTTGATGGATCTGTAGGTGAAACAATCATTCCGTAAAGGTTATCGTTCTTCGTTTCTGAAAGGAATGAGCGGTTTAAACCTAAGATTGCTGAAAAAATCGTAATGACCCAAATTAAGCCAGGGATAATTGCCCGAACTGCATTGTTAGATGGATCAAACGCGAATGAAAACGTAACAATTACTAATCCTGAAAAAATGAGCATTGTTGTAACAACTTGTTTTGTCTTCCATTCTGAATATAGATCTTTTCCAGCGATGATGAAGGCTGCTCTGAATAAATTGTTCATAAGCTAGTCACCTGTTCTGCATATTTTGCCGTAACAACTTCAAGGTTGTTTGAAACATTGCTCATATCTTCGACAAGCTTTCCGTTTTTGAAAATAATCACTCGATCACACGTTTCAACTGCTTGATGAAAGTCATGAGTAACCATTATTACCGTACTGCCTTTTGCTTTCATTTTTAAGATTACATCATTTAATAATTTAATAGCATGTTGATCTAAACCCGTATGAGGCTCATCAAAAAGCAAAATTTCTGGATCATGAATAATCGCTCTCGCTATAGCAATTCGTTGCAACATCCCTCGTGAGAACGAACGCACTGGATCATGAATGAAAAAACTTAATCCCACCTCATCAACTAGTGCTTTTGCTTTTGTTTCTAAATCTTTAACACCGTATAGCTTACCAAAAAACTTTAGGTTTTCTAACGGTGTTAAGTGGTCATATAAAAAACTATTATGGGCAAGGAAGCCAATTTTTCTCTTTATTTCATAGGGGTCATCTTTTAAATTCTTTCCATTAATAATGACTTCTCCACTTGTTGATTTAATTAATCCTGCGATGATTTTTAAAATCGTACTTTTTCCAGCTCCGTTAGGTCCCAATATTGCTACAGATTCACCTTTTTTTATCGAAAGGTTAATTCCACGAAGGATCATTTTATCGCCGATGGTTTTTATGAGTCCTTTTGTTTCTATCATAGGGGCCCTCTCCTTTAGTCCATGAACCTTTGTAATTCCATTTTAACTTTTACGAGATGTTCACGATAAAGAGATGCCTTCTTTTCAAATTCTTCATCTGCAATGGTACCAGCTTTATGCATCTCTTCTAACTCTAGCAATTTATTTAAGATTACCTTTTGCTTTACAACTAATTCCTGAAATACTTTTTCATCTGGATTGACTTCCAATTTTTCTTCAGAAATACGGTGCTTCATTTGGAAGTAGATAAACCAGCCTACTCCTGCAATTACAATAAGAGCCAAAATTGCGGTAACTAAATGTGGATCAAAGCTTCGAAGTGGTGAAGTGTACCACATTCGTAAATGACCGGGGTTATGAAAAGAAGGAGTGGACCTTGTAACAGCTGAAGCTAAAATTAGTCCAACCATGTTACTTTTCCCCTCTCTCTTTTCTCAGCTTTGCTAGTTCTTCCTCAATTTCTGCTTCAATATCTTTGACAGCACTATCAGTATCTGTCTTACTAGCTTTTTTGTCTTTTTCAAGTAATTCAGCAGCTAAACGCTCATACTGGACTTTTAATTTTTGATAATCTTCTTCTGAAAGCTTTTGCATATGGTAATCCATCTCTAGCTCATTTAACGTAGCATAAACATTCTTGATTGAAATATCTTCCGTATCATCCTTGATCTCTACAGGTAGTTGGATATTGTCTTTTCTTAACAACGGCGTAACTACTAAGTAAAGAGAGAATGCTACGATTATTATACTTAAAACGATCGCCATAACCATTCACATCCTAAAAATACTTTTTTCGCTCTTCATCGATCATTGACTTTACAATTTCATCTTCTAATTCTTGTTCTTCTGTAAGTTCTTCAAATAAAATCGGTTCTTCTTTATATCCTGCTACCCACTTACGAATTACAAAAACAATCCCAACTCCTGCAACTCCAAGAACAGCGAACGGCAAAATCCAAGCTGTTAAGCTAAAGCCTTTTTTCTCAGGAGCTGTTAAAATTTCTTCACCATACATGCCGATATAATAATCTTTAATTTCATCTTTTGTTAAACCATCATCCATCATTTCTTTCATTTCTTGCTTAAACGAGTCGTTTAAACCACAGCCTTGCATATTACATTCAAAATGATCTTGTCCGCAACCGCACATACACATAAACTGCGAAGCGACTTCTTTAAACTCTGCAGATTTAAAGTCATATTGATCCCCGGCATATGCGGGGATCACTGAAATTAGTAATAATAGTGTCAAAGCAGCTATTACTTTTTTCACTTAGGACACCTTCCTTTGCGGACCAGTGTACCGCGGTGTAGTGTTCCCATACTTACCAGTCCAAATTGCGAAAACGGAGCCGATTACTAGTACAAAACTACCAATCCATACCCACTTAACAAGCGGATTTACTTTTACTACGAATGTTGCACGCTCGTCTTTTTCCCAAGCACTTAATACTACATATAAATCTTCACGTAAACTTCCTAGAACCGCTACTTCAGTAGATGGTTCTTCCCAACTACCATAGAAAATTCGTTCTGGTTGGACATAACCCAGTTCTTTACCATTTTTTGTAACACGGATATTAGCAAAGACAATATCATTAATTCCCTCAGAACGTTGTGCTAGGTATTCATAAGTTAAAACATAATCTTGAATTTCAATCGTTCCACCTTTAGGAACAGTTTTCATCGTTTCAGTATCAAAATTGGAACCAACAATACCGATTGCCATCAGCGCTATACCAAAGTGGACGATATAACCACCATATCTGCGGCGGTTTTTAATCATTAACCAGTAAAGAGCAACTGGATAAGCTTCTTTTGTTACTTTCCTTCTTGCTTTTACTCCGCGATAGAATTCAAGAATATGCGTCAATAACATAAACGAAATAATACCGAAAGAAATAATTGGATAAGCTGCTCTCATCCCTAATCCAGCTAATAAACCTACAACTACCAAACTTAAAATAGCAGGAATTAAGAAATTATCTCTTAAATTTTTAGCTGTTGAACGTTGCCACGCAATTAGTGGACATACAGCCATTACGAAAATTAAAGCTAGTAAAATTGGTGACATTACCGTATTAAAGAACGGAATACCTACGGTTACCTTCGTTCCTCTAACCGCCTCTGAAACTAACGGAAAGATTGTACCCCAGAATACTGCAAACGTAGCACCAACTAGGATTAAGTTATTTACTAAGAAACTACTTTCCTTTGAGAAAAATGATTCAAATTGGCCACTATCTTTCTTTAATAAGTGATAACGACTCATTAAAATATATAACGAGAAAATCACTGCTAGTGCCATGAATATTAAGAAATAAGCACCTAGATTAGAGTCTCCGAACGCATGCACTGAAGTTAATACCCCACTTCGTACCAAGAATGTTCCGAATAACGTTAAAGCGTACGAGAGGATAATTAAAGAGATATTCCAAATCTTCAACATCCCTTTTCTTTCTTGGATCATGACTGAGTGGAGATAAGCCGTCACGGTTAACCACGGCATAAATGATGCGTTTTCTACTGGATCCCATGCCCAGTATCCGCCCCAACCAAGCTCCGTATAAGCCCAGTAACCGCCGATTACGTTTCCTAAGGTTAGAAACATCCAGGCAATGATCGTCCAACGACGAGTCATACGTAACCAGAATGCATCAATATTTTTAACAATTAAAGCTGCGATTGCAAAAGCAAACGGTACTGCTAAACCTACATAACCTAAATATAATGTTACTGGGTGTAACAGCATCCCAGGATCTTGTAGCATCGGATTTAAACCACGACCTTCCACTGGTACTTGATCTAAAAGCACAAATGGTTTTGCCACAAACCCTAAAATTAAATAGAAGAAAATTGTATTTGCTAGCATAATCGCCGCTACATATGGCGTTAGCGGATTATTTTTCATCTTTCTAGAGTAAACAACCATTGCAGTATACATGGTTAAAAAGAATGTCCACAGAAGAAGTGAGCCTGCATTACCAGCCCAAAGAGCTGCTAATTTATATAAAATCGGTAAGTCTGTACTTGTATAAGCTGAGACATATTCAAATTGCAGTTGACTCGTACCTAGTGCAGTAAAAAGAATTAACATCGAGATAGATGCCATAATAAATACGATTAAGCTCGCTGCTTTCCCACTATCTACTAATCTTTGATCTTGTTTATAAATTCCTAGGATAAAAATGATAAAGGCATATATTGATAAAGCTAACGCTAAATAAATTGATAAATTTCCTATCAAATGCATGATGTGCCACCTTCTTTGAGTTCAATTTTAAAGAAATTATTTATCATCTAATAACTCTTTGTGAAATTCTGGGTCATAATCATTTGGGTCTTCACCTTCATATTTTGATGGACACTTTGTTTTTACACGTTCTGCCTGAAATGGTTCTCCAGGGACAATATATCCTTCTAAAATAGTAATTACTCCTTCAGAGAAATTATCCGGTCTTACACCATGGTGGTATACAGAGAGTACATTTCCGTCACTGTCTACAATATCAAAGTATAATTCAATTTCATCTGCTCGCCACTCAATTGATTCTTCAATTAAAAATCCTTCAGTTGTAACATAACGGTCTTCATACTTGTCAGGATTTGCCAATACTTCTTGAATAGGAATTTCCGTTCCACTTGCCCCTGGAGTTGCTGCAATTAATAAGATTAAAATTGTTAAAATGATCGTACAGCCTCCAAGTAAAACCTTTGTATTCTTTTTCATATAGCTTCCTCCTCAATTATCCTAACTTTGCGCGTTTCTCTTTATATGTTTTTTCATCAATCAAACCATCTGTTAACATTTTTCTAAGTTTTTTGATTTCCCCTTCTTTATTGACGATTTTCTTTGGTGCTATGCTATTTACTTTTACAGACTGATTATTTTCTTTCTTTTTACGAAGAATAATAAAAGCAAGGGCCCCAATTAGTATTAAAGATAAACTAATCATAATAATATTTTCAGCACTTAGTATTGCATTACTTTGTTGTTGTGGTGTTTCTGTATCTTGCTGATTAAAACCCGCATGAGCCTCATCTTCTGGTGCACTAAAATCATTTAATGCCTCCATTGTTGTAACGATATCTTCTTTCGTATAAGATACAGTAAGATCAAGCTGTTCACCTTGTTTTACGTCACTGTGTTCAAACATATGGAAATCGATCCCAAACGTCATAGAATTTAAATCAGCTTCTTTATCAATTGTAAAGTTTTCTGCTTTGTATGGTGCATATACAGCAATGTTCACATTATCTATATCTGCTTCTGGAATGAACTCAAATTTGAAGCTTCGATCTACAACACCCTCAATTGCAGCACTGAAGTATTCTAAAACGAAGTTGTAGCTTTCATTAGGTGCTATAGGATTTTTCGGTGTCCAAGTGATACTCCCGTCTTCAACGTTTACTGTATAATCTTCTTCAATTGGTTCAGCGTCTTCTTCATTTAAAAACTGTGCTACAAAACCTGCTTGAAAGTCGGGTAGGTGAGTAGGTACATCAATCTTAATTTCACCTGTGTAAGGAGCTTCAGAGTGGTTGGTAATTGTTCCATGATAGCCTACTAATAGGGAGGGATTGTTGTAATCCCAATCTTCTGGATTAATAAATTCAGGCATTACTTTAATATTTAACTCAGTTAATGATATATTTGGATTGTTGGATAAAGCTTCATTTGGCGGTAGAATTGTTAGTTGTAATAAGAGGATCGTTACTAACAATACAAAGCCTCTAACTAGTTTTTTCATATATACTTCTCCCCTTTTGTTCTTTCTATATTTTCTATACCTTAACTTTAATTGTTAAGGGGTTTCATAACTGTGAGAAAGATCACACTTCAGGGTGAAATAACTGTGAATGATTTATGTGATAATGTGGGATTGATTCTAGTATTACAAGGGTTTTACACTATTTATTTTACTACTAGTCTGATAAATTGCTACGCCATGGTTTTTGTAAACCAATTGTCTAGCAAGATTGTGTAATTCATTTACACAATTCAATAGAAAACACCGTACAAATTTATGTACGGTGTTTTAGTGTTATTTGTTTTGTGCAGGGAACCATTCGTTTATTGCATGTTTATGCTTTTCAAAATGGTCCGCTTCATTAACAATGTTTTGCATTGTAGTTTCAATTTGTTGTTTCAATACATCAATATCTTCACCAAGTTTCACAAGTTCCTCTGTAGCAATGACAATAGCTGCTTGAGATTCAATAGATGAAGTTCTAAAAGAGTCAATAGAAGCATTTGGATTATGGAATCCTTTTGAGTTTTCTGCAGCAATAATATCCCAGAACCATTGTGCTTTACGAACGTGTTGCTGAGCTTCTTTTATCTTTGCTTCCGGTACTCCAGCAGTAATCATACGATTTACATAATAGTGAGAAATTGTATTTAATTCCTGGGCTTCTAATAATGCTTCTACGTGTCGGTCTTGAATATCTTCAACACGATCCTTTAAATATGTTGCTGACTTATCAGCATGACAGCTGCGACAAGACTCTTCTACTGTTTTTAAAGGTGAACCCCAACGGTGAGATGAGATTTTCTTTTTACCGTCAACTCTTTGATATGGCATATGACAATCTGAACAAGAAACACCCGCATTCCCATGTGTCCCGTAGCTAGATAGTTCAAATTCTGGATGTTGTGATTTTAGAGACGGCGTTCCAGAAATTTGGTGTGTCCAATCAGCATCGAAACCTTGATCAATAGCAATTGTTTCATAGTACTCATACATATCTTCTACTCTTAAGCCCTTATCCCACGGAAATGTTACTTCTTTCTTTTCAGGCTCAAAATAGTACTCTACGTGACATTGTCCACATACGTATGAACGCATATCATTTTGTGTTGCTTTTGTTAAATCTACCCCACTACGCTCCATAGCTTTTGTAAATGAAGGACGAGTAACACGTAAATCCATCGTTACTGGGTCATGACAATCCGAACAACCAATGGAGATGTGACCTAATTCGCCTAATTCTTCACTTTCTCCACCTTCAGCTAACTCTTTCACACGAGGTAAAATTTCACCTCTAAAGTTAGCACCCCAAAATTCATCACCAAACTCTTCTTCACTTAAAAGAAGTGGTACTACTGTTGCTTTACAAGTTATACATGAACCTATTGAATTATCGTTAATACGTTTAACTTTAATTTGATCCTCTAATGCATACGTGTGACCTCTTGTTAAGTTATATTCAAGAGAAAATCCATAACCGCTCCATAAAGCAGGTTGATAAGGCTCTATAGTAGGATCACTTTTTGAAATCACTTCTTTTTCATTTACCATGTTTTTTAGGTAACTTTCATAATGCAGTGGAAACTTCTCTTTAAATGCTGTGTTAAAATATTCATCTGGATCAAGTCCCGTATCCATCGGTTGGCTTTCTTCTGCATTTGAGCTGTTACAAGCTACTAGGGCTAGCGTTAGAAAGATAGAAAACATAGCCAATAAAATCGACTTTTTATTTAAACTCCCCATTTTTTTCATTCCTTTCAATTTTTATTACCGGTTAAAGTGGAAATTGCCTGGCTCATGCCATTCTGAAGGTTTAAAATCTCCCTTATTATGTGGTACTTGACGATGACAACTTATACAACTATCTTTTGAGTCGTGTGCAACATTTTGTAGACTCGGTTCGTGACAGCTAATACAGTTTTTTTCAATAACTTCCTTCGACTTATCTGTTGCATGGATGACATCTGGTAGCGAACTTGCACCAAAGGTAGTTGCGTAACCATGACTTATAGCATTTATCCCTTTAAATGTATATTTGGCAATCTTACTATCTGTTGGTGCATGACAATCGTTACAATTTAATGCAGCATGATTAGAATTTTCAAAGTTTGTAATTGTCTGTTCATATACATGGCAGCTGGCACAAAATTCTGGTGTATCTGTTGCATTGATCGCTCCCTCAGTACCTGCGAAAAATACAATTCCTACGAAGACTCCTAGTAATGTAAACAACAAGAGCTTATTATTGATTTTTCTTACTAAGTTTTTCACATTTCTCCCCCCCTTTTTTCTTTTTGTAAATCAAACTAATTTTATAGATTAACTAGGATAAAAGTAAGCAACTATACCTAGTTATTCACCTACTAACAAGAGTAATATTAAACGTAAAACTTAGGTTGCCAAACCTTTTCATTGTTTTACATATTTACTTTTCTTACCCTTAGGTTACTCCTATACAATTGTGGTCACTGTGAGAAATGTCACTTGAAAGGGTGAACAAAATGTGAACTTTGTCACACCGTATTCACTTAAAAAAGACACTAAAATTCCAATAAATAGTGTAATTTTCTACAATAAAATCCCTTATTTTCGAGGATTTTTGTACAAAAATCATACGTTTACATATTTTTTAACAATTTGTGTATAAACAACTTGTCACAATTCAATTTTGAAACTGTGAATTACGTCACAAAAAGTGTGTCAAACGTGTGAAAAATGTCACACCACAATTTTTAATAATTCTTGCGAGCAGATCATTTGCGATTTGTTACAACTATTTATAAGATAAAAAAAGAAACTCCTTCCAAAGGGGCCAGCCTTTGAAAAGAGTCTCTCTATTTTACTTATTGTTTGTCACGGTGGTTCGGGAACCACTCGTTGATTGCTTGAAGATGTTTTTCGTGTGAAACAGTTTCGTTTACTACGTTTTGCTTAGTAATTTCGATCTGTTTCTTTAATTCATCAATATCTTCACCAAGTTTCATTAATTCAATCGTAGCAAGTTCAATTGCTTGAGAAGAAGCTTTGATAGATCTTCTAAACGATTCCATAGCACCTTGTGGGTTGTGGAAACCTTTAGAGTTTTCAGCTGCAATAATATCCCAGAACCATTGTCCTTCGCGTAGTAAATATTGCGCTTCTTTAATCTTTGCTTCGTCAACTTGACGAGTAATCATTCTGTTTACATAATAAGTTGCAGTTGCACCAATATCTTGCGCTTCCAGTAATGCTGATTTGTGAACCGTTTGTATATCTTTTACTCGATCTTTAAGTTCAGTTTCAGACTTATCTGCGTGGCAAGTACGGCAAGATTCTTCAGCTGTCTTCATAGGAGATCCCCAACGGTGAGAAGAGATTTTCTTTTTACCGTCAACTCTTTGGTAAGGCATATGACAATCAGCACATGAGACAGTTTGGTGAGGGCCGTAGCTCCATAATTCATACTCAGGATGTTGTGCTTTTAAGATTGGTTGGTTCGTTAACCGTGAAACATACTCTCCTTGGAATTCGCCATCTTTTTCCCAAATTTCTTCATAGTGATCCCACATGTTTTCCATACGAACACCTTCAGTCCAAGGGAAAGTTGTGTGAGCATTGTTTGCAGGGTCAAAATAGTATTCTACGTGACATTGAGCACAAACTAGTGAACGCATGTCATGTTGTGTAATTGTATCTAAAGTAAATCCTAATTGCCTTTGCATGATCTCAGGATCCATATTTTCTAAAGAAAGTGTTAATTGTGGCATTGCAATACGTAAATCCATTGTTACAGGATCATGACATGTAGAACATCCAACAGACGCGTGACCATAAGTACCAAGTTCACGATCTTTATCAGGTGCTGTCATTTTATCAATCCAAGGCATTGCTTCTTCGTGGTAATTTAACTTAAATGCTTGATCGCCAAACTCTTCCATCATTTTAGGGAATAGTGTCGTTTTACAAGACATACAAGCAGATATTGCATTTGGGTTACCTGTAATACGTCTTACAACCATTTGATCTTCAAATGCATATGTGTGCCCACGAGTTAAGTTATACTCTACCGCAAATCCAAAACCATTCCATAAAATCGGTAAGTATGGCTCAATTGAAGGATCATTCTTTGGCTTAACCTCTTTTTCATTAACCATGTTTTTCATAAAACTTTCCCAATGTAACGGGTATTTATCCTTAAATGCGTAGCTATTCCATTCTGCTGGATCAAGTCCGGTGTTGATTGGTTCTTTTTCTTTTGCTTGTGAACTTGCGCATCCTACTAATGCAAGCATTAACAAGAATGATAGTACCATCAATAATAATGGTTTTTTATGATTGCTCCCCATTTTTTTCATTCCTTTCATTATTTTCTACCTGGTTCCATAAAGAAGAATTCTCTTGGTTCAAACCACTCAGCTGGTCTAAAGTCACCCTTACTGTGCGGAACTTGGCGGTGACAATCGATACAACTTCCTTTAACATCATGTGATACATTTTGTAAGCTTGGTTCATGACAACTAATGCAGTTCTGTTGAATTATTTCTTGCGAGTTACCTGTTGCATGAAGTACATCTGGAATTTTACTTGCTCCCAAAGTATTCATGTACATGTGACCCATGCCAGCTTTTGCTTTTTCAACTAACTTGTTAACTGCATTATCTTGTGGCAAGTGACAGTCATTACAAGCTAACGATGCATGGTTAGAATTAGCAAAAGTTTCATAAGCCGTTCCCATAATGTGGCAGCTAGAACAAAACTCACCAGTGTCTGTAGCTTTCAGTGTACTTGCAGTTCCTGCAAAAAGTACGATCCCTGCGAACACACCGATTAGCGTAAATAACAAAATCTTCTTATCTAGCTTCTTAAGCATTTCCCCCATCGGTTTCTCTCCTTTCATATTTTAGAGCTTTATAGATTAAGCATTCATTTATAATGGAACTGCTTAATACCGAATGGCATATTACGTAGTATAAAAAGTTACTGTTGTGATGTATCTCACTTTCTGTCTATATCATACTTTCATACACTTTCACACAATGTGATTAAAATCACTTTTCCTGTTACAGTAATGTGAACGTTTCCATGGATAAAAGACTAAAATAATAGGTAAAACCTTTAAGTATAAGGGTTTTACCTAACTTAACTAACAAAATTCCGGTGAAGAAACTGTGAAGTTCCTGAAAATATCTGTAGAAAATCTTAATAAATTACAGTTAAAATGTGTGAAAGTGTTGTATTTAGTTTGTTTTTATCTAGAATAACTGAAACTTTATGAAATTTGGTTTATTAGCTTAGCAAAAAAAATTAAACAAAAAAAGGGTAACACGATGGTTACCCTCTTACAATTCCTTACTTTTCTATTACTCTTGGATCTAACGCATCACGTAAACCGTCACCAACAAAGTTAAATGATAATACAGTAAGTAAAATCATCAAACCTGGGAAAGTAGGATACCACCAAGCAGTTCTAAAAATCGTGACACTTTGGGAATACGTAAGCATGTTACCCCAAGTCGAAGTTGGTGGTTGTACACCTAACCCTAAGAAACTTAACGCTGATTCAGCTAATATAAAGCCACCTACTGCAAGTGTCGCTGCTACAATGACAGGGCCAAATGCACTCGGTAAAATTTGTCCAAAAATAATTCTTGTATTTGACATCCCAATTGTACGCGCTGCTAATACAAACTCTCGTTTCTTTAATGTTAAGAACTCACCACGTACTAAACGAGCAGTTCCTGTCCAACTTAAGAAAGCAAATACCATAATAAGTTTATCAATGCTCGGCTCAAGTACAGCAACTAGTGTAATTAATAGAAAGATGTTAGGGAATGAAATGATAATATCTACTAATCGCATTAAAATTGAATCTACTAAGCCACCAAAATAACCAGCAACTGCACCTACTGTTGTACCAATTGTGACAGCACCAATCATGGCTACAAACCCAACGAATAGTGATACTCGACCACCAAATAATAGACGGCTAAAAATATCTCTTCCTAAATGATCCGTACCCAAAAGGAACTCGGCACTTGGAGCCGCTAAACGGTTTCTCAAGTTTTGGAAATCGGGATCATGTGGTGCAATCCAAGGAGCTAAAAGAGCACTAAAAACAATGATTGCTAGCATTACTAAACCAATAACAGCTAATTTATTTTGTAAGAATTTTGCAACGATAATGGATAAGAGGGAACGTCTTTCCCCCAATGATTGCACATCAAGTGTTTTTTGGTTTGGAAGTTTAACTTCTAGTTTTGCCAACGTTCTCCACCTCCTAATATTCGATCCGTGGATCTAAAACAGCATATAATATATCTGCAATTAAGTTCCCGATAACTGTAAGTAAAGCACCGAACATCGTAATCGCCATGATAACTGGGTAATCTCTTTCAAATGTTGCATCAATAAATAACTTTCCAATTCCCGGCCAACTAAACAATGATTCTACGATTACTGAACCACCGATAAAGGTAGGTAACATTAAACCAAAAATTGTTATAATCGGAATAAGTCCATTGCGTAATCCATGTTTATAAATAACAGTACGCTCAGGAAAACCTTTCGATCGAGCTGTACGGATATAATCTTGATTAATAACTTCTAACATACTCGAACGAGTATAACGTGTTAATCCAGCCATATCTGCGGTTGCTAATACAATCGCAGGTAAAATTAAGTGATGAAGTCTATCTAGTAAACTAAATTCAGCACCAAGAGTCGAAACTCCACCAACAGGGGTCCACCCTAACTGAACGGAAAACAACATAATTAGCATTAACCCCAACCAGAAGTTAGGTGTAGCTAGTCCTAAAAACGACGTAATCGTAACACCATAGTCTAACTTAGAATACTGTTTGGTAGCAGATAATACACCAAATGGTATCGCAATAATTACTGCTAATATTGTTGAAAACACCATCAAAATGAGTGTGTTAGGTAACCGGTCTAAAATCATATCTTTAACAGGTTGCTTTTTTGTAAACGATGTACCAAAGTCTCCTTTTAAAACATTCCCCATCCAATTAAGGTATTGAATGTGAGGCGGATCATTTAATCCCAACTTTTCCATTTGTTTCTCACGGTCTTCAACTGAGATACTTGGGTCTAGATCCATAACCGCAGGCTTTCCTGGAGCTGCATACATAATCGCAAAGGAGATAAGCGAAATTCCAAATAAAATAGGAATCATCATGATTAATCGGCGAATAATATATGTCGTCATCTTCAAACTCCTTTACTTCAAATTTTGCATGTAAGAAGGGGAACAAAAATCCCCCTCGTCTACACAATGATTAGTTTTAAAAACCTTAGTTTAACAAAGTTACATTAGTTTCGGTCTAACCACCATTCATTTACTTTGTACATATTTACACGTGGATGATGTGTAAATCCTTGAACATCTTTATTTAGTGAAATAAATTGTTGTGGATAGTACATAAACGTGTATGGTTGCTCTTGGGCAAGGATTTCCCAAATTTCACCTAATGCTGCTGCACGTTCTGTTTGATCAAGTATTGTCTTGTTTAGATCAGCAATTTCATCAACTCGGTCATTTCGGTAACTAATATTATTTAAACCTTGTTCAATTTCTTTTGAATGCCAAATAGCAGTAGGATCTGGATCTAACGCTAAGCCCCAAGCTAATACAATTGCATCAAAGTCATAGTTTGGTGGGTTGATCTTATCTAAGAATGCTCCCCACTCCATTTGTTCTGCTTTCACTTCAATACCAACTTGTCCAAGGTATTGTTGAGCAATAATTCCAATATCACGACGAACAACGTTACCACTATTAGATAGGATTGTGAAAGAGAACCTTTCACCATCTTTTTGCAAGATTCCATCTGGACCTGGCTCCCAACCAGCTTCAGATAATAATTGAGTTGCTCTTTCTGGATCAAATTCAAATTTAGGAACATTGTCATTATAAGCCCAGCTTAATGGTGATACAGGTGCATGAGCAACTGTTGCGTTCCCTTCCATAATCGTTTCAACAATTTCTTGACGATCAATGGCATGTGTTAACGCTTGACGAACTTTTACATCTTGGAACAATGGATTTAGTTGATTCCAAGCAATATAGTCATAACGTAATGCTAACGTGTTAGAAACTCTTGCATGATTGAACGTTTCAATTGTAGCAATTTCTGAAGGTGGTGCGATCATCCAATCAATATCACCAGTTTGCATTAATAAAACTAAAGCATTTGAGTCAGAAGCAAAACGGAATGTTACTTTATCAAGGTTTGGACGTCCTTCAAAATACTCCTCGAATGCTTCTAATTCTAAGCTTTGTCCAGTAGTAAAGCTAACAAATTTAAAAGGTCCAGCACCAACTGGGTTTTCGATATTAAACTCACGATATTCACCTAAATCTGCTACAGGTACATCACCTAAAATATGCTTTGGTAAAATTCCGTACGTAGTTAATGTCGGAAAGCTCGCATCAGCCTCAGATAATGTAAATTTTACTTCGTATTCATTTAAAGCTTCTACTTTTTCTAAATCCACAAAGCTTGATGCTCGTGGTCCAGTATAGTCTTCATCTTTAAAGATGTTATACGTAAATACTACGTCATCTGCAGTTAATTCTTGTCCATCATGGAAAAGGACACCTTCACGAATTTTATATGTTAATTCTAAACCATCTTCAGAAATCTCAGGAAAATCCTCAGCAATGTAAGGTACCATCTCTAAGTTTTCATTTGATTGCATTAAACCTGCAAATACTAAGTCAGTAACGTCAGCACTTGCTGAGTCCTGGTGGTAAAGCGGGTTGAAAAGTACTGGTTCACCAGATGAACCTAGGACAATACTACCACCTTTTTTTGGTTCTCCTGTTGCTTCTTCTTGGTCTGCTGGTGCTTTCTCTTCCTCAGTAGGATCTGTTGTAGTTCCTCCACAGGCAACTAGAAATAGTGAGAAGATTAAAAGTAATGCTAAAGTTGTTAAAAGTGATTTCTGTTTAAACAATTGTGTTTCCTCCTAATAAGTTTTTTCTAATTTAGTCATTTATAAGTTCATTTTAGTTATATAAATGACATGCAACGAAATGTCCAGGTTCTAATTCTTTTAAGACCGGAACAGCTTCTTTACAATGATCCATTGCCTGCGGACAACGTGTATGGAATACACAGCCTTTAGGTGGATTCGAAGGACTTGGTACATCCCCTTTTAAAATAATTCTCTCGCGCTTCACTTCACTTGGATGTGTTTTAGGAATAGCTGAAAGTAATGCTTGAGTATACGGGTGAAGTGGGTTACTGTATAACGCTTTCTTGTCAGTAACTTCCATCATTCGACCTAAATACATAACACCAATACGGTCAGATATATGCTTAACTACTGCCAAGTCATGAGCAATAAATAGATACGTTAAGCCGAATTCCTTCTGTAAATCGTTCATAATATTTAGAACTTGCGATTGAATCGATACATCTAATGCAGACACTGGCTCATCACCAATAATTAATTTTGGGTTCAGCGTAAGAGCACGGGCTATTCCAATTCTTTGACGTTGACCACCTGAAAACTCATGCGGATAACGGTCACGTAAAGTTGGATTTAAACCTACACGGTCTAAAAGATGCTCAACTCGTTCTTTTCGTTCTGCTTTTGAATATAAATTATGAACCCCAAACGGCTCTTCTAATATTGTTCCGACAGTCTTTCTCGGGTTTAAAGAAGAATAAGGATCTTGGAAAACCATTTGAATATCCTTGCGATAAGGTTTTAATTCTTTCTCCTTTAACGTTGAAAGGTCTTGTCCTTCAAATATAATTTCACCTTCTGTTGGTTCATATAGGCGGATAATCGTTCTTCCTGTTGTTGATTTACCACATCCAGATTCACCAACAAGTCCAAACGTTTCTCCCTTTTTGATGAAAAAACTAACATCATCTACAGCCTTAACATTCCCTACTGTTTTTTGGAGAATTCCCGCTTTTATTGGAAAATATTTTTTTAATCCATTAACTTCAAGTAAGATATCACTTTTATCTGTTTTTGAATTAATTAAAGTATTCGTAGTCATTATTGGTTACCTCCTTCCTCATGCAAAAAACAACGTGATTTACGGCCAGGTTTTATTTCCTTTAACATTGGTTGTTCTTCTAAACATCTTTCCATAACATGCTCACAACGTGTTGCGAAACGACAACCCTTAGGGAAGTTATCTGGTGAAGGAACATTTCCTCCAATCGAAGATAATCGTTCTTGATCTTCATCGATTTTCGGAACAGAATTTAATAGTCCTGCTGTATAAGGGTGTAGTGGGTTATCAAACATTTCCACAATCCCTGACTCTTCAACTACTTGTCCTGCGTACATAACAATGACACGGTCAGCAAGTTCTGCTACTACACCAAGGTCATGTGTAATCAAAATAATTGAAGAATTAAATTTCTCAGATAAGTCTTTCATCAATTCTAGTATTTGTGCCTGAACAGTAACGTCCAATGCCGTTGTTGGCTCATCGGCAATTAACAACTTTGGGTCACAGCTCATCGCCATTGCAATCATTACCCTTTGTCTCATACCACCTGATAAACGATGTGGATAATCATCTAAAATTTCCTCAGCCCGAGCAAACCCAACAATTTTTAATAGTTCTACAGCTTTAAGTCGAGCTTCTTTTTTACTTAACTTCTTATGATAAATTAATACTTCTGTAATTTGTTCACCAATTGTTAAAACTGGATTTAATGAAGACATTGGTTCTTGGAAGATCATTGCAATTTCATTTCCACGAACTTTAAACATCTCATTTTCACTTAATGATACTAAATCAGTACCATCGAAGATAATTTGTCCGTCAACAATTTTCCCACCTGGTTTTGGCACAAGACCCATAATCGAAAGAGAAGTAATACTCTTACCTGATCCTGATTCACCAACTATAGCTAATGTTTCACCTTTTTTCACTTCAAAGTCTACGCCATCTACAACTGGTAGTACTTTGTTTTTACCGAAGAAGTGGGTCTTTAAATTTTTAACTTCTAATAATGTAGACATCTTATGCATTCACCACCTTAAGAGCGTACTTTCTACTACTAATCTACAATTGCTAATCATTATAGTAGCAAAAGCCAACATTACTATTATCAAGCCTTGAGCTAATAGTTTAAAAGTATAGAGTAACGCTTAAAATATTATATTAATGTAACAAAATTGTCAATGTTAAAGAATTGGTATTTTTTCGTTTGTGGGAATTTTAAGAATAATCAGTGATACATTTGAGTTTTTATTAATATAGCAAAAACCCGCCAGTTTTTTATAATTATATTTAAATAATTAAAACAAGCGGGAATAATTAAAATATTTTTTTAATTGAATAAATTCGGTGTCATTAATTTGTTTTTCTAATATAATATTAACATGGAATCAAGGTTAACACTATACGATTAGTGAAAAATTCATTTGTAATATATCCCAGACCGTAACTTTACATACGTACAACCCATAGTATATTGATCTTTCCTTCTATTAACTTTGTCGCATAGACATCTCTGGACATATTCCTTTAACACTATATAAAGATAATATTGATATTTCCTAACTGTATTACATTGGCATATAAATAAAAAAAATAGCTTACATAGATTAAAAACTATGTAAGCTATTTATTAGGTTTAGATTTATTTTTCAATAACACGTGGATCTAGAGCATCACGTAAACCATCACCAACAAAGTTAAATGATAATACTGTCAGTAAAATCATCAAACCAGGGAAAGTCGGATACCACCATGCCGTTCTGAAAATCGTTACACTTTGAGAGTACGTCAGCATGTTCCCCCATGTAGAAGTTGGTGGTTGCACACCTAAACCGAGGAAACTAAGCGCCGACTCAGCTAAGATAAATCCACCTACTGCAAGTGTCGCTGCTACTATGACAGGACCTAACGCACTCGGTAAAATTTGGCCGAAGATAATTCGTGTATTCGACATTCCAATTGTACGAGCTGCTAATACAAATTCACGTTTCTTCAGTGTTAAGAACTCACCACGAACTAAACGTGCGGTTCCAGTCCAACTTAAGAAGGCAAATACCATAATTAATTTATCAATACTTGGTTCAAGAACAGCAACCAATGTTATTAATAAGAAGATATTCGGGAATGAAATGATAATATCTACTAGGCGCATTAAGAATGCATCAACTAGACCACCGAAGTATCCCGCTACCGCCCCTACAGTTGTTCCGATCGTTACAGCACCTACCATCGCTACAAAACCTACGAATAGTGAGACTCTTCCTCCGAATAAAAGGCGACTAAAAATATCTCGTCCTAAATGATCTGTCCCTAACAGAAACTCAGCACTTGGTGCAGCTAAACGGTTTCTTAAGTTTTGGAAGTCGGGATCGTGTGGAGCAATCCAAGGCGCTAGTAATGCGCTACCTACGATGATAACTAACAAAATTAAGCCAATAACAGCCAGCTTATTTTGAAAGAATTTCGCAACAATAATTGATGTTAGGGATCGTCTTTCCCCTAAAGTTTGTTCTACATTATTAAGTTTATTCTTCACATTTAATTCAGGTTTTCCCATTTGACACCCCTCCTAATACTCGATCCTTGGATCCATGACAGCATAAAGGATATCTGCTATTAGGTTCCCAAGAACTGTAAGAACGGCACCGAACATTGTAATTGCCATAATTACAGGGTAATCTCTCTCAAAAGTAGCATCAATAAATAACTTCCCAATTCCTGGCCAGCTAAATAACGACTCAACAATAACTGATCCACCAATGAAAGTTGGTAGCATTAAACCAAAGATTGTAATGATCGGAATAAGTCCATTACGTAAGCCATGTTTATAAATAACTGTAGACTCACGGAAACCTTTTGCGCGTGCAGTTCGTATATAATCCTGGTTAATTACTTCTAGCATACTTGAACGTGTATAACGAGTAAGTCCCGCCATATCTGCAGTTGCAAGAACGATTGCAGGTAAGATTAAGTGATGAAGTCGATCTAATAAACTAAAGTCAGCTCCAAGTGTAGCTACTCCGCCAACGGGCGTCCAACCTAACTGAACTGAGAAAAACATAATAAGCATTAAACCTAACCAAAAGTTCGGTGTAGCAAGTCCTAAGAATGACGATATGGTAACCCCATAGTCTAACTTAGAATACTGTTTGGTAGCAGAAATTACACCAAATGGTATCGCAATAATTACAGCTAATATTGTTGAAAACACCATTAAGATAAGTGTATTTGGTAAACGATCTAAGATCATGTCTTTAACAGGTTGTTTTTTTGTAAAGGAAGTACCAAAGTCTCCTTTAACTACATTGCCCATCCATCTAAGGTATTGAACATGCGCAGGATCATTTAAACCTAACTTCTCCATTTGTTTCTCACGGTCTTCCACAGAAATATCAGGGTCTAAGTTCATAACCGCTGGTTTCCCTGGTGCCGCATACATAATGGCAAAGGAGATAATTGATATTCCAAAAAGAATTGGAATCATCATCACTAGTCGGCGAATTAAATACGTAGTCATCTTCATTACTCCCTTACATGTTATTTAAAAGAAAAACTTGGCTCATCGCCAAGTCTAAAGCGAATGCCTTCGTTTTTCTTATACTTTATAAAATCCATAACAGAAGTTATAGCCTTTAAAAAGTATAAGGAATAAGGGGACGGAAGGTCCCCTTTTATCCTCACAATAGATCATTAGTTATTATCAACCCACCACTCGTTAACTTTGTACATGTTAACACGTGGGTGATGTGTAAAGCCTTGAACTCTATTGCTTAGTGAAATAAATTGTTGTGGGTAGTACATGTAAGTGTATGGTTGCTCTTCAGCTAAAATTTCCCATACTTCTGCAAGTGCTGCTGCACGTTCAGCTTGGTCCATGATTTGCTTGTTGCTGTCTGCAATTTCATCAACACGAGGGTTGCTATAGCTAATGTTATTTAAGCCATTTTCGATTTCTGATGAATGCCAGATTGCTCTTGGATCTGGATCAAGAGCTAGACCCCAAGCTAATACTACTGCATCAAAGTCATAGTTTGGTGGGTTGATCTTATCTAAGAACGCGCCCCACTCCATTTGTTCAGCTTTCACTTCGATACCAATTTGACCTAAATATTGTTGAACGATAATCCCGATGTCACGACGTACTACGTTTCCGTCATTAGAAAGGATTGTGAATGAAAATCTTTGGCCGTCTTTAGTAAGAATTCCATCAGCACCTGGCTCCCAGCCAGCTTCTGCTAATAATTGACTTGCTTTGTCTAAATCATAATCGAACTTAGGAACATTGTCATTGTATGCCCAGCTAAGTGGAGATACCGGAGCATGAGCAACTGTTGCATTACCTTCCATGATTGTGTCAACGATTTCTTGACGATCAATAGCATGTGTTAGTGCTTGACGAACTTTTACGTCTTGGAATAATGGATTTTGTAAGTTCCATCCAATGTAGTCATAACGTAAAGCTAATGTGTTAGAAATTTTTGCATGGTTAAATGTTTCAATTGTTGGAATTTCAGACGGTGGTGCGATCATCCAATCAATATCTCCAGTTTGCATTAATAAAACTAACGCATTCGAATCAGAAGCAAAACGGAATGTTACTTTGTCAAGATTCGGGCGTCCTTCGAAGTAATCTTCAAAAGCTTCTAATGCTAAGTTTTGACCTTGTGTCCAGCTCACAAATTTAAATGGACCAGCACCAATTGGATTTTTAATATTAAACTCTTGATATTCTCCTAAATCTGCAACAGGAATGTCGCCAAGAATATGCTTAGGTAAGATACCATAACTAGCTAAAGTAGGGAAACTAGCATCTGCTTGTGATAAAGTGAATTTCACTTCATATTTACCAGTTGCTTCTACGCTTTCCATGTTAGCAAAGCTTCCTGCACGTGGACCAGCATAGTCTTCATGCTTGAAGATACTATACGTAAACTCAACATCTTCAGCAGTTAACTCAGTTCCATCATGGAAAAGAACTCCTTCACGAAGAGTATAAGTGAATTCTAATCCATCTTCTGAAATCTCTGGGAAGTCAGCTGCAATTAGTGGTTGCATTTCTAAATTTTCGTTAGCTTGCATTAAACCAGCGAAAACTAAATCTGTAACATCAGCACTCGCTGAATCTTGGTGGTAAAGCGAGTTGAAAAGTACTGGCTCACCTGAAGAACCTAAAACAATGGTTCCACCTTGTTTTGGCTCACCGCTTGTTGCATCTTCAGTAGACTCTCCATCTGTTTGCTCACCAGGAGCTGGTGTTTCAGTTTCTGTAGGTGTGTTGTTTCCGCCACAAGCTACTAAAAACAAAGATAACATTAAAATCATGCTTAGAAGTGTTAATAACGACTTCTTTGAATTCATGTGTATTTCCCCCTTAAAAAATTTTTATAATATAGTGTAGAGTTGGGCTCTACTGTTTGCCACATACTACTCGTATAGGTGGCAAGCAACAAAGTGACCAGGCTCTAACTCTTTTAACATAGGTACGACTTCTTTACAATGGTCCATTGCCTGAGGACAACGCGTATGGAATACACAGCCTTTTGGCGGATTTGCAGGGCTAGGAACATCGCCCTTTAAGATAATTCTCTCTCGCTTTACTTCACTCGGATGAGTTTTAGGGATCGCAGAAAGCAATGCTTGAGTATACGGATGAAGTGGGTTACTATACAACGTCTTTTTATCCGTTACTTCCATCATTCGACCTAAGTACATGACTCCAATTCGATCAGAGATATGTTTAACTACAGCTAAATCATGGGCGATAAATAAATACGTTAACCCAAATTCCTTTTGAAGATCATCCATAATATTTAAAACTTGTGATTGTATTGATACATCTAGAGCTGAAACTGGTTCGTCTCCGATAATCAACTTTGGATTAAGCGTTAATGCGCGAGCAATACCAATTCTTTGACGTTGTCCACCTGAAAACTCATGTGGATAGCGATCTCGTAAATGAGGATTTAAACCAACTCGATCTAGTAAATGCTCTACTCTTTCTTTACGCTCTAGCTTCGAATATAAATTATGAACTCGAAAAGGCTCTTCTAAAATCGTTCCAACCGTCTTCCTTGGATTTAATGAAGAATAAGGATCTTGGAATACCATTTGAATATCTTTTCGATAAGGTTTTAATTGATTTTCACTTAAACCGGAAAGGTCTTGGCCGTCAAAAAGGATTTCTCCTTCTGTTGGTTCGTACAAACGAATAATCGTTCGCCCTGTGGTCGATTTCCCACAACCTGATTCTCCTACTAGACCAAATGTTTCACCTTTTTTAATGAAGAAACTTACATCATCAACAGCTTTTACATGACCAACTGTTTTTTGAAGAATACCAGACTTTATCGGGAAATATTTCTTAAGTCCCTTTACTTCTAGTAAAATATCTGAGTTCTTTTGATCTACTGAATTATTACTAGTGTCTAATGTAACATTGCTCATCTTTAGTTATCTCCTTCCTCATGCAAGAAGCAACGCGACTTGCGACCTGGATAAACTTCTACTAAATCTGGTTGACTTTCCAAACATTTTTCCATGACATGAGCACAACGTGTTGAAAAGCGACAACCTTTCGGGAAGTTATCTGGAGATGGAACATTTCCGCCAATTGATGAAAGCCTTTCTTGTTCTTCATCAATTTTTGGTACGGAGCTTAGTAACCCTTGAGTGTAAGGATGTAGCGGTGCGTCAAACATTTCAACAATTGGTGATTCTTCTACTACTTGTCCAGCATACATAACTAGTACTCTATCAGCTAACTCAGCAACTACCCCTAAGTCATGAGTAATTAAAATAATCGAAGAACTAAACTTTTTAGATAATTCCTTCATTAATTCTAAAATTTGCGCTTGTACAGTTACATCAAGTGCAGTTGTAGGCTCATCCGCAATTAACAACTTAGGATCACAGCTCATTGCCATCGCAATCATAACCCTTTGTCTCATCCCACCAGACAAACGGTGCGGATAATCGTCTAACATTTCTTCCGCGCGAGCAAAACCAACAATTTTCAGTAATTCGATCGCTCTTGCCCTAGCTTCTTTTTTTGTTATTTTCTTGTGATAAATTAATACTTCGGTAATTTGTTCACCAATCGTTAAAACTGGATTTAGTGATGACATAGGTTCTTGAAAGATCATCGCGATGTCATTTCCACGAACTTTAAACATTTCATTTTCACTTAATGACACTAAGTCTGCACCATCGAAAATGATTTCACCCTCAACAATCTTACCGCCTGGTTTAGGTACAAGACCCATAATCGAAAGGGATGTAATACTTTTTCCTGAGCCTGATTCTCCAACAATAGCTAACGTTTCACCTTTTTTAACTTTAAAGTCTAATCCGTCAACTACTGGAAAAACTTTATTTTTCGAAAAAAAGTGGGTTTTTAAATTTTTAACTTCTAACAACGTAGACATTAATTGCTGACACCACCTATTAATTCTTTTCTATTTCTATGAAACTTGTAATCTTATCCATATAACTTTAAAAAAGTTAAATTTTCTAACAATTTAAGTTAAACAATTTTTTGAATATAATAATTTTTCTTACATACTGAATGTTACACCTGCTTAGTAATTGTGTCAATATTATTACAGTACTTTTTAGAAAATAGTTAATACTGTGAATAACACAATAATATCAAGTATTCAGTATTGAGTATTGAGTAGTCTATTCCAGGAAGACAACTTACTATCTTTTTCATAAAAGTATTTTTATAAATATTACCAGTTTAATTATTCTGAAAAAACAAACATATCATTTTATTTCGATAAAGTAAATTAATTATTCTGAATTAAAATGTATAAAGGCTAACCTTATGAATAAGGTTAGCCTTTATACATTCTATTTTTCTATGACTCTTGGATCAAGAGCATCACGTAAACCATCACCAACAAAGTTAAATGATAATACAGTAAGTAAAATCATTAACCCTGGGAAGGTTGGATACCACCAAGCGGTTCTGAAAATCGTTACACTTTGAGAGTACGTCAGCATGTTCCCCCATGTAGAAGTTGGTGGTTGTACACCTAATCCAAGGAAACTAAGTGCCGACTCAGCTAGGATAAATCCACCTACCGCAAGTGTCGCTGCTACAATAACAGGACCAAAGGCACTCGGTAAAATTTGTCCGAAGATAATTCGCGTATTTGACATTCCGATTGTACGAGCTGCTAATACGAACTCTCGCTTCTTCAATGTTAAGAACTCACCACGAACTAAACGTGCGGTTCCAGTCCAGCTCAAGAAAGCAAATACCATAATAAGTTTATCAATACTCGGCTCAAGAACAGCAACCAAGGTAATTAATAAGAAGATATTAGGGAATGAGATGATGACATCTACTAAACGCATTAAGAATGCATCAACTAGACCACCGAAGTATCCCGCTACCGCTCCTACAGTTGTTCCGATCGTTACAGCACCAACCATCGCCACAAACCCTACGAATAATGATACTCTTCCACCAAATAAAAGACGGCTAAAAATATCTCTTCCTAAATGGTCAGTTCCTAACAGGAACTCCGCACTCGGTGCAGCTAAACGGTTACGCAAGTTTTGAAAATCTGGATTATGCGGGGCGATCCAAGGTGCTAGTAATGCGCTACCCACGATGATGACTAACAGAATTAAACCAAAGACAGCTAGCTTATTTTGAAAAAATTTTGCAATAATAATTGAAGTAAGAGAACGTCTTTCTCCTAATGTTTGTTCAATGGGTGCTTGCCCAAGATTGTTTGGTAGATTTATTTCCGGTTTTCCCATGTGACCACCTCCTAGTACTCGATCCTTGGATCCATGACAGCATAAAGAATATCCGCAATTAAATTACCGATTACTGTGAGGACAGCACCGAACATCGTAATTGCCATAATAACAGGATAATCTCTCTCAAATGTTGCATCAATAAATAACTTACCAATTCCTGGCCAGCTAAATAACGACTCAACAATTACAGAGCCACCAATGAATGTCGGTAACATTAAACCAAAGATTGTAATAATTGGAATAAGTCCATTTCTCAAACCGTGCTTATAAATGACTGTACGCTCTCTGAATCCTTTTGCTCTAGCTGTACGAATATAATCTTGATTAATAACTTCCAACATACTTGAGCGAGTATAACGAGTTAGTCCAGCCATATCTGCCGTTGCAAGAACGATTGCAGGTAAGATTAAATGATGAAGTCTATCTAGTAAGCTAAAATCAGCACCAAGAGTCGATACCCCACCAACAGGTGTCCAGCCTAATTGAACTGAGAATAACATAATTAGCATTAGTCCTAACCAAAAGTTAGGTGTAGCAAGTCCTAGAAATGAGGTGATTGTAACTCCGTAATCTAGCTTTGAATACTGTCTGGTTGCTGATAACACCCCAAAAGGAATAGAAATAATAACTGCTAAAATCGTTGAGAACAGCATTAGAATTAATGTGTTTGGTAATCGATCTAGGATCATATCTTTCACAGGTTGTTTTTTTGTAAAAGAAGTACCAAAATCTCCTCTAACTACATTACCCATCCAATTAAGATATTGAATATGTGGTGGATCGTTTAATCCTAATTTCTCCATTTGTTTCTCACGGTCTTCCACAGAAATATCGGGGTCTAAATTCATAACCGCGGGCTTACCGGGTGCCGCATACATAATGGCAAAGGAGATAACAGATATCCCAAAAAGAATTGGAAGCATCATTACTAGCCGGCGAATTAAATATGTCGTCATCTACCTTACTCCCTCACTTCTTAATTTTAGTAGAAAAACTTGGCTTATCGCCAAGTTCAAAGCGAGCGCCATCGTTTTTCTTATACTTTATAAAACCTATAACTGGTGTTGTTATAGTCTTTAAAAAGTATAAGGAAGAAGGGGACGGAGGTCCCCTTTAATCCTTACAAACTACTTTTAGTTATTGTTGATCCACCACTCGTTAACAAGGTACATGTTTGAACGTGGGTGATGTGTAAAGCCCTCAATTTTCTTGTTTAAAGCTATGAACTGTTGTGGGTAGTACATGTAAGTGTATGGTTGCTCTTCAGCTAAGATTTCCCAAACTTTTGCAAGTTCTTTTGCACGTTCTGCTTGATCAAGAATTTTTGTATTACTATCTGCAATTTCATCAACAATTGGGTTAGAGTAGCTAATGTTGTTTAAGCCATTAGCGATTTCTTTAGAATGCCAGATTGCACTTGGATCTGGATCAAGAGCTAAGCCCCATGCTAAAACTACTGCATCAAAGTCATAGTTAGGAGGGTTGATCTTATCTAAGAATGCGCCCCATTCCATTTGTTCTGCTTTAACTTCAATACCAATATTACCTAGGTATTGTTGCATGATAATTCCAATATCACGACGTACTACGTTTCCGTCATTAGAAAGAACTGTGAACGAGAATTTCTTGCCGTCTTTTTGAAGAATTCCATCTGCACCTGGCTCCCAGCCAGCTTCAGCTAACATTTGTTTTGCCTTTTCTGGGTCAAAATCAAACTTAGGAACATTGTCATTATAAGACCAGCTAAGTGGAGATACTGGAGCATGAGCAACTGTTGCGTTACCTTCCATAATTGTGTCAACGATTTCTTGACGGTCAATAGCGTGCGTTAATGCTTGACGAACTTTAACATCTTGGAACAATGGATTTTGTAAGTTCCAACCAATATAGTCATAACGTAAAGCTAATGTATTAGAAATTCTTGCATGGTTAAACGTTTCAATTGTACCTAACTCAGCTGGAGGAGCAATCATCCAGTCGATGTCACCAGTTTGCATTAATAACACTAGTGCATTTGAGTCAGAAGCGAAACGGAATGTTACTTTATCAAGGTATGGACGACCTTCGAAGTAGTCATCAAAAGCCTCTACTACTAAGTTTTGTCCAGCTGTCCAGCTAACAAATTTAAATGGACCAGCACCAATTGGGTTCTTTTGGTTGAACTCTTGATATTCACCTAGGTCAGCAACTGGAACATCACCAAGGATGTGCTTAGGCAAGATACCGTAACCTGCTAATGTTGGGAAACGAGCATCAGCTTCTGATAATGTGAATTTAACTTTATATTTCTCGATTGCTTCGATACTTTCAACGTTAGAAAAGCTTCCTGCACGTGGACCGCTATAGTCTTCATGCTTAAAGATACTATAAGTAAATTCTACGTCTTCGGCAGTTAATTCAACGCCGTCATGGAATTTAACACCTTCACGAAGTGTATAAACCCACTCTAAACCATCTTCGGAGACTTCTGGGTAATCAATTGCAATACTTGGAACAATTTCTAAATTTTCGTTAGAGCGTACTAAACCTGCAAAAAGAAGATCAATTACGTCACTTGACGCAGAGTCTTGTGAATAGTTACCGTTAAAAGTTACAGGCTCACCTGAAGAACCTAAAACAACACTTCCACCTTGCGTAGGACCCTCATCTTTTGGTTCCTCTTTTGCATCATCTTTCTTCTCATCAGCTGGTGCAGGTGTTTCTTGCTTATCATCAGTGGATGATTTCTCCCCACCGCATGCTACTAAAAAGATAGACAGCATGAATACTAAACTTAACAGAATTAACAATTTCTTTTTCAAAGTTTTTCCCCCTTCGGAATATTTTGAATATTTAACGTAGAGTTGGACTTTACCTTTTATCACAATACTTATTCGTATAAGTGACAAGCGACAAAGTGACCAGGCTCTAACTCTTGTAACATAGGTACGGCTTGCTTACAATGATCCATCGCTTGTGGGCAGCGTGTATGAAATACACACCCTGCTGGCGGATTTGCCGGGCTTGGAACATCTCCTTTTAAGATTATACGTTCACGCTTCACTTCACTAGGATGCGATTTTGGAATCGCAGAAAGTAGTGCTTGCGTGTAAGGATGAAGTGGATTCCGATAAAGCGTTTTCTTATCAGTCACTTCCATCATTCGACCAAGGTACATAACCCCGATACGATCTGAAATATGTTTTACAACAGCTAAATCATGGGCAATAAATAAGTATGTCAAACCAAATTCTTTTTGGAGATCATCCATAATATTCAATACTTGTGACTGAATAGATACGTCTAGGGCTGAAACTGGTTCATCTCCAATAATTAGCTTAGGATTTAACGTAAGTGATCTTGCAATTCCAATCCGCTGACGTTGTCCTCCAGAAAACTCATGAGGATAACGATCTCTCAGTGAAGGATTTAATCCAACCTTTTCCAAAAGATGTTCTACTCTTTCTTTCCGTTCCTTTTTTGAATAAAGATTGTGCACACGAAAAGGTTCTTCTAAAATCGTTCCCACAGTTTTGCGGGGATTTAGAGAAGAGTAAGGATCTTGAAACACCATTTGGATATCTTTCCGATAAGGCCTTAGAGATTTTTCCGGAATATTCGCAATATTTTCACCGTCAAAAATTATTTCTCCTGCCGTTGGTTCATATAAACGAATAATCGCTCTTCCTGTTGTCGATTTTCCACAACCGGACTCACCAACAAGACCAAATGTTTCACCCTTTTTAATAAAGAAACTAACATCATCGACAGCCTTTACATGACCGACTGTTCTTTGCAAAATACCTGCTTTTATCGGGAAATATTTTTTTAGACCTTTTACTTCTAGTAAAATATCGGATGTTGTTTCGCTTTTAGCATTTTTTTTATGATCTTCAGTTACGGTACTCATCTTTAGTTGACTCCTTCCTGATGCAAGAAGCAACGCGACTTGCGGCCTGGATAAACTTCAATCAGGTCTGGTTGACTTTCCAAACACTTTTCCATGACATGAGCACAGCGTGTTGAAAAGCGACAGCCTTTAGGAAAGTTATCTGGAGAAGGTACGTTTCCACCAATAGATGTTAACCGTTCTTGATCTTCATCTATTTTAGGAACTGAACTAAGTAGCCCTTGAGTATAGGGATGTAGCGGTCTATCGAATAGTTCAACAATGTCAGACTCTTCTACTACTTGCCCCGCATACATAACTAGAACTCGATCAGCTAGCTCAGCAACAACTCCTAAATCATGAGTAATCAAAATAATTGAGGAACTAAACTTCTTTGATAATTCCTTCATTAATTCAAGAATTTGGGCTTGGACTGTCACGTCTAATGCAGTTGTAGGTTCATCTGCAATTAGTAACTTTGGATCACAGCTCATTGCCATTGCAATCATGACCCTTTGTCTCATTCCACCTGATAATCGGTGTGGATAATCATCTAACATTTCTTCCGCACGAGCAAAACCTACTATCTTAAGAAGGTCAATAGCTCTAGCTCGAGCTTCTTTTTTAGTAATCTTTTTGTGGTAAATTAAGACCTCCGTTATTTGCTCACCAATTGTTAAAACTGGGTTCAGCGATGACATTGGTTCTTGGAAGATCATGGCGATATCGTTACCACGTACTTTGTACATTTCATTTTCACTTAAAGATACTAAATCAGCACCATCGAAAATAATTTCACCTTCAACGATTTTGCCACCTGGTTTTGGTACAAGGCCCATAATCGAAAGCGAAGTAATACTCTTTCCTGATCCAGACTCTCCAACTATAGCTAATGTTTCACCTTTTTTAACTTTAAAGTCTAAACCGTCGACGACAGGAAAAACTTTATTTTTTGAAAAAAAGTGGGTTTTTAAGTTTTTTACTTCTAACAAGGTAGACATCCAGTTGTTACTCACCACCCTTAAAAGTCCTATTAATCTACTAAACTTTTTAAATATAAATAAAATTCACAAAAAAGTCAATTTTCTAAAAATAGTTTTTTAGAAATAATAATTTATTATATTCTGAATATTACACTAGCTTTAATGAGATGTCAACAAAATTACATTTAATTTTAAATTTTCAAAATTCGTTAAATGTAAATTAGACTTTACCACATTAACACTGTAACGAAGTCTACTTATAAACCTTATTGTTATAACGTTTTTTATTCTATATGCTCATAAAATACACAATTGTCTATATCAGAAAAACATTTAAAGTATTTTACTGTATATTAAAAGAAACTAATAGTTGTTATTATTTTATATTTTAAATTTATTATAGGGAAATCATTTGTCAGATTTCCTATCTAAAAGAATACCATTTACTACAGTTCTTGCTATTGTAATTATATGTAATATTTCTGTAATAATTACTTAATAAATTTCTAAATTACTTGGTTCCTAAAAACTTATTCCTATACATAACATTTTTTTGAATAACAACTAACAAGTAGTTTACTCTAATACCTAAAAAAAATTGTCGTGTACTTGAATAAATACACAACAATTGTAAATTTTTTTGGCTAATCATTTTTTACGAGAAAAGTACGCCCGGAGTCCTTCACCGATGAAAAAGAAACTAATTATCGTAAAAGTAATTGCTAGTGCAGGAAAAAATGTAATCCATGGTGCTCTACTCAATGTTCCTCTCGATTCACCAAGGATTGAAGCCCAATTGTAGCTGATATTCTGTATTTCTCCAGAACCTGCTGCTAACTGAATCCAACTCTGTTCAATAAAAATACTAAAAATGCCTAATTGCCCTATTAAAAGCAATACCTTCCCTAGGTCGAGGAAGAAGTTTGTCAGTATAGATGGAAGTAGAGCAGGTAAGTAATATCTAGAAAACAAACCTAACCGACTATTTCCAATCGTAATCCCTGCTTTCACGTACAGTTCATTAGTAACCATATATCCTTCTTGCTGAATAATATAGGCTACTCTACCAACTTCTATAAAAGCTAAAATGATAATAACAATTAAAACTCGATTTCCTGAAAAGATAACAAAAGGGAGATTCATTAATAATACAGCTGAGAAAATTGTTGGTAAAGCTGAAAAAACACTGTTCCAACTAGTTAAAAGCCAATACGCTGGACCTCGCTGATTAATCGAACCAAGCGCTAACGGGATCGCTACAGCATACCTAATAACAGTAATAAGAAAAACCAAAATCAATGTATCTTTTGTTCCTATTACAATAAGGGATAATAAATCTCTTCCTAAAGTATCTGTACCAAATGGTTCAAAAGGGTTTGATAATGACGGAGGAAAGGGAGCACGGGAAAACTCATCACCCATTCTCAAAGTTTCTCCAGAAATCTCCTTATCAATAAAAGGTAGGTAAGGGCCTATGATCATCACTGAAAATATAAAAACTAGCATTGTCATTCCTATGTAAAATGATTTTTGTCTTATCATAGTTGCTCCTTTCTCCTAGGGTCCAGGTAATTACTAGCCCATTCACTGACAAATCGACTAAAGAGCACGATGACTAGGAAACAAAAAGAAATACCAATTATTAGTTCAGCTTCAAATTTTGAACGTTGTCCGACTGACATGACATTTGAATAATCTAATGCTTGAAACAATCGAAAAGCTGCGCCCCTATAACCCATTAAAAATTCTACCATTAGAAGATTTGATAAAATTAATAACATAACAGAAGAACAATGAGATAAAATCAAACCATAGCAATTTCGCAACACATGTTTATAAATGACCATCTTATCTGTTAATCCTTTTGCCTTCGCCACTTGTATGTATTGCATGCCATCTTCGTTTGTCATTGCTGCTGAAGTAATTCTTGCAATGTACATGGAAGGATAAATAGCAACAATGATTGCTGGAATGATAAAACTATACCATTGTCCTTGGCTAAAAATTGGGATAAACGGTAAGTAATTGATGATAAAAAGAATCATAAGAATGATTAAAAAGAAGTCTGGTATTGCCTGAAATAAAAATGTTGTGCCATTCCCTAAAAAATTTGTTTTCCTATTCGAATGCTGAAAATCTACTATCCCTTTATACACTCCAAAAAAAAGACTAATAAAAAAGGCAGCAAAAACTACTTTAAGGCTTGCTGGCATAAAGCTAATAATAACTTCTTCTACAGTTTGCCAACTTTGAGTTTCTCCTAAGCTTTTCGTTTCTACTAAATTAGTAAAATACAGTCTTATGTTTTCAAAGTAATTCTGCCACGTAAATTTATATTGGTACGTCATTACTCCATCAACTAAGATCATCTCTGAATTTCTTGGAAATAAAACGATTAGTATTAGTAATCCCATCACAATAGCGTACATGAATAAAGTTTTTAACAAACTTCTAATTAACATACAATCCTCCTTACTTAATTGGAAATTAATTTCTAAATAACAATATCACACAAGTAAAAACCGCGCTATAAAATAGCACGGTTTTCGAAGTATATTATTTAATTACTGTTAAACCACCCATATAAGGTACTAAAACTTCAGGGACAATGACACTCCCGTCTTCTTGTTGGTAATTTTCTAGAATAGCTGCAACGGTTCGCCCAACAGCAAGACCAGATCCATTCAATGTATGAACATATTCGGTTTTCCCTTTTGCTTCTCTTCTAAAACGAATGTTTGCTCTTCTAGCTTGGAAATCCTCGAAGTTACTGCAAGATGAAATTTCACGATATGTTTCATAGCTAGGGATCCAAACCTCAATATCATATTTTTTAGCTGCAGTGAAGCCTAGATCACCAGTACACATACTTAACACTCGGTATGGTAAATTCAATAACTGAAGAACTTTCTCAGCATGAGCTGTTAAAATCTCTAGTTGCTCATAAGATTCCTCTGGTTTTACAAACTTTACTAATTCGACCTTATTAAATTGGTGTTGGCGAATTAACCCTCTCGTATCTCTTCCAGCAGATCCTGCCTCAGATCGGAAGCAAGCGCTATAAGCGGTATAAGCAATAGGAAGCTGATCGCCATCGAGGATTTCATCACGGTGCATATTTGTAACTGGAACTTCAGCCGTTGGTACTAAGAAGTAATCTTCTTCTCTAATTTTAAAAGCATCTTCCTCAAACTTCGGAAGTTGTCCTGTCCCTGTCATACTAGTACGATTGACTAAATATGGTGGAAGTACTTCTTCATAGCCGTGCTCGTCTTGATGAAGATCCATCATAAAGTTAATTAACGCACGTTCTAACCGTGCACCTTTTCCTTTATAAAATACGAAACGACTTCCTGTTACTTTAGCAGCACGTTCAAAATCTAACATATTTAAGTTTGTAGCTACATCCCAATGCGGCCTAGCTTCAAATGAGAATTGCGGGATCTCTCCCCATTTTCGGATTTCAACATTGTCATCTTCTGTTAAACCAACTGGAACACTCTCATGAGGAACATTAGGAATTGTCATTAATATCTCATCTAATTGATTATCAACATTACGTAATTCCTCATCTAATTCCTTAATTTTATCTGAGACTTCCTTCATTTCTGTTATTAAATGATTAGCATCTTGCTTTTCACGTTTCAAGACAGCAACTTCCTGAGAAACAGAATTACGTCTGCTTTTTAATTGTTCCCCTTCGACGATTAGCTCTCTCCTTCTTTGGTCAAGCTCACCAAAACGATCTAAGTCTGAAATCTTTTCCCCACGATACTCTAACTTCTTTTTTACTTCATCAAAATTGGCTCTTAATAATTTTACATCTAACATAACTTTTGCCTCCTTGAAAAATATAATGAATTTCATAATGTTTAATTCGCAACTATATAAGTGGAAGTGAAATTATGAAATTAATTTACATAAAAACAATAAAAAAATCCCGTCCCCAATGAAAGGGACGAGACTTAACCCGCGTTGCCACCCTAATTGAATAGCAACGTATCACTATTCCTCTTAGCATCTAATAACGGCAGATAAACCGGAACTACCTAATAGAAGATTTTTCTCTTCGTTCAGTAATCTACTCCAGGACGGATTCACAAAAGTGCTACATCGATTTGCACCAACCATCGACTCTCTGCTAGTAGGAACAATTGTTACTATTTCCCTTCAACGTATGTTTTATATAACTATATAATTACCAATGCCTAAACATTTAAACATTTCGTTTTTGTTTCTTTTACAATCTCAACAAAATATTGGTGGAAGCGTGCATCAGTTGTAAGTTCTGGATGGAATGAACAAGCTAAAAACTGATTTTGTCTTACGGCGACAATCTCACCGTTATATTTAGAAAGAATTTCAACGTCTTCCCCTACAGATTTTATTAATGGTGCCCGGATAAATACTGCCATAATATCTTCGGCAATTCCTTTAACCATTAATTCTGCTTCAAAGCTCTCACGTTGTCTTCCAAAGGCATTTCGTTCAACTTCCATATCAATAATTTCTAAATGACCTTCATTTTGTCCCACAAGCTGTTTTGCCATTAATATTAAACCTGCACAAGTACCAAACATTGGCTTCCCAGCTTTTGCAAAGTCTTTTAGTGGTTCAAAAAAGCCATATTTATCAATAAGACGTCGCATCGTCGTACTTTCACCACCAGGTAAAACAAGCCCATCCAAGTCTTCAAGTTGTTCTATCTTTTTAACAGCAACAACTTCAGCACCAGGTGACTGTAAAGAATTGACATGTTCACGAACGGCACCTTGCAGTGCAAGTACTCCTATTTTCACCATAATGAATGCTTCCTTTCATAAAAAGGGGCAAGCGTCGACCTAGCTAAAAAGTAGAATCTTTATACTGAAAAATTCAGTAAATTAATTTTACTTAGGTCAGCTATGTGCTTGGAGCTAGACACCTTTCACTAAACTCAATCTAATCTTACCAACCACGATCTTGCATACGCTCTGAAGGATGTAAGCTAGAGATTTCAATCCCCTTCATTGGCGTACCAAGTCCTTTTGATAATTTTGCAATTAATTCGTAATCTTCGTAGTGAGTAGTAGCTTCAACGATTGCACGAGCGAATTTTTCAGGATTTTCAGATTTGAAGATACCTGAACCAACAAATACACCATCAGCACCTAACTGCATCATTAATGCAGCATCAGCTGGTGTTGCTACTCCACCTGCTGCAAAGTTAACTACTGGGAACTTGCCTTCTTGTTTAATTTGAAGTAAAACTTCAAATGGAGCACCCGTGTTTTTAGCTTCTGTCATTAGTTCATCTGTCGACATTGTCATAATTTGACGAATTTGTGCTTGAATCATACGCATATGTCTTACAGCTTCAACAATGTTACCTGTTCCTGGCTCACCCTTTGTACGAATCATTGAAGCTCCTTCAGCAATACGACGAGCAGCTTCACCAATGTCACGAGCACCACAAACAAATGGAACTGTAAAATCGCGCTTATATAAATGATAAACTTCATCAGCAGGAGTTAAAACTTCACTCTCATCTATATAGTCTACACCCATAGATTCTAAAATTCTTGCTTCCACAATGTGGCCAATACGGCATTTAGCCATTACTGGAATAGAAACAGCTGCCATTACTTCTTCAACAATTGTAGGATCTGCCATACGAGCCACCCCACCTGCTGCACGAATATCAGAAGGTACTCTTTCAAGAGCCATTACAGCTACTGCACCAGCTTCTTCAGCAATCTTTGCTTGTTCAGCGTTAATAACATCCATTATTACGCCACCTTTTTGCATTTCTGCCATTCCACGCTTTACGCGATCTGTACCTATTTGAACCATATGTAATTCCTCCTATCAAATTATGCAATCTTAAGTATATCTATTGCTTTACTATACATATTGTACTTCATTTTACCAAAGTATCAAGTAAATACAAAATACTATCCATTACAATTTTTATTATTTTAACACTAATGTGACTATTTTCAAATGTAAAATTTAGAATGCAGAATGGTGTAAGTAATGCTTCGAAGCATACCCACACCAATTCTACATTTTACATTCTAAATTCACTATTAAGAAAAGATGCCTTTAACCGTATTTGCCACGCTTGTCCAAATGCCTGAGAAAAAGCCACCAATTGCTCTCATTGTTAAGGAAAACCACCCTGCCTTTTCTACTGACTCATTTAGAACGACTGGTACTTGTTCTGAAAGAGCAGCTTCAGGAACGATAAATTCATGATTAACGTCTCCGTGATAATTCACTTTCATGTAACCTACTTGTTGGCCTTTTTCAATAGGTGCAATTAGTTTGCCCTCTTCATCAAATAAACTCTCGTCTAAAATTAAATCTAATGAGTAAAGTTCTTCCTCACCATTTTTCATCATCACTGATAAAGCTTCTGAAGTAGAAATACCCACTTCACGCTCTTTACCTTTAGAGACAGGTAAAGATTCAAAATCTTCTAACTGAAAACCAGCTGGAATTAACTGTTGAATTGCGAAATTATTAAAGCCATAATCCATTAATCTTTTTGTTTCATCAAAACGCTGTTGTGGCGATTCTGTTTTCATAACTACTGAAATAACTCGTTGACCATCTTTTTTAGCTGTTCCAGTAAAACAGTATCCGGCTGCATTTGTAAACCCAGTTTTCAATCCGTCTGTGTATTCAAAACCATAAACTAATTCAGGTAACATCCAATTCCAGTTATCCATGCGAATTTGGTCTGTCGATCCCTCTTTAAATACTTTCCTTGGTATACTAGCTGTTTCTAATACTTCAGGATAATTGTTAATCAATTGATAAGCTAACGTTGCAGTTGCTCTTGCAGTCATTAAGTTCTCATCAATTTCTGATGTACCACTAAAACGCATGCTTTCAGGAACATATTTATTTGGTAGACCTGTTGAATTAATAAATTTAAAGTCTTGACCCTCTAAGCCCATTCCAATTCTAACCGCTGTTTCATTCATGAGTTTTATAAATTGTGGATATGATCCTGAAATTAATTCTGCTAAAGCCATTGTTGCTCCATTAGCAGAATAGATCGCTACCGATTCATATAATTCTTTTACCGTGTACTGTTCATCAATTCTTAAATGAACATTAGATAAACTTGTATTATGAGAAACTGCTGCAACCTCTGTACTTATAGGAACAATTTGGTCCCACCTTATTTTACCGGTATTAATTGCTTCTAATACAAGGTATTCACTCATCATTTTTGACATACTAGCAATAGGTAGAAGTATGTCTATATTTTTTTGAAATAATATTTTTCCAGTTTCCGCATCTAACATAATGCTGTTGTATGCATTCGTATCGAAGTTTGCTTTCGTTTGAACCGGAAAGCTGAATGTTGACATTAATAATAGAACGCTTAAAAAACTTGCTATAACTATTTTGCTTATATTTTTCCTCATTGTATTACTCCTCTCCAACCTCATAAACGTAATTTTAACATAGTTAAACTAAAAAAAATAGACAGGCTTTCCGCCTGTCTATTGGGATTATTTACTACTTATAGTGAGTAATTTGGTGCTTCTTTCGTAATTTGCACATCATGAGGGTGACTTTCTTTTAATCCAGCATTCGTAATTTTAATAAACTGTCCATTCTCACGTAAATCTTCTAATGTTTTTGTACCACAGTAACCCATTCCAGCACGAATCCCACCAACTAATTGATGAATTGTATCATTAAGTGGCCCTTTATAAGGTACTCGTCCTTCTATTCCTTCAGGAACAAGCTTTTGATTATTCTCCTGGAAATAACGGTCCTTACTTCCCTTTTCCATTGCCCCTAATGAACCCATACCACGGTAAACTTTAAATTGTCTTCCCTGATAAATTTCACGATCACCAGGACTTTCAGAAACACCTGCAAGAAGACTACCAAGCATCACTGCATGTCCTCCTGCAGCAAGAGCTTTTACTACATCACCAGAGTACTTAATGCCTCCGTCAGCAATTACAGGAATTCCAAATTTCTTTGCTTCATTCGCACAGTCATAAACAGCAGTAATTTGAGGTACTCCGATACCTGCAATAATACGAGTTGTACATATAGAGCCAGGACCAATTCCTACTTTAACTACACTAGCCCCTGCTTCAATTAAATCTCTTGTAGCTGCAGCAGTTGCTACATTTCCAGCAATGATATTCAACTCAGGATATGCAGTTCTAACTTCTCTTACTTTATCAAGTACACCTTTTGAATGACCATGAGCAGTATCAAGCACAATTGCATCTACACCTGCTTCTACTAAGGCTTTTACCCGTTCCATAGTATCAACAGTTACACCAACTGCAGCACCAACGATTAAACGACCTTGCTCATCTTTGGCTGAGTTTGGGAACTGAATGACTTTTTCAATATCTTTTATTGTAATTAAACCTTTTAAAATACCTTCATTGTCTACCAATGGGAGCTTTTCAATTTTATGTTTTTGGAGGATCTTTTCAGCGTCTCGTAATGTCGTGCCAACAGCAGCAGTTACTAAATCATCTTTTGTCATCACTTCATCAATTTTTATCGAGTAATCATCAATAAAGCGAAGATCACGATTTGTCAAAATTCCAACTAGTTTCATTTGTTCATTAACAATAGGAACACCAGAGATACGATATTTAGACATTAATTGTTCAGCATCAGAAACTAAGGCATCTGGAGTTAAGTAGAAAGGATTTGTTATAACCCCACTCTCAGACCTCTTTACACGATCTACTTCTTCAGCCTGGGCTTCAATAGACATATTTTTATGAATTATTCCTAATCCACCTTCTCTAGCAATGGCTATAGCCATTTTCGCTTCAGTTACAGTATCCATTCCAGCACTAATAATCGGGATATTTAACTTTAATGTTTTTGATAGTGTAGTACTAACAGAAACATCTTTTGGAAGCACTTCTGATCTAGCTGGTATTAATAACACATCATCAAACGTCAAACCCTCTTTAACAAACTTATTGTCCCACATCCATACCTCATCCTCTCACCATATCTTCTTAAAAATATTATTAGTAGCTTATCAATTGGACAAACTACTGTCAAGAATGGAGTAGATGTTAGATTATTCAAATATTTTAAAACCAAAGAGGTTATTTGATATGTATAAACTTAAACCATGGAAATACTTTCAAACTTTTTTTTCAGTGGACCATGCTCAAGCTTATTTAAATGAAAAATATAAAAATATTCCTGGAGGAGAGAAACTAGCTTTTCAAAATAGTTACACACTTATTTACTACCTAGACCACGGAAAGAAGTATTATGAACAGTCGAAATTAGCACCGTACGAACTTCAACCAGTATTACTTTTTTATGGCATGATCCAATTAATGAAAGCAGCTATATTAACAAAAGATCCTAATTACCCTGAAACAACACAAGTTTTAGCACATGGTGTTTCAACAAGAAAGCGAAAGAAAATCCAGTATGAATTTTTATTTGATGAAGTAAAAATACAGAAAAATGGATTAATTACTCATTTCTCAGAAAAAATGTTTAACCTGAAACAATTAGAAGGTGAAAAATATAATATGGGGGAATTAATGAAGCGAATCCCTGAGCTTCATGCCCACTTTTATTATTTAAATAACATTAAAGTTTCCTATCCTATTTCTAATGAAAATAATTTAACGTATTCAATTAGTAGTGCTATTTTAGATCAACTTAACTTATCTTATGATGGTTTTATTAACTTATTAAACGAGCAGAGCTCTTTAACTATTGAGAATGCCTACGAAGAACAAAAAAAGATCATTTTTAATATAAATAAAAAACCTAATAAACTAATCTGTTCGCCATTACAATATGATCTAGGTGATCATCAATTTTGGTTGCCAACTAATCGAAATTTATATTCATTTTTCCCAGAAATACTCGTTCATTATCTGATTTTATATAATCTTAGTATGGTCTGTAGATATGAAACGGATTGGTGGGGTGAACTTTTTCATCAGTACCCTTCAAATGATTTACCTTTTATTACTGAGTTTCTTGAAATTACAAAGTATAAAGTCCCATATTATCTTTCGTTAATATTTCAAGAGAGCAGATAAATAATTCCTATTAGTTTTTAAAAATCAAATACAACATTCATGCTTGGCTTTTATGTAAAATAAAAAGAGGATGGGAAAAAGTGTTTTAATCAATGCAAAATCCGAACGAAAAGATAGTTGGTGCATATACTGCGCTTCGGAAATATACTTGGCTATGGTTTTGTATTGTTCGGATTTTCAGTTAAACACTTTAGTTATGTCCAAGCCTCTTTTTGCCTAGCAACGTCCTACTCTCACAGGGAAGCTACTGACCTCGTTCACATCATGAGTTACTTCATTGAATTTCTTCGTGCTGCTTTGCGACGAGGATACGACCCTAGGAGTACCGCTGGAAAGCAACTGATTTCATTCACTTCATGAATTACCTCAATTAATACCTTCGTGTTGCTTTGCATCGAGGAACCACGCTTCGAAGCATTTCTAGAAGACGCAGATACACAGAAACCTTTTGCCAAAAGTAGAGTCAAAATAAAAAAACACACCATAATTGGTGTGTTTTTTGTTGTGCCTAGCAACGTCCTACTCTCACAGGGGGAAACCCCCAACTACCATCGGCGCAAAAGAGCTTAACGATCGTGTTCGGCATGGGAACGAGTGTGACCTCTTCGCTATCGCCACTAGACAAGCTACTGACCTCAATCACATCATGAGATGCTTCATGATTTACTTCTTGCAGCTTTGCGACGAGGATACGACGCAAGGAGTACCGCAGGAGCACAACCACTAAATTGAGCAGTAAATATTAAGTTCAAGGATCATTCCCTGAAAACTAGATAACACACATTTAAGACTTGAGTAAGAATTCAAATTCTTATTTTTAGGATAAGTCCTCGACCGATTAGTATCTCTCAGCTCCACACGTCGCCGTGCTTCCACCCGAGACCTATCAACCTCATCATCTTTAAGGGGTCTTACTGGATTAACTCCAAGGGAAATCTCATCTCGAGGGGGGCTTCATGCTTAGATGCTTTCAGCACTTATCCCTTCCACACGTAGCTACCCAGCTATGCTCCTGGCGGAACAACTGGTACACCAGCGGTGTGTCCATCCCGGTCCTCTCGTACTAAGGACAGCTCCTCTCAAATTTCCTACGCCCGCGACGGATAGGGACCGAACTGTCTCACGACGTTCTGAACCCAGCTCGCGTACCGCTTTAATGGGCGAACAGCCCAACCCTTGGGACCTACTTCAGCCCCAGGATGCGATGAGCCGACATCGAGGTGCCAAACCTCCCCGTCGATGTGGACTCTTGGGGGAGATAAGCCTGTTATCCCCAGGGTAGCTTTTATCCGTTGAGCGATGGCCCTTCCATGCGGAACCACCGGATCACTAAGCCCGACTTTCGTCCCTGCTCGACTTGTAGGTCTCGCAGTCAAGCTCCCTTTTGCCTTTGCACTCTACGAATGATTTCCAACCATTCTGAGGGAACCTTTGGGCGCCTCCGTTACTGTTTAGGAGGCGACCGCCCCAGTCAAACTGCCCACCTGACACTGTCCCCGAACCGGATCACGGTCCTAGGTTAGAATTTCAATACAATCAGGGTAGTATCCCACCGACGCCTCCACCGAAGCTGGCGCTCCGGGTTCTCTGGCTCCTACCTATCCTGTACAAATTGTACCAAAATCCAATATCAAGCTACAGTAAAGCTCCATGGGGTCTTTCCGTCCTGTCGCGGGTAACCTGCATCTTCACAGGTAATATAATTTCACCGGGTCTCTCGTTGAGACAGTATCCAAATCGTTACACCATTCGTGCGGGTCGGAACTTACCCGACAAGGAATTTCGCTACCTTAGGACCGTTATAGTTACGGCCGCCGTTTACTGGGGCTTCAATTCAGAGCTTCTCCCTAAGGATAACCCCTCCTCTTAACCTTCCAGCACCGGGCAGGTGTCAGCCCCTATACTTCGCCTTGCGGCTTCGCAGAGACCTGTGTTTTTGCTAAACAGTCGCTTGGATCTATTCACTGCGGCTCTCTCGGGCTTTAACACCCTATCAGAGCACCCCTTCTCCCGAAGTTACGGGGTCATTTTGCCGAGTTCCTTAACGAGAGTTCTCCCGAGCGTCTTAGAATTCTCTTCTCGCCTACCTGTGTCGGTTTGCGGTACGGGCACCTCTCACCTCGCTAGAGGCTTTTCTTGGCAGTGTAGGATCAGGAACTTCGCTACTTAAATTTCGCTCGCCATCACAACTCAGCCTTCGCGAGAAGCGGATTTGCCTACTTCTCAGCCTAATTGCTTGGACGCACATATCCATCAGTGCGCTTACCCTACCTTGCTGCGTCCCCCCATTACTCAAACGGTGAGGAGGTGGTACAGGAATTTCAACCTGTTGTCCATCGCCTACGCTTTTCAGCCTCGGCTTAGGTCCCGACTTACCCTGAGCGGACGAGCCTTCCTCAGGAAACCTTGGGCTTTCGACGGAGGGGATTCTCACCCCTCTTTTCGCTACTCATACCGGCATTCTCACTTCTAAGCGCTCCACCAGTCCTTACGGTCTGACTTCGCTGCACTTAGAACGCTCCCCTACCACTGACACCAAAAGGTGTCAATCCATAGCTTCGGTGATACGTTTAGCCCCGGTACATTTTCGGCGCAGAGTCACTCGACCAGTGAGCTATTACGCACTCTTTAAATGGTGGCTGCTTCTAAGCCAACATCCTGGTTGTCTGGGCAACTCCACATCCTTCTCCACTTAACGTATACTTTGGGACCTTAGCTGATGGTCTGGGCTGTTTCCCTCTTGACTACGGATCTTAGCACTCGCAGTCTGACTCCCGAGGATAAGTATTTGGCATTCGGAGTTTGACTGAATTCAGTAATCCTGTGGGGACCCCTAGTCCAATCAGTGCTCTACCTCCAATACTCTTCCCTCGAGGCTAGCCCTAAAGCTATTTCGGGGAGAACCAGCTATCTCCGAGTTCGATTGGCATTTCACCCCTACCCACACCTCATCCCCGCACTTTTCAACGTGCGTGGGTTCGGGCCTCCATTCAGTGTTACCTGAACTTCACCCTGGACATGGGTAGATCACACGGTTTCGGGTCTACGACCACGTACTCATTCGCCCTATTCAGACTCGCTTTCGCTGCGGCTCCGCCTTATCAGCTTAACCTTGCACGTAATCGTAACTCGCCGGTTCATTCTACAAAAGGCACGCTGTCACCCATTAACGGGCTCCAACTACTTGTAGGCACACGGTTTCAGGATCTCTTTCACTCCCCTCCCGGGGTGCTTTTCACCTTTCCCTCACGGTACTGGTTCACTATCGGTCACTAGGAAGTATTTAGCCTTGGGAGATGGTCCTCCCGGATTCCGACGGGGTTTCACGTGTCCCGCCGTACTCAGGATACACTCTGGAGGAAACGAAGTTTCGATTACAGGGCTGTTACCTTGTTTCGCGGACCTTTCCAGATCGCTTCGTCTACTTCGTTTCTTTGTAACTCCGTGTAGAGTGTCCTACAACCCCAAGGGGCAAGCCCCTTGGTTTGGGCTGTTTCCGTTTCGCTCGCCGCTACTCAGGAAATCGATAATTTCTTTCTCTTCCTCTGGGTACTTAGATGTTTCAGTTCCCCAGGTCTGCCTCCTCATAGCCTATGTATTCAGCTATGGGTACCATCCCATTACGGATGGTGGGTTCCCCCATTCGGAAATCCCCGGATCAAAGCTTACTTACAGCTCCCCGAGGCATATCGTTGTTCGTCACGTCCTTCTTCGGCTCCTAGTGCCAAGGCATCCACCGTGCGCCCTTTCTAACTTAACCTAATTTTTTCAAAATAAGCGGCGAATATCTTCGTCGCCTTCATTCCCCAATCATCCTCATGTACGTCTATGTACACTCCGGTGATTGTCTCATTCGGCTCCTCGATCTTCTTGCTTCTTTCGAAAAAATACCTAGTGTTTTTTTACAAAAACACCTGTTAAAAGGATTTTACGTCGATTTGAATTCTTGACTACTCAAGTTTACTCATAAAGTTCTTACAAACTTTCCGGTAAAACTTAAATGTGTTGTTGTTATCTAGTTTTCAAGGAACGAAGCTACTGATCTCAATCACATCGTGAGATGCTTCATTGATTATACTTCATGCAGCTTTGCGACGAGGATACGACGCAAGGAGTACCGCAGGAGCACAATCACTTGATGATCGGTAGTATTAACAATTTAGAAACTTCTTGCTTCTAAATTGCCTTTGTAGTTTCTAAATGGTTTTAGAATATATGAGGCATCACTGAGATACTTTCAAAATTCTACATTCTACATTTTGAATTCTACATTATACTGAGAGATCATTCTCTCAAAACTGAAACACAGCGTCAGCGTACTTTTCCTAAGAAAAGCATCGACTAGAGTTTTAACTCCATAGAAAGGAGGTGATCCAGCCGCACCTTCCGATACGGCTACCTTGTTACGACTTCACCCCAATCATCTGTCCCACCTTAGGCGGCTGGCTCCATAAAGGTTACCCCACCGACTTCGGGTGTTACAAACTCTCGTGGTGTGACGGGCGGTGTGTACAAGGCCCGGGAACGTATTCACCGCGGCATGCTGATCCGCGATTACTAGCAATTCCGGCTTCATGTAGGCGAGTTGCAGCCTACAATCCGAACTGAGAATGGCTTTATGGGATTGGCTCAACCTCGCGGTTTTGCTGCCCTTTGTACCATCCATTGTAGCACGTGTGTAGCCCAGGTCATAAGGGGCATGATGATTTGACGTCATCCCCACCTTCCTCCGGTTTGTCACCGGCAGTCACCTTAGAGTGCCCAACTGAATGCTGGCAACTAAGATCAAGGGTTGCGCTCGTTGCGGGACTTAACCCAACATCTCACGACACGAGCTGACGACAACCATGCACCACCTGTCACTTTGTCCCCCGAAGGGGAAAGCCCTATCTCTAGGGTTGTCAAAGGATGTCAAGACCTGGTAAGGTTCTTCGCGTTGCTTCGAATTAAACCACATGCTCCACTGCTTGTGCGGGCCCCCGTCAATTCCTTTGAGTTTCAACCTTGCGGTCGTACTCCCCAGGCGGAGTGCTTAATGTGTTAACTTCGGCACTAAGGGCATCGAAACCCCTAACACCTAGCACTCATCGTTTACGGCGTGGACTACCAGGGTATCTAATCCTGTTTGCTCCCCACGCTTTCGCGCCTCAGCGTCAGTTACAGACCAGAGAGTCGCCTTCGCCACTGGTGTTCCTCCATATATCTACGCATTTCACCGCTACACATGGAATTCCACTCTCCTCTTCTGCACTCAAGTCTCCCAGTTTCCAATGACCCTCCACGGTTGAGCCGTGGGCTTTCACATCAGACTTAAGAGACCGCCTGCGCGCGCTTTACGCCCAATAATTCCGGACAACGCTTGCCACCTACGTATTACCGCGGCTGCTGGCACGTAGTTAGCCGTGGCTTTCTGGTTAGGTACCGTCAAGGTACCGCCCTATTCGAACGGTACTTGTTCTTCCCTAACAACAGAACTTTACGACCCGAAGGCCTTCATCGTTCACGCGGCGTTGCTCCGTCAGACTTTCGTCCATTGCGGAAGATTCCCTACTGCTGCCTCCCGTAGGAGTCTGGGCCGTGTCTCAGTCCCAGTGTGGCCGATCACCCTCTCAGGTCGGCTACGCATCGTCGCCTTGGTAAGCCGTTACCTTACCAACTAGCTAATGCGCCGCGGGCCCATCCTGTAGTGTTAGGTAAAACCCAACTTTTACTTTTGCACCATGTGATGCTAAAGATTATCCGGTATTAGCTTCGGTTTCCCGAAGTTATCCCAGTCTACAGGGCAGGTTGCCCACGTGTTACTCACCCGTCCGCCGCTAAGATTTAAAAGCAAGCTTTTAAATCTCCGCTCGACTTGCATGTATTAGGCACGCCGCCAGCGTTCGTCCTGAGCCAGGATCAAACTCTCCATAAAAGTGTTTGACAAAAGCTCAATAAAAATTTCTTACATTGACGAGATATTACTATCTCTTTAATTCGCTTGGCTGTGTGTTCAGTTTTCAAAGAACAATATCATTAACCTCAATCAAAACATGTGACGAGAAATAAATTATATCACGATAATTTATTTAAGTCAATTACTTTTTTTAAAAAGAAAAAGAGTTTTTGACGTCACTCAAAATCAGCAACTTAATTAGTATATCATTTTAAACTTCTCAAGTCAACATACTTTTTTCGAAATCGAAATCGAAATAGGCTTTGTTAACCGTAAATAATACTTTATCACACCATTTACTATAATGCAATAGTTTTATTTTAACATAATAAATTAAAACCTTACTGCAAACTTTCTTTATTGCTATTAAAAAATTATTAACTAAAGAGATAAAAAGAGTTAGGTTCTTATACTTGATACAAGTATGATACCTAACTCAACTTTGAACTATTTAATTATTTCTTCTATATATAGATCACTTCGAGTGGCTAGTTTAATAAATTCACCACTAGGTTCAATTTTAATCATCGGGCGGACCGGCGCATGTGGCTCAAGGAAAACAACTTCGCCAAGATCACCATTATTTAGTCTAACTTTTGACCCAACAGAAAAGTAAGCAATTAAGTTTGCAAGAGTTTGAACAACCTTAATATCAAATTTCCCAAAATTATCTTTAACAATTAATTCAATGACCTTATATGGTGATTGTTTTTGTTTATAGTATCGTTCTGAGGTCATTGCATGAAAAACGTCTATAACTGCAATTACTCTGCTAAATTTATGTAATTTTTGAGAGGATACTCCCATTGGATAACCACTACCATCATCACGTTCATGGTGCTGTAATACCCCTAATAAAACGCCATCAGTGATACCATGGATATCTTTAATCATTTGATAACTATATGTAGCATGGTTCTTCATTTCATCAAATTCAAGACTACTAAGCGATCCATTTTTATTTAAGATACTATTTGGGATTTTTGCCATACCACTGTCAGCCATCATCCCAGCAATCCCGACTTGGATTTCTTCAGCTTTAGTATAATTTTGTTTTCTTCCTAAGTACGCAGAAAGGACACCAACTGAAACTGCATGATGGAAAATATAATCCTGTTTCGTTGCGTAATGATGAATTGAAATAATTTCTTCAGGATATTGATCTAGTTTTTCCAAAAGCGATAGAAGGGTTTTTCGAATAATTAATATATCTACTTTTGATCCTGCTTGCCAGCTTTGAAATAATTTTTTGTATGTCTGCACTGCTTGTAAGTATAGATCCATAAATGATTTGTTTTCAGAATCGACTTTGCTAGGTTTTTCGTCTTCATCTAGAACCTCTTTTGGCATAAAGGGTTTTCCATCAATAAGAGTGGCTTCAACTTCAACAGCTTCAACTAAAAAGACTTTTAAAACATTTATGTAATCTTCATATAGTACTGTTTTTTTTCGCATTAATGCTTGATTTGAATTACTCTCTACATCTTTTGCTAAAATACATCCTTCTTGGAGCTGATTTGGTTTAACCTTCATAGTAGCCTTCCCCCAAAACCAATAACTTTTTCAATATCTCCCATTATATCACAGTTGATATTTTCTTCGATAAAAATAAAAGACTTACCTCACAAAGTTTGTGTTGGTAAGCCTTTAACATAAAAAGCTAATCGTTATATAATAGTGGCTTTATTCTTCGCTATCTGATAGATCTTCAACAGTAGGTTCTTGATTTTCAACTATTTCCTCATCTTGACCTTCAAGCTCAGCTTCAATTGCATCTTCATCAATATCTACTTTAGCAACAGTTGCTACACCTTCACCTTCACCTATTCTGATTAAACGAACACCTTGTGTATTTCTTCCTGTTCTTGAGATATCTTGTACATGTAAGCGAATAATAACCCCATTAACAGAAATAATCATTAGATCATGTTCATCAGAAACGATACGTAGAGATACTACACTACCATTTTTGTCAGTAATATTACACGTTCTGATTCCTTTACCACCACGATTTTGGATACGATATTCTTCAATAGGAGTTTTCTTCCCATAACCTTTTTCAGTTACAGTTAAAACATCAAATCCTTCTTCAACAATATCCATTCCAACAACTTGGTCGTCTTTAGATAGTGAAATCCCTCTCACACCACCAGCTGTTCTGCCCATTAAACGAACATCACTTTCGTGGAAGTGGATGGCCATTCCTTTTTTCGTACCAATAATGATTTCTTTATCACCATCAGTTAAACGAACTCCATGTAGCTCATCATCATCACGTAAATTTATAGCAAATAGTCCGCCCTTACGAATATTAGCAAATGAACTAAGTTCAGTTCGCTTCGTAATCCCATGCTTTGTCATGAAGATCAAATAATTATTATTAAATTCTTCAATCGGTATAACGGTACTAATATATTCTCCAGGTTCTATTTGCAGTAAATTAATAATTGGAATACCCTTTGCAGTTCTACCTAGTTCAGGAATCTCATACCCTTTTAGACGGTACACTTTACCTTTGTTCGTGAAGAACAACAACGTATGGTGGGTACAAGTTGTAAATAGATGTTCAACAAAGTCATCATCATTCGTTCCCATCCCTTGGATACCACGTCCACCTCTTTTTTGGCTTCGATAAGTTGAGATCGGTAGGCGTTTAATGTAGCCATTATGAGTTAGGGTGATGATAATATTTGTTCTTGGGATAAGATCTTCATCTTCAAAGCTATCTTCATCAATCGAAATGATGGTTTTTCTTTCATCATTAAATCTTTCTTTAACTTCTAATAGCTCCTGACGAATAATCTCTAAAACTTTTTCTTCGTCAGCTAAAATTGCTTTTAACTCAGCAATTCTTGCAACTAGCTCTGCATATTCATTTTCAATCTTGTCACGCTCTAAACCAGTTAAGCGCTGAAGGCGCATTTCTAGTATTGCTTGAGCTTGTTCAAAACTAAGAGAGAATTGTTCCATTAAACCAGTTCTTGCAATATCAGTCGTTTGTGAAGCACGGATTAATGCAATAACTGCGTCTAAGTGATCAAGCGCTATTCTTAAACCTTCTAAAATATGTGCTCTTGCTTCGGCTTTTCTTAATTCAAATGCTGTACGACGCTTAATAACTACCTTCTGATGCTCTAGATAGTATTCTAGGCATTCTTTTAAATTTAACACTTTAGGTTGTCCATCTACTAAAGCAAGTAAGTTAATACCAAAACTAGTTTGCATTGCTGTTTGTTTGTAGAGGTTGTTTAAAAGAACATTTGCGTTTACATCACGACGTAATTCAATAGCGATACGCATACCAGTACGATCTGACTCATCACGTAAATCAGTAATACCATCAATTTTCTTTTCCCTTACTAACTCGGCAATTTTTTCAATAAGTCTTGCTTTATTTACTTGATAAGGAATTTCCGAAACAACAATTCGTTGTTTTCCGCCGCTCATCTCTTCAATACTAGCTTTAGCTCTTAAAACAATTGAACCTCTACCAGTTTGATATGCACGGCGAATCCCTGAAATACCGACAATTTCAGCACCAGTAGGAAAATCTGGTCCAGGAATAACTTCCATTAATTCTGGTAATGTTATATCTGGATTATGACTTACTGCTAAGACTCCATCAATAACTTCACCCAACTGATGTGGTGGGATGTTTGTAGCCATTCCAACTGCGATCCCGGATGCTCCGTTAACTAGAAGGTTCGGGAATCTAGCAGGTAATACCTTAGGCTCACGTTCCGAACCATCATAATTATCTTGATAGTCGATTGTGTCTTTATTAATGTCGCGGACTAATTCCATTGATATTTTTGACATTCTTGCCTCGGTATAACGCATAGCTGCAGCAGAATCCCCATCAACAGAACCGAAATTCCCGTGACCATCAACTAACATATAACGATAACTAAAATCTTGTGCCATCCTTACCATTGTTTCGTAAACTGCAGAATCACCATGGGGGTGATACTTACCAATTACTTCACCAACGATACGTGCAGACTTCTTATAAGCTTTGTCAGAAGTCATTCCTAATTCATTCATCGCATATAAAATACGACGATGTACTGGTTTTAAACCATCACGAACATCAGGAAGTGCACGACTTACGATTACACTCATTGCATAATCCATAAACGAAGTTTTCATTTCGTGACTAATGTTTATCTCTTTAACTCTAGATTGATCTGCCATCTAGTCTTACCTCCAATTCCCTTTATCCAACAAACTTCAATGTAAAATGTAGAATTTAGAATGTAAAATTGATAATAGTGACGCTTAGTAGCCACTAAAAGTTAATCAAAATTCTAATTTACTAGATGTTTCTAATTGGATGGAGTAAACGAACATTTTAGAATATAAAATAGTTGAGTAAATTGTTCATAGAGCTAACTTAACAAGTTTACATTGTACATTTTCAATTCTACATTCACTAAATATCTAAGTTCTTCACATAAATTGCATTTTCTTGAATGAACTCACGGCGTGGTTCAACTTTATCTCCCATTAACGTTTCAAACGTTTCATCGGCTTTTATCGCATCTTCTAATGTTACTTGTAGTAAAGTTCTTGTACTCGGGTCCATTGTCGTTTCCCAAAGCTGTGTTGGATTCATTTCTCCTAAACCTTTGTAACGCTGAACATTCGGCTTTGGGTTTTCAGCCATTTGTGAAAAGACTTCGTTTAACTCTTTTTCGTTATAGGCATATTCAATTTTTTTACCTTGTTGAACTTTATATAACGGTGGCTGAGCAATATAAATATATCCATTTTCCAATAATGGTTTCATATAACGGTAGAAGAACGTCAGAATCAGCGTGCGAATATGCGCGCCATCAACGTCAGCATCGGTCATGATGATTGTTTTATGGTAACGAGCTTTTGTGATATCAAAGTCTTCGCCAATACCCGTACCAAGAGCCGTAATAATCGCTCGGATTTCTGTATTGGATAAAATTTTATCGAGGCGAGCTTTCTCAACATTAATAATTTTACCTCTTAAAGGTAAAATTGCTTGGAAGTGACGGTCACGCCCTTGTTTTGCCGAACCACCAGCAGAATCTCCCTCAACGATATAAATTTCACTAATTGAAGCATCTTTAGAAGAGCAGTCTGCAAGCTTACCAGGCAATGAACTTACTTCTAACGCGCTTTTACGTCTCGTTAATTCCCTTGCTTTCTTAGCTGCTTCCCTTGCTCTTGATGCCATAACACCTTTTTCAACGATCTTTTTTGCAACAGCGGGATTTTCTCCCAAAAACTTCGCAAAGCATTCGCTAAAAACTGAATCAGTAATCGTACGTGCTTCACTGTTTCCTAATTTTGTTTTTGTTTGTCCTTCAAACTGAGGTTCTGGTATTTTTACTGAGATAATCGCAGTTAATCCTTCGCGAACATCATCGCCTGTTAAGTTTGCATCGTTATCTTTAAACAGATTATTTTTTCTAGCATAATCATTAATGACACGAGTTAAACCCGTTTTAAAACCAGATTCATGGGTTCCACCTTCGTGGGTATTTATGTTATTAGCAAAAGAATAGATATTACTCGTATAGCTGTCATTGTATTGAATAGCTACTTCAACATGTAAACCTTCTTTTTCAGCTTCAATAAAAATTGGTGGTTCATGTAGCGCTTCACGCGTTCGGTTTAAATGCTCAACAAACGAGGCAATTCCACCTTCGTAGAAGTATTCCTTTTTCTTACCATTTTCGCGCTTGTCTTCGATAATAATTGTTAACCCTCTATTTAAAAAAGCTAATTCTCGTAGACGTGTTGCTAATATATCAAATTCATAAACGATTGTTTCCGTAAAAATTTCTGTATCTGGTTGAAAGCGAACAGTTGTCCCACGCTTTTGGGTTTCACCGATAATAGCTAAATCTGCTTGTGGAACACCACGTTGGAACTCTTGATAGTGGATTTTTCCTTCTCTATGAACTTCAACTTCTAATTTGCTAGATAAAGCATTAACAACTGATGCACCTACACCATGAAGTCCACCAGATACTTTATAACCACCACCACCGAACTTACCACCGGCATGGAGTACTGTCATGATAACTTCAACAGCTGGACGTCCCATTTTTTCATGAATACCGACTGGAATACCACGGCCATTATCTACGACTGTAATACTATTATTTTCTTCAATTGTTACAGAGATTGTATCACAATGACCTGCTAGTGCTTCATCAATACTGTTATCAACGATTTCCCAGACTAAGTGATGAAGTCCTCGACTACTTGTTGAACCTATATACATCCCCGGTCGTTTTCGAACTGCTTCTAAACCCTCTAAGACCTGTATTTGACTTTCATCATAACTTTGCGATTGTTGTTCAATTGTCAATATCTTCACCCACTTCTTAAAATGAAATGTAGAATGTAGAATGTAGAATGTAAAATTATTGAAGGTTTAGCTGTGCAGCCTTGCTTTCAACATTCTACACTTTACATTTTGCATTTTACATTATTAAATATCATCTATATCTGAAACAAAAAGCGCTCTTCTTTTTAATGTTGAAGAGGAAATAGGGGATAAATAGACTTTATCTGCTGTTATCACGATAGATTTTGTCATATCCTTAGCTATTTCTTCTACTTTATCTTCTTTTTGAAAAAATTCTAGGAATTCTCCCGTACATTCTGACGTTTCTTTAACTTGGCGATCTAAAATGGCAATAACATCTTTGGAACGAATTACAGTGTCTCCTCCTAAATGAATAAACACCTACACACCTCATTTCAACTTTTGGATATTCCCTTTTTCCACCAAATATGTTGAAGCATCTTTTAGCGTTTGATGATCAATTCCATCTACACTAGTAGTTGTAACAAACGTTTGGACTTTACCTTGAATTGTATTTAACAAATGAGATTGACGAAAATCATCTAATTCTGAAAGCACATCATCGAGTAAAAGAATGGGATATTCACCAAGTTTGTCATAGATTAGCTCTAATTCAGCCATTTTTAAAGAAAGGGCTGTTGTTCTTTGTTGTCCTTGAGATCCAAATGTTTGGACATCACGATCATTGACATAAAATAAGAGATCATCTCGATGAGGGCCGATCAAGGAGGTTCCTCGTTCAATTTCTTTTATTTTCATTTTAACAAAATTTTCTTCTAACACTTCTTCTATTTTCGACAATTCTGATGCTTCTGATACCTTTATAGATGGTTTATATTCAATAGCTAGATTTTCTAAACCCCTACTAATATCATGGTGAATTGGTTTTGCCCAACGTTCTAACATCTCAATAAACTCATAGCGTTTAAGCATCACTTTTGCTGCTTGTTCTATGAGTTGAAAAGTTAATATATCTAGTAAGCCGTTATCTGCTTTTTTTCTTTGTAAATCTTTTAACAAATGATTTCTTTGTTGTAATATTTTTTGGAATAGAGACAAATTATAAAGGTAAATTGGATTAATTTGCCCAATTTCCATATCTATAAAACGGCGCCGCACCTGTGGGCTTCCTTTTACAAGATTTAGATCTTCAGGAGCAAACATCACAATATTTAAAGCACCGATGTATTCACTTAATTTTCGTTGTTCTAAACGATTTAATTTAACTTTTTTTCCTTTTGTTGAAATAATAACTTCCAACGTTAAAGGACCAGTGCGCTTTTTGACACTACCTTCTATTTTAGCATATTCTTCGTCCCAGTATATAAGTTCTCTGTCACGGGTCGTACGATGTGATTTCGCTAAACCAAGTACGTAAATCGCTTCCATCACATTCGTTTTTCCTTGAGCATTTTCCCCTAAAATAACATTCACATTATTTTCAAAAGTTACATGCTCTTTTTTATAGTTACGATAATTAGTTAAAGTAAGATCGTTAATATACAAAACTTTCCCCCACTTAAGAAAAGCGCAGAGCGCCCGCTTAGCGGCGACAAGCAAATGTTCTGACAGTAAAAAAGTGTGCTTTTTCACTTTTTTACCTGGCAGGTTATTTGACCTCGAGCCGCTGGCGCTCGGAGCTAGACAACTTTTAAATTTGAAAAGTTTATAATTTTTATCTTTTTATTAAAGCGCAGAGCGCCCGCTTAGCTATATTCCGCCATAAACCTTTAAACTTTACGGTAAAAGATTCTCTAAAAAGAGTATTTTTTAGCTTGTTTTGTTATATAAAAATTTAGATAGTGGAAATGATCCGATATGTACCATGTGAAGGTATAGAAATAACATCGTCGTTATATAGCTTTTTTCCTCTCCTGTTTTCAAGCTCATTATTTAAGTAAACTTCATGTTCGCTTAAAAACCACTTAGCCATCCCACCTGTATCGATAATTCCTACTTCTTTTAAAAATTGACCTAATGTAATAAACTCTGTTGAAACATTTACGTTAGTTTCCACTGCTACACCTTCTTTCCATATTTTGGAGGAAACAACTAGTAAAAATTCTTAAAAACGATACGTTCGTATTTTACCCTTAAATTATATTGTACTAAATTCAAGGGTTTAACACAAATGCATTTAGCCCTTTTATAGTAAAAGTGCTACCTTGTGCTATTAAACGTAAGGTAGCATTTTTTACTTTAAATCAAATTAGTAGGTTCTTACTGGTGAGAATAAATGCAACGCTTTATCACTATCAACAGGTCTTAATAAAAATGGGCTCATCGCTCCAGTAAATGAAATTTTAATTTCGTTACTATCAACAATTTTCAACGCATCAATAATATTTTTCCCGTTAAAAGAAATTCTTAATTCTTCGCCATTTAATTGTTTCGTATTAATTCTCTCAGTTACTCGTCCAATTTCAGGTGTTACTGAAGTAATCTCAACAATCCCATCTTCTAACGTCTTAAAGTTAACAACATTATTCTTTCCATCACGAGAGAGTAGAAGTGCTCTTTCAATCGCTTGTAAAAATCCCTTTGTCTCTAAAAATATATCCGTTTTTGAATGATCTGGGATCATATTTTTAGTTGCTGGATAATTGCCATCAAGTAATCTCGAGAAAAATAATAAATTCTTTGATTTAAATAAAATTTGATTTTCTGTAACAACAATATCAAGAAGACCGTCATTATCATCAATAATTTTACTTAATTCCGTTAAACTTTTCCCTGGAATAACAATATTATTAAAAGTTAAATTTTCAATATTTGTTTCGATAGCTGCTTTTCGTATTGCTAAACGGTGACTATCTGTTGCAGTACAGGTTAACTGCTTGTTTTCCACCTGCCAGTTTACACCTGTCAAGATAGGGCGTGTTTCTGCAGTGGACACTGCAAATACTGTTTGTCGAATAATATTCTTCATCAAATCATTTTGAATTTGAAATAAATTTTCTTCTTCAATTTGTGGTAAGCGTGGGTATTCTTCAGGATCTAAGCCATTTAAATTAAATACTGATGAACCAGAACGTAATGTTGTCGCAAACTGGTCTTGAACGACTAACTCAATTTTATCTTCAGGTAACTTCTTGACAATTTCAGCAAAAAACTTTGCTTGAAGAACGATACTTCCTTCTTCAATAATTTGAACAAGTTGTTCGCCATCTTCCTCAATTGGAATAACGCATTCAATTGAAATATCAGAATCACTTCCTGTTAGTGTTACGCCTTCGTGATCTGCAACAATTTTTATTCCCGTTAAAATAGGGATTGTTGTTCTTGAAGAAATTGCTTTCGTTACATGTTGAACGCTATGAACAAAATAGTCTCGATTAATAACAAATTGCATTTTATACCTCCTGAAATTTGTTCGAATTATTTTTTAAAAAAGCTAATTGTTTTAAGTTATATTAATTATTTTTTTTAATAAAAAAGTAGTAATAATAGTAATAGGGCCTGTTGATTTGTGGATAAACTCAAATTGTTCAATCGTGCCAAGTTTTCCACATGTAGATAACCTGTGCGTAAGTGAGATGGAGTTATTAACAATTTCCCGCAAAAAAATTAGAAGGTTGAATTACAATTTAGCAATTACCTTCACAAGTTTAATAAAGAAAGATTAAATTTTAAGTTGTTCCTTAATTTCTTGAATCTGTTTTTGAAATTCCATATCAGAAGTAAGGAGTTTTGTAATCTTTTCATGGGCATGCATGACAGTTGTATGATCTCGGCCGCCAAATTCACTACCGATTTTCGGTAACGAAAACTCAGTAAGTTCTCTTGATAAGTACATAGCAACTTGTCTTGGAAAAGCCACGCTTTTCGTTCGCTTTTTTGCTTTAAAGTCGTCTAACTTAATACTAAAATGATCACCAACAACTCGCTGAATGTCACTTATTGTAATTATTTTAGGTTTTGAATTAGGAACAATGTCTTTTAGAGCTACTGCTGCTAGATCAGCATTCATATCCTGGTTAATCAGCGACGAGTAGGCTACTACACGAATTAATGCTCCTTCTAATTCACGAATATTTGTATCGATTTGGTTAGCAATATAAAGCATAACTTCATTTGGTATATCTAGATTTTCTGCTTTTGCTTTTTTCCTTAAAATAGCAATTCTTGTTTCTAAATCTGGAGGTGTAATATCCGTAATTAAACCCCATTCAAACCGAGATCTTAGTCGGTCTTCAAGAGTAGGGATCTCCTTAGGTGGTCGATCACTTGAAATAACAATTTGCTTGCTGTCATCATGCAATGCATTAAACGTATGAAAAAATTCTTCTTGTGTTTGTTCTTTTCCAGCTAAAAATTGAATATCATCAATTAAAAGCACGTCCACATTTCGATATTTATTGCGAAAGTTCACAGCCTTGTTGTCACGAATCGAGTTTATAAACTCGTTTGTAAACTTTTCTGACGATAAATAAACAACCTTTGCATTAGGATTATGTTCAATAACATAATGGCCAATTGCATGCATAAGGTGAGTTTTTCCTAGCCCAACTCCACCATAAATAAACAAAGGATTGTATGCTTTTGCTGGTGCTTCTGCTACTGCAAGCGAAGCTGCATGGGCAAAACGGTTACCAGCTCCAATAACAAATGTATTAAACGTATACTTTGGATTTAGCATATTTTTCGGAGTTTCTTCATGATTACTGATAACTTTTTCTGGTTTTTTTGAAACATTTTCAATAATTTCATCGTCATCTTCCTCAATATTCTGAGGAATAACAATTTTAACTTTAAGTTCAGCCCCAGTAATATCTTGTAACGTTTCAGAAATAAATTTAAGATACCGATTTTCTAACCAATCTCTTGCAAATTCATTAGGAGCAGTGATGGTTATTGTATCATTGTGGATCATTTCAGCTTTTGTCGCTTTCAACCAAGTATCAAAGCTTGGTTTACTAACTTTTGCTTCCATTTCCGCTAACGCCTTATTCCATAAATCAGTAATATTTTGCAAAATGCTCCCTCCTAACCTTGAAAAACGCGAATTTTAGTAAAATCTTTATAGTTAAAACTGACTTTTTGATCAAAATTTCAAAAAAATTACTACGTATGAGTATTTGTTTTACAAGAAACTTGCCTTATTTAATAGCTTTATACTTGAAAAAACAGCTTGTACAACTTATGTACAACCCGATTGAATAACATTGCATAAAAATAAATCAACAAAGGATGTGGAAATATATATAATATAGTAGAATAGTGTAGAATACAAGCCTATATACAACATTGTGGACAACCAATAAACACCAAAGGGGAAATGTCCACAATTTTACCCACAGGGTGTGGACAATATAATAGGACAGAAAGAATATCCACGGGTGAAAACATAATTATAATATCAGAAAAACCATTGGTGTGCAATGGTTTTAGGATACTTATCCACATCTAACTACACCTTGTGTTCAAAGGTTGTCCACAACACAAGATACTGTGTGAAACGTGTCAATAAGTGAGGAAGAAGTGAAAAAAATGTCGGAAAAGTTATCCACATGATTTTAAGAGTCGATATTATGAGGTTGTAAAACGATATAGAAGGTAATAACGAAATATGTAGAAATTTGAGTCCTGGATCTCAAGGATTTTCTTATGCTTAATGTTTAGAAGTAAATTTTAAAAAAGTTGAAGTAGAAAATTGCTACTATAAATTAGAAGTAATTTAGAAATTTTATTATTTTTATAAAGACGACTTGACAATTTGGGTGTATTGTCCTTATAATTTACAAGACTGTCTTAATCGAGTATTTCCTCAGGGAGGTGTAATAAATGGGAAAACCAACTTTCCAACCAAATAATCGTAAACGTAAAAAAGTACACGGTTTCCGTGCAAGAATGGCTACTGCGAATGGCCGTAAAGTATTAGCACGCCGTCGTCGTAAAGGAAGAAAAGTATTGTCTGCATAGGCCACTGTTGTCAGTGGTCTTTTTTTCTAGTACTTTTAAAAAACCTGGCTATTTATTGAAGATGATTAGCCAGGTTTTTCTACATAATGTTTTTGTTAATGAAAAATACGTGTAATTTATGTTTAGAAATCTCCGTTTTTGATATGATGAGAATATAATTTAACTTTTTTAAAGTAACTTCGAAAACGTTTTAAATTTGGAATAAGCGCCATGTGCTTTTCTATTATCTAGTTGCAGTGCCCAGTCTCTCGAGGGGCTAAGCGGGGCGCTTCCACTTTTACATTATCTAGTTGCAGCGCCCAGCCCCTCGAGGTCAAAACTGATCCGTGAACTTGAAAATCGTTCTCCCTGCTCCTGCGATTACTCGTCGCAAAGCTTGCGAAGAAGATTATTCAAGAAGTAGCTTCAGAACATTTGCTTGTCGGGGCTTAGTGGGGCGCTTCCACTTTTACATTGAGGTGTAATGGTTGAAAAAGGAATATCGTGTTAAAAAAAATGATGACATATCTCTGATCTTTAAAGAGGGGAAGTCTGTTGCTAACAAGCAGTTTGTTCTATATATGCTTGAAAAAAAGGAGCAAAATCATTTAAGGTTAGGTGTATCCGTTAGTAAAAAGCTTGGGAATGCAGTTGTACGAAATCGTATAAAGAGGTTAATGAGAGAAGCTGTTTTTCAACTTAGTGATGAGCTGAAACAATCCTATGATTATCTTCTTATTGCTAGGAAACCTTGTGTTGAAATGGACTTTCATGAAATGAAAAAAAGCATTTCTCACGTTTTTTATCGTAGCTTTGCTTTTAAAAAGAAAGGTGAGTAAATTTTGAAGTATATTAAAGGTATGTTAATTGGGATTATTCTCTTTTATCAAAGGTATATTTCAAGATTTACACCTCCAACTTGCCGTTTTTATCCAACTTGCTCTCATTATGGTTTAGAAGCAATCAAAAGCTATGGCCCTATAAAAGGAAGTTGGTTAACTGTGAAACGTTTATTAAAATGTCATCCCTTTCATCCAGGGGGCATTGATTTAGTTCCGGAGAAAAAAGAAGACTTAAGTAGTAACAGTCATAATAAACTTAACTAGGCTTGTATTATTACTATAATATGCGTTATCTTTAAAGTTAGAGGTATTACTGTGTCTATTTTTATTATACAGAAATTCGTTGGAGTGCAGGGAGGAAGTATTGGTGAAGAAAAAGTTATGGTTATTAGCAATGCTACTGGTTTTTGTTCTACTAGCAGTAGGGTGTGGAAATCTTGAGGTTCCTATCACTGCAGAGAATAAAGAGGGTATTTGGGAGAGTTATTTTGTTTATCCATTATCCTGGTTCATTATAGAAGTTGCTACTTTTTTTAATGAAAGTTATGGATTATCGATTATTTTTGTTACAATTATTATCCGTATTGTTCTATTACCGTTAATGATTAAACAAACGAAAAGTTCAAAAGCGATGCAGGCATTACAACCTGAAATGGCGAAATTAAAAGAGAAATATAGTGCGAAAGATCAAAAAACACAACAAAAGCTGCAACAAGAAACAATGAAGTTATTTCAAGAGCATCAAGTTAATCCACTAGCAGGGTGTTTACCAATCTTTGTTCAAATGCCAATTTTGTTTGCATTTTATCATGCGATTATTCGAACAGGTGAAATTAAAACACATACATTTTTATGGTTTGATTTAGGGTTACCAGATCCATTTTATATTTTACCGCTTGTAGCAGGGGCTACAACATATATTCAACAGAAGATGATGATGATTACTGATAATCCGCAAATGAAAGCATTACTTTATATTATGCCGGTAATGATTATTGCGTTTGCTGCCTTTTTCCCATCAGCGCTTGCGTTGTATTGGGTAGTAGGTAACATTTTCATGATTGTACAAACTTACTTTATTACTGGACCAAATGTAGGCAAAGCGAATGGCGATGCTAAACCAGGGGGAGCAAAAAAGTGAAAAAGATAACTGTTTCAGGGAAAACCGTTGATGAAGCTGTCCAATCTGCTATAAAGCAATTAAATACAACGAGAGAAAGAGTCTCAATTAAAATTGTAGAAGAACCTCAAAAGGGATTTTTAGGCTTAATTGGTGTAAAACCAGCAGTCGTTGAAGTTGAGATTAAACCTGATGCAGCAGATGAAGCAATTAACTTCCTTCAAGATGTTACAAAAAATATGGGTGTTTCTATAGAGATAAATAAAGTTGAAACGAAAGATGGTTTACTATTGAATCTTAGCGGAGAAGGCATCGGAATGCTTATCGGTAAGAGAGGGCAAACCCTCGATTCACTTCAATATTTAGTTAATCTAGTAGCAAACCGTTCATCAGAACAATATATGCGAATCGTTTTAGATGCTGAAAATTACCGAGATCGTCGTAAGGAATCCCTTGAGCAATTGGCGAAACGTCTAGGTACTAAAGCAGTTAGAACGAGAAAAGAAGTTATTTTAGAACCGATGAATGCGTTAGAAAGAAAAATTATTCATACAGCACTACAAGAAATTAAAGGAGTCAAAACGTATTCCGAAGGTGTTGAACCTAACCGTAGAATCGTTGTTGCTCCAGCCAGCAAGTAAATAAAATGACAAAAAAGCCTATGCTAGTGTGAAAACACTGATGTAGGCTTTTTTTTAATGTAGAATATAGAATTTAGAATGTAAAATGTTTTTGAAAAGCTTCGTAGAATTTACCCACAAGTAATTCTATATTCTACATTTTGCATTTTAAATCGGTTATTAACATGTGGAAAAATAGAAATGTTTTTAAAAGAAAAAAATAAGAAAAAAGGGTTGTGGATAGTTTTACGGTTGATAATAGTGAAAAACGGAAACAATAGTTGAATAGAGTAGTTGGAAAATCTTTTTATTAAAGAGAGACTGTGGTATTCTTGTTAGTTAGGGACAGTAGGATTTTCTATAAAGAAATACAATAATATTATTTGCTTGTCGCCGCTATGCGGCGCTCTATGCTTTTCTATTAAGAGGTGAAGAAGAAGATGGAATTTGATACAATTGCCGCAATTTCCACTGCGATGGGGGAAGGTGCTATTGCTATTGTTCGAGTAAGTGGAGACGATGCAGTTGCTGCGGTTAATAAAATTTATAAAGGTAGAAAATCTTTATTAGAGGTGGAAAGTCATACGATCCACTACGGCTATATTATTGAAAAAAATTCAGAGCAAGTTATAGATGAAGTAATGGTTTCAGTTTTAAAGGCTCCAAGAACATTTACAAGGGAAGACATTGTTGAAATTAACTGTCATGGTGGCTTAGTTTCTGTTAATCGCGTCTTGCAACAAGTGTTGCAGTCGGGTGTTCGTCTAGCTGAACCAGGTGAGTTCACAAAACGGGCTTTTCTAAATGGTCGAATTGATTTGTCTCAAGCAGAAGGTGTTATTGATTTGATTCGTGCTAAAACAGACAAGGCAATGAACGTTGCTATTGGCCAAGTCGAAGGAAGATTATCAAAAAAAGTTCAGAAGCTAAGACAAGCGTTACTAGAGACGGTTGCTCACGTTGAGGTAAATATTGATTATCCAGAATACGATGCTGAGGAAATGACGACTAACCTTCTTTTAGAGAAAGCACAGTATGTTAAGGGTGAAATAGAAAAAATTCTTAACACGGCCCAACAAGGGAAAATATTACGAGAAGGGCTTTCAACAGTTATTATTGGAAGACCGAATGTCGGAAAATCCTCATTATTAAATAGCTTAGTTCATGAAGCGAAAGCGATTGTGACAGATATACCAGGTACAACAAGGGATGTTATTGAGGAATATGTTAATGTTAGAGGTGTTCCGCTACGATTGTTAGACACTGCTGGTATTAGAGAAACAGAAGATATTGTTGAAAAAATTGGTGTTGAACGATCAAGGAAAGTAGTTAAAGAAGCAGAACTCGTTTTACTTGTCTTGAATTACGGTGAAGTATTAACAAAAGAAGATGAGAGCTTATTTGAAATTATTGAAAACATGGATGCAATCATTATCGTCAATAAAACTGATGTAGCTAAGAAAATTGATTTAGAGAAAGTTAAGGTGTTAGCAAAAGGAAGACCCGTTGTTACGACATCTTTAATAGAAGATGAAGGCATTGATGAGTTAGAAGATGCCATCTCAAAACTTTTCTTCCAGGGTAATATTGAAGGTGGCGACTTAACGTATGTATCAAATTCTAGGCATATAGGTTTACTACATCAAGCGCTAGGAACGATTGATGAAGCGATTATGGCGCTGCATTCAGCAGTACCTATTGATATGGTTCAAATAGATATAACAAGAACATGGGAACTATTAGGTGAAATCAACGGAGATACCGTTTCAGAAAGCCTAATCGATCAACTTTTTTCACAGTTTTGTTTAGGGAAATAAATGTAGAATGTAAAATTTAAAATGAAGAATGTTGTGAGTGTTGCTTCGAAGCTTTCCCCTCGACTAATTCTACATTCTAAATTCTACATTTTACAATGAAGTAGAGGAGGAATTTTAATGGAATATCATGCTGGTGAGTTTGATGTTATCGTTGTTGGGGCTGGGCATGCAGGGGTAGAGGCGGGCTTAGCTGCGGCACGAATGGGTGCTAACACGTTAATGTTAACGTTAAATTTAGATGCAGTTGCTTATATGCCTTGTAATCCTTCTGTAGGTGGTCCTGCAAAAGGGATAGTTGTTAGAGAAATAGATGCTCTTGGTGGCGAAATGGGAAGGAATATTGATAAAACCCATATTCAAATGAGAATGTTAAACACTGCAAAGGGGCCAGCAGTCCGGGCGCTGCGTGCTCAGGCCGATAAATATTTATATCAACATGAAATGAAAAAGACAATCGAAGAGCAAGAGAATTTATTGTTACGTCAAGGAATGGTTGAAAAACTAATTGTTGAAGATGGACTTTGCCGCGGTGTTGTTACTAATACTGGTGCAACTTATAAAGCTAAGACAGTCATTATTACAACCGGTACTTATTTACGAGGAAAAGTCATACTTGGTGACTTAGCTTATGAAAGTGGACCAAACAATCAACAGCCTTCTGTTAATTTAGCGTATGATTTACTTAATCATGGCTTTCAGTTAGTTAGATTTAAAACAGGAACTCCTCCACGTGTTCAAGGAGATACTATTGATTATAGCGTGACCGAAATTCAACCTGGAGATGATGAACCAAGAGCTTTTTCATATGAAACGAAAGAATTTAATGTCGTAGATCAATTACCTTGTTGGTTAACGTATACGACAGAGGAAACACACGGAATTATAAATGCTAATTTGCACCGTTCGCCTATGTATTCAGGAGTAATAGAAGGAACTGGTCCAAGATATTGTCCGTCAATTGAGGATAAAATTGTTCGTTTTAGTGATAAGCCTAGACACCAAATTTTTCTAGAACCTGAAGGGAAAAATACGTCTGAAGTTTATGTCCAAGGATTTTCAACAAGCTTGCCAGAAGAAGTGCAGCTAGAAATGTTAAAAACAATTAAAGGGTTAGAAAATGTAAAAATGATGCGTCCAGGGTATGCCATTGAGTATGATGCAGTCGTACCAACGCAACTTTGGCCAACTCTTGAAACAAAATTAGTTCAAAACCTTTTTACAGCAGGTCAAATTAATGGAACATCAGGCTATGAAGAGGCTGCAGGGCAAGGGATTTTTGCAGGGATTAATGCAGCGCTAAAAGCATCTAACCGCGAGCCGATTATTCTTGATCGTTCAGAAGCATATATTGGTGTTTTAGTAGATGATTTAGTAACAAAAGGAACGAATGAACCTTATCGGTTGCTTACTTCAAGAGCGGAGCATCGGTTAGTGCTGCGTCATGACAATGCTGATCTAAGACTTACAGAAATTGGATATAAGGTCGGCCTTATTCCTGAGGAACGTTACCAGCGTTTTGTCGCAAAACAAGACCAAGTTAGAAAGGAAATTGAGCGATTAGAACAAACGATGATTAGGCCGACTAGTGAAGTGCAGTCATTACTTGCTGAAATTGGATCTTCACCATTACAAGATGGTTATAAAGCATCTGTACTATTAAAGCGTCCTGAAATTACGTATCAATTTATTGCGAAGCTTTTCCCTAGTGATGAAGAAGTTTCAGCTGAAGTGGCTGAACAAGTAGAAATTCAAATTAAGTATGCTGGATATATTGAAAAGCAGTATCAACAAGTTGAAAAAATGAAGAAAATGGATGATAAAAAGATCCCTGAAAATCTTGATTATCATGCAATTTCTGGACTGGCAACAGAGGCTCGTCAAAAACTAAGTGAAGTAAGACCGCTTTCTGTTGGTCAGGCTTCAAGGGTTTCAGGTGTTAATCCTGCTGATGTATCAATTTTATTAGTCTATTTAGAGCAAGGTAAATTAAAAAGAACGAAAGAAAGTGGTACAGATGAATAAGACAGAGTTTCATTCTAGCTTAGCAGAAAAAGGTATTGTTCTTAATGAAACGCAAATGCAACAATTTGAGTTATATTTTCGTGAATTAGTTGAGTGGAATAATAAAATGAATTTAACAGCGATTACCGATGAAGAAGCGGTGTATTTAAAACATTTTTATGATTCAATTAGTGCAGCTTTTTTTCATGATTTCACAAAGCCGTTACGTCTAGTTGATGTAGGTGCTGGAGCTGGATTTCCAAGTATTCCCATAAAAATTTGTTTTCCTCACTTAAACGTAACAATTGTCGATTCTTTGAACAAGCGAATTTCTTTTTTACAACATTTAGCTTCAATGTTAAAGTTAGAAAAGGTAGCATTTTTTCATGATCGTGCTGAATCGTTTGCTAAGAAAAAAGAACATCGTGAAAATTATGATTTTGTCATAGCTAGGGCTGTAGCAAGAATGCCTGTTTTAGCAGAACTTTGTTTGCCTTTAGTGAAAGTAGGCGGCTTGTTCCTAGCAATGAAAGGTCCGGAAGTAGTTAATGAAATTGCAGATAGTAAAAAAGCGATTGCTACTCTTGGAGGACACGTTGTTAGAAACGAAAGTTTATTATTACCCGTTGAAGAGAGTACAAGACATTTTGTATTTATCGAAAAACGCAAGAAAACACCAAATACGTATCCAAGAAAGCCAGGAACTCCAAATAAACAACCGTTATAAAAATTTGAAATTCTTTAGGAAGCTAACTACTAATCGTTAGCTTCTTTAGGAGAGTAAATTTGTTGGTTACATCTGACTGATCTTTGAATTTGCTAGTCTAATAGACTTATTTGATTTATTCATAATAAAAATGTTTCACGTGAAACATTTTTATTGTTTATAATGTTATTATTAAAGAAGGACTTTCTAATATCAATGTAGAAATATGTTAGGAAGGTAGTTTTCAGAGGGTGGTGTCGCGATGAAGCCGTTTTCACGCCTGTTCGGTTTTAATGAAAAGAGCGAAGAAATAATTGAAGAAGTAGAAAAAGTTGAGGAAATTAGGGAGAACGAAGAAGTAAAACAATTACCTATTAAGGATATAGTACCAAATCGTTTTCAGCCCCGTACTGTTTTTGTTGATGAACGTATTGATGAATTAGCACAAACGATTCGTACCCATGGTGTTATTCAACCAATCGTTGTCCGTGAGCGTGATGGTAGATTTGAGATCATTGCTGGGGAACGCCGCTGGAGAGCAGTGACGAAATTAGGTTGGGAGCATATTCCGGCAATTGTGAAGGAATTTAATGATTCCCAAACTGCTTCTGTTGCTTTAATTGAAAATTTGCAACGTGAAGGTTTAACAGCGATTGAAGAAGCTGTTGCCTATGCTAAATTATTAGAGTTACATGGTTTAACACAAGAAAGTTTAGCGCAACGCCTTGGAAAAGGGCAGTCCACAATCGCAAATAAACTTCGGCTATTACAGTTACCGGAAAAGGTACAGGAAGCTATATTAAATCGAGTGATTACAGAACGTCATGCTAGAGCACTTCTATCTGTAAAAGATGAAGAGGTTCAAGAAAAACTTCTTACGGAAGTTATTGAAAAAGGACTAAATGTGAAACAAACCGAAGAACTTATTAAGAAGTTCTTAGAAGGACCAATCAAAAAGAAAAAACCGCAAAGAAAAGCATTTTCAAGAGATATGCGTTTAGCGATGAATACAATTCGTCAATCTGTTGATATGGTTATCAAAAGTGGTCTTTCTATTGATACCGATGAAGAAGATCATGAAGACTATTATCAATTCACGATTAAAATCCCAAAAAAGAAATAATAATTTTAGGTAATTACCATTTATCTTAATTCTATGGCTCACTTCCTCGGATTTGAGTTCTTTTTTTATTTACTTTTCTATCAATATCAATAGTTTTTCAATTTTTTAACGTAAAAAATAACTTAGTTTTAAATTTTCATGATAAAATATAACTAATGCATTTTTAGATAGATATTTTTTGGTTAAAAATCTTAATCTAGATACATTTTATACCAAAATTCTATTTAAATATGATAGAAAGACATGTAAATGAGGTAGGTGAAAGAATGGGGAAAGTAATAGCAATCGCGAATCAAAAAGGTGGGGTTGGTAAAACAACCACTGCTGTTAATTTAAGTGCTTGTCTAGCTCATTTAGGTAAAAAAGTACTGTTAATTGACGTTGATCCCCAAGGAAATACAACAAGTGGAATTGGTATAGATAAAGGCGATGTTGAAAATTGTATTTATAACATTTTAGTTGAAGATATAAGTCCAAAAGAAGTTATCAGGCAAACAACGGTAGACGGTTTACATATTATACCTTCTACTATTCAGTTAGCCGGTGCTGAAATAGAGCTAGTTCCTACAATTTCAAGGGAAGTTCGATTAAGAAGAGCACTTGAACAAGTGGAACTAGAATATGATTATATCATTATTGACTGCCCACCTTCTTTAGGTTTATTAACGATTAATTCTTTGACAGCTGCTAATTCAGTCTTAATACCAGTTCAATGTGAGTATTATGCCCTTGAAGGATTAAGTCAACTTTTAAATACGGTTAGGTTAGTTCAAAAGCACTTAAATAAAAACTTAGCAATTGAAGGTGTATTGTTAACGATGCTTGATGCGAGAACGAATTTGGGAATTCAAGTGATTGATGAAGTAAAAAAATACTTTCGAGAAAAAGTTTTTAAAACAATTATTCCAAGAAATGTACGTTTAAGTGAAGCGCCAAGTCACGGGCAACCAATCATTACTTATGACCCGAAATCAAGGGGAGCTGAAGTTTATCTAGATTTAGCAAAGGAAGTGGTTGCGAATGGCTAAAGGGTTAGGTAAGGGGATATCAGCATTTTTTCCAGATGCAATGGATGAAAAACAAGAACAAATTCAAGAGGTTTCATTAAGTGAATTAAGGCCAAATCCTTATCAACCAAGAAAGTACTTTTCAGAGGAATCAATTACTGAGTTGAAAGATTCAATCCTAAACCATGGCATATTACAACCAATCCTAGTCCGCAAAAGTATTAAAGGCTATGAAATTGTCGTAGGTGAGCGTAGATATCGTGCTGCTACAGAGGCGGGATTAAAAACAGTCCCTGTTGTTATCAAAGAGTTAACAGAAGATAAAATGATGGAGTTTGCCTTAATTGAGAACTTACAAAGGGAAGATTTGAACTCGATCGAAGAAGCTGTTGCCTACGATAAGCTTATGAAACATTTAAAATTAACACAAGAGCAGCTTGCAAAGCGTTTAGGGAAAAGTCGCCCACATATTGCCAATCATCTTCGTTTATTACAGTTACCAAACGAAGTTCAAGCTTTAATCGAAGAAGGAGAGCTTTCCATGGGGCATGGACGAGCTTTACTAGGATTAAAAAATAAAGAAAAGCTCGTACCTTTACTCAAAAAGGTACTTGAAGAAGGTCTGAATGTCAGGCAACTAGAACAAATTATTCAGAATCTAAATGAGAATGTTTCACGTGAAACAATTCGAAAAAAACAAGAGCCTTCTATTTTCATAAAAGAAAAAGAAGAGTATTTAAGAGATCGTTTTGGTACTTCTGTTGCGATCAAGAAAAATAAGAAAAGGGGTAAGATTGAAATTCAATTTTATTCTGAAGATGATTTAGAAAGAATTTTATCGTTATTAGAAGGAAACTAATAATAAGAAAAGAGCTAGTTTTTTGCTAGACAAAAAGTAAGACGGACGTAAAGATGTCTCTTAAGAGGTCTAACCCAATCCTTAAGGGTTAGTCTCTTTTTTTCTAATTATAGGATTAAAGAGAAATTTGTTAGGAGGGTAAACGTGCCAATCATTTATTTTGATCAAGCGGCTTCTTCATTTCCAAAGCCAGACACTGTTGCGACTGCTGTTATCAAAGCCATTAATGAGTTTGGAGCCAATCCAGGCCGAGGTGGGCATCAATTAGCGAATCAGGCAGCGTCAGTCATATATGAAACAAGAGTAAAGCTAGCAAAGCTTTTTGGCGAAAAAGATCCGAATAATGTGATCTTTTGTCAAAACGCAACTCACGCACTAAATCAAGGAATTAAAGGTTTACATCTAAAACAAGGTGATCATGTTATTTCAACTTCTTACGAACATAATTCGGTAAGGAGACCTTTGGAGTATTTAAAACAAGAAAAAGGTGTAAAGGTTACCTATTTAAAAAGTGATCATAATGGTCATATCTCAAGAGAACAACTTTTAACAGAAGTACTCCCTGAAACGAAATTAATTGTAGCTAGCCACGGCTCAAACTTAACAGGGGCTATTTTTCCAATAGAAATGATCGGGACAGTTTGTAAAGAGAGAGGAATTTCCTTTTTAGTCGATGCTTCACAAACAGCGGGTATATTGCCGATAAATATGGAAGAAATGAATATCGATATGCTAGCATTTCCAGGTCATAAAGGGTTATTAGGTCCACAAGGAACGGGTGCCCTTATTGTTAAAAAATCAATCGAACTAACTCCACTTTTTCATGGGGGAACTGGTAGTCATTCTGAAGAAAAAGATCAACCTCTAGCACGACCAAACCGCTATGAAAGTGGAACATTAAACACACCAGGTATCGCTGGATTATCGGCTGGAATTGATGAAGTAGTTAGTAGAGGTGTCGAGACTATTTTCCAACATGAATGGAAATTAACAAAATACTGCTTAGAAAAACTCAAAAATATTAATGGTGTAACTGTATTTGGTCCTGATCTTCATGTTGAAAGGTTGGCAGTCATTCCGTTTATTATTAATGAAACCGATGTCCAAGAAATTGCAATGATATTTGACCAACACTATCAAGTTGCATTAAGAGGTGGACTCCATTGTGCGCCATTAGCGCATGAAACGATTGGAACAATTGAAGGTGGTACGTTACGGGCTAGTTTTGGACTTTATAATACAATAGAAGAAATTGACCAATGGATTGATATGATTATAGAGATAAAAGAAGGTTTAGTGGGATAGGAGAAGACGAGAATGGCGTTGTTTGGAACAATTGTAAATGGTTTAGCAATTATTATTGGTTCATTAATTGGTATAAAGCTAAGAAATATTCCAGAAAGAGTGAAAGTAACAGTCATGCAAGCCATTGCATTAGCTGTAATAATTATTGGAGTAGGAATGGGATTAAAGAGTGAGAACTTCTTAATTGTCATAGGAAGTTTAGCTATAGGTGCAGTTTTAGGAGAAAAGTGGGATTTAGAGGATAAGCTTAACAGACTTGGGAAATGGTTAGAAGTAAAAACAGGTGCTAAGGAAGAGGGATCTTTTGCTAAAGGTTTTGTCACAGCAACATTAATCTATGTTGTTGGTGCAATGGCTATTGTTGGTGCACTAGACAGTGGTTTAAGAAATGATCATGCCGTGTTATATACGAAATCGATGTTAGATGGTTTTTCCGCAATTTTATTTACTAGTACGCTTGGTATTGGTGTTTTGTTCTCAGCATTTCCAGTAATGGTCTATCAAGGAACGATTGCTATTCTCGCGACACAAATAACAAATTACGTCCCACAAGTGATCATGGATGCATTTATTGTTGAAATGACAGCAACAGGTGGCGTGATGATTTTAGCGATCGGTTTAAACATTCTTGGAATTACAAAAATTAGAGTAGCTAATCTACTACCAGCAATTCTAGTAGTAGCCGTTATTGTTACGATCCTTAGCTTCTTTTAAAAACTGCACTGAGCTACTTTGAAAACTCTACGCTTTAAACGCAAAACTAATAAATTATTCATAAAAGAAGACAACCTCTACATATACATGTAAGGAGTTGTCTTTTTTCGTGCTTAATAAAGGTTTTAAATAGTTAAAGTAGCTAAATAAATATTTCGAATTGAAGGTTACATAATTCTTTAACTAGAGAAAAAGGATGGTTTAATGCTTTTTAACATTGAACGCTGTCTTTCTTTATTAAGTATCTTATCGGTAAGAAGGATACTTTCGGCAATTTTATCAGCCATTTTTATTACGAAGTGAAGGCGAGTATTTTGCAGTACCATGTATTCCATAAATCCACCAACATTTACGATACCAGTAATATGAATGTCACCAACAGGTGGAAGCTTTTTATTAACTGCAGCTCCAGGTTTAACAGGGCCATCCGCAATTGAAATAAAGCCAACACTTGTTGAACGTCCGAGACAGGCGTCGATACCAATGACAAAAGCATTACTATGTCTCTCGTTAATTTCAGCTAATTTCTCTTCAAGATTTACTGCATGAATTGGATTTTCTAATGTTCCATAAGTGTGAAAGAAGTCTAAATTACTTTCTTTTAATCTAGAACCAATTAACGGTCCTAAAGAATCACCAGTTGATCTATCGGTGCCAATACAGACTATGACAATATCTCTTTTTAATAGTTTTGGTAGAAGGTCTAGTAGTTGGTTTGCAAAGTCATGGGCTGCATTAGTTTCATCAATATGAACTCGAAATGGTAACTGTTTCTTTTTAAAGAGATTACGTGTAATCATCCTATGACCTCCCATCTTAAAAATTAATAGTATTAGTATACGGATATTTTTTCCTTTCTATACATGCCCGGGAATAAATAATGAAAGGGTGCATTTGTGTGATAAAAGCAGGCTTCAAATGGATGTTTTTAATTATTGGAACAATGATTGGTGCAGGCTATGCATCAGGAAGAGAATTATGGGAGTTTTTTGGGAACGAAAGTGGATTTGCAATTATACTGTTTGCGGTTTTATTTAGTATATGCGTGTCAGTCATAATGGGAATAAGCTATAACCAAAAAACGAATGATTATGTGCCAGTGCTACAACTTCTAATGGGAAAGAAGTTAACTAGATTGTATGATTATATGATTATTTTGTATTTATTTTCGGTGACAGTAGTGATGTTAGCTGGCGGAGGAGCTACATTAGAAGTTGTTCATTTGCCATATTGGCTAGGAATTATGTTTATTTCAGGATTACTAGTTGTCTTGTTTTTCTGGGATACAAAAGGGATTACATCCATGAATTCAGTCGTTGTGCCGATCTTAATCATTTTTCTAATCGGAATTTTACTTTCATTTCAATTCCTTCAAGGCTTTTCAGTCAATTTAAGTGTAAGTAAACAAGGAAATTGGCCGGCAGCTTTTACTTTCACAGCGTTAAATATCTTGCCTCTTGTAGCTGTTTTAGCTGGTATAGGAAGCGAAATAAAAACAAAAGGTGAGATCTGGATTGCAAGTGTGGGAAGTGGAGTTGTGCTTGGTGGTATTTCTTTTCTCTATAATGAGTCCTTATTGAAAGTCGCTCACGATATTATGTTTTATGAAATTCCATTGTTTGCTATTCTTAAACATTATCCATACTTTATGGTTTTAGTTATGTCAGGTTTATTATGGGTAGCCATATATACTACGGCTGCGGCTGGACTTTTTGGATTAACAACGAGATTTAGAAAATATGTTTCAATCCCACTGTGGGCATTGGCATTTTTCCTCATTTTAGCGATGATCCCTTTGACGAAAATTGGTTTTTCAACATTAATTGCAGTACTATACCCATTATACGGTGTACTAAATTTATATATATTAGCGGCAATTCTGCTATATCCAATTGCAAAAAATTATCATGGTGAAGCATGAGTAGAAAGGGAGCACAAAATGTGTTCTCTTTCTTTTTGATTTATGTTTTAAGATAGTATCTTAAGTCTTCATTATTGTATAATGACAAATAGATAAATCTGTTTTTTAGGTTAAGGGAGGGGAAGCGAACATGGAAAATCAAAAACAATTTGACTTAAATGATGTTGTTGAGATGAAAAAGCCTCATCCTTGTGGAGAAAATCGTTGGAAGATCATTCGGCTAGGCATGGATATTCGAATAAAGTGCCTTGGCTGTGATCACAGTGTGTTAATTCCACGTAAAGAGTTTGGTAGAAAAATAAAGAAAATTTTAATAAAGCACTCAGAATAAGGTGCTTTTTTTATAGGGAGAGGTTTATTATATGGAAAAAAAAGATATATCAGCCTGTCCCCTTAATTGTTGGGATACATGTGGCTTCACTGTAACTGTAGAAAATGACACCGTAGTAAAAGTAGCTGGAAACAAACAACACCCAGTTACAAAGGGGCATATATGCAATAGAGGTAGGATGTTAGAGGCAAGAACAAACGCCCCTTCTCGGATTACGAAGCCATTAAAAAAGAATAATGGCGATTTTGTAGAAATTTCATGGGACCAAGCTCTTGATGAAATTGCAGAAAAGCTACTCTTTACTAAAAATAGGTATGGTTCAACTGCTGTCCTTCATAGTCATGATTATTCTAATAATGGCTTATTAAAAAATTTAGACCATCGTTTTTTTAATTGCTATGGTGGAGTGACAGAGGTAGTAGGTAGTCTATGCTGGGGAGCAGGAATTGAAGCGCAGATACGGGATTTTGGTAATAGTGCAGCTCATGCTCCAGAAGATATTTTCAATAGTAAAAATACGGTTATATGGGGTAGAAATGCTGCAAGTACAAATATTCATTTGTATGCAAACTTAATAGAAGCAAAAAAAAGAGGTATTCACGTAACTGTGATCGATCCTCTATACCACCAAACTGCCAAACTAGCAGATGTCTATATTGCTGTGAGACCAGGAATGGATGGTCTTTTGGCGATTGGTGTAATAAAACAATTAAAAAAAATGAATTTAGTAGATGAGGAATTCATTCGTAATCATACCTATGGTTATAATGAGTTTATGGCGTATATAGATGAGATAGAGCTATCTGAAATCGTTTCTCAAACCTCAGTGTCAGAAGAAACAATAAATCTTTTAGCTAGTCATTATAGTAGTGGTCCTACTTCTACGTATCTTGGTTTAGGAATGCAAAGGTATGCTAATGGTGGCAGTATGATTAGATTAATAGATGCATTAGTTGCTATAAGTGGTAATGTCGGAATTAAAGGTGGCGGTGCAAATTATGGACATCTACCGGTGGGACAATCATTTGATGTAAGCAATTTAACGTTATCTAATCGAAGGTTTCAAAATAGAGTTTTTACGAGAATGAATCAAGCTGAAAAAATCTTATCTGAACAAGACCCGCCAATAAAAATGGCGTTTGTAACTAGAGGTAATCCATTGACACAGTTGCCAGATACGAATCGAGTAGAAGAAGCTTTTACGTCGATAGAGACGTTAGTTGTCATTGATCAATTTATGACAGATACGGCAGAGCTAGCTGATTATATCCTTCCTTGTACAACCGTTTTTGAGGAAGAAGATATTTATTATGCTTCAATGTACCATAGTTATGTTAATTATGGGCCGAGGCTTGTCACGCCAAAAGGTGAAGCAAGAGCAGATCATTGGATTTGGACAGAACTTGCCAATCGTTTAGGCTTTGGTGAAGACTTTGCATTTAGTGATGACGAATTTCTAAAGATGGGATTACAATCATTAGAAAAACAGGGGATTACGCTGGAGAAAATCAAAGCGGAAGGATTTGTGAAACTCCCAATTCAAGATGTCCCTTGGTCCGACTATCAGTTTAAAACTCCATCAGGTAAATATGAATTTTCGTCCACCAAAGCGTTAAAGGACGGGGAGAGTGGAAAGCTAACGTTTCAATATCCGTTAGAGTCAATTAATAGCCCAAAACAAACTAAATTTCCATACCATTTGTTATCAAAACATCCATCAAGGTCTAACCATTCGCAAAATTACCATCTAATTAATGATTCAAAGGTAGTTGTAGAAGTATCAGAAAAAATCGCTAAAGAAAAATGCCTTTCAGAAGGAGAAGAGGTCACAATTTGGAATGACCGTGGCAGTATTACTGGCAGCGCGAAAATAATGAAGAATTCTCATGATGATACGATTAATATTGATGAGGGAAGATGGAAAAAGCTAGGCGGTTCTGTAAATGTCCTTACTTCATCAGGAGAGTCCGATATTGGACAAGGTGGCATTCAATACGATTGTCTAGTTAATATTAGAAAAAAACAAGCTTAACAAGGCTTGTTTTTCCTTTCAGAACATTAACAAGTCGGGGCTAACGGGGCGCTTGCGCTTTTCTTCTTTAATCAATATAATTGTGAAGGATTAGAAAACTTGTTTTTAACTTTGAATTCGTACTTAAAGTTTATATAAATGAATTTCATAATTAGCATGATTGCAACTAATGGACGCGATTTAGTCTTGTAAATTAGTGTCACGAATATTGAATAATGAAATTTATTAAATATTATTAATAATGAAGGAAGTGTCAATGATATGGCTTTAACGACTGGAATTGTTGGTTTGCCTAACGTAGGAAAATCAACATTATTTAATGCAATTACACAAGCAGGAGCAGAGTCTGCTAACTATCCATTCTGTACGATTGATCCTAATGTAGGGATTGTTGAAGTTCCTGATCACCGTCTAAATAAGTTAACTGAACTTGTTCAACCGAAAAAAACGGTTCCAACTGCATTTGAATTTACTGATATTGCAGGAATTGTAGAAGGGGCAAGTAAGGGTGAAGGGTTAGGAAACAAATTTTTATCACATATTCGCCAAGTTGATGCAATCTCACATGTTGTTCGTTGTTTTGAAGATGAAAACATCACTCACGTATCTGGTAGTGTAAATCCAATTCGTGATATTGAAGTGATTAACTTAGAATTAATTCTTGCTGATCTTGATTCAGTCGAAAAACGTATTATGCGTGTTGAAAAGTTATTGAAGCAAAGAGATAAAGATGCAATGGCAGAGTATGAAATTTTAAATTTACTTAAAGAGGCATTTGAAAATGAAAAGCCTGCTAGAAGTGTAGATTTAACGGACGAGCAAAAGAAAATTGTCCAAGGAATGCATTTACTAACGATGAAGCCTGTATTATACGTAGCAAACGTGAATGAGGATGGGTTACTTGTAGCAGATGAAAATCCACTAGTTCAAAAGGTAAGAGAATTTGCTGCAGCAGAAAACTCAGAGGTTATCGTTGTTTGTGCAAAAATAGAAGAGGAAATTTCTGAACTTGAAGGCGAAGAAAAGACAATGTTCCTTGAGGAGTTAGGAATTAAGGAATCTGGTTTAGACCAACTAATCCGCGCTGCTTATCATTTATTAGGATTATCAACCTATTTTACAGCAGGTGTTCAAGAAGTTCGTGCATGGACAATTCGGAAAGGGACTAAAGCTCCTCAAGCTGCTGGAGTCATCCATACAGACTTCGAGAGAGGTTTTATTCGTGCGGAAGTAGTAGCGTATGATGACCTAGTTGAAGCTGGTTCTCATGCTGCGGCTAAGGAAAAAGGGAAAGTAAGGCTAGAAGGAAAAGAATATGTCGTTGCTGATGGTGATGTTATTCACTTTAGGTTTAACGTTTAAAATGTAAAATTCAATGTAGAATGTAAAATGGCGTGGGACTAGCTTCGAAGCTTCCCTAAAAAAATTCTACATTCTACATTTTTCATTTTACTTTCTATATTAATTCTGCTATAATCGATAAATGCGAGTAAATGACACTTATAAAATTGTTATTATTCGCCCCTTGCTCCTCAATTAAGAGGGGCCGTTAGACCAAAAGGAGGTGACGTACAAATGCGTAAATATGAAATCATGTACATTATTCGACCAAACCTAGAAGAAGCTGCAAAGAAAGAGTTAGTTGAACGTTTTAACAACGTTTTAACTGATAATGGAGCGACTCTTGATAAGGTTCAAGAAATGGGTAAGCGTCGTTTAGCTTATGAAATTGAAGACTTCCGTGAAGGCTTCTATGTATTACTAAACGTAACAGCTGAACCAGCAGCAATCGCTGAATTCGATCGTTTAATTAAAATTAACGAAGATGTAATTCGTTTACTTATTACTAAAGACGAAGAATAAGAACTAGTAGATATATTGGGGAGGGGTTCTGATGCTTAACCGTGTCGTTCTGGTAGGTCGACTCACAAGAGATCCTGAACTTAAGTACACGCCGAATGGAATTGCTGTAGCAAGTATTACACTTGCTGTAAACAGACCATTTTCTAACCAACAAGGTAACCGAGAAGCAGACTTTATTAACGTAGTCATTTGGCGTAAACAAGCAGAAAATGTTGCTAATTACTTACGTAAAGGAAGTTTAGCGGGTGTTGATGGTCGTCTACAAACTCGTAATTATGAAAACAATGAAGGAAAGAAAGTTTTTATAACGGAAGTTGTAGCTGATAGTGTGCAATTTCTTGAAACGAAAGGCTCTAACAATTCTGGTGGAAATCAGGGCGGTGGAGACTATTATGGCTCTCCTAATCAAGGAGGAAATAATAACAACCAGAATCAAGGCCGTAGTAATCAGTCATTTTCTGATGATCCTTTTGCTAGTGATGGCAAGCCAATTGATATCTCAGATGATGATTTACCATTCTAGATCTATTGGCTTTCTTAGTTTAACTTAAATAAGGGTAAGTACCCTTTTGGATGAATATAAAAATTTATAAAGAAGGAGGTTTTTTAGATGGCAATGGGAGGACGTCGTGGTGGCCGTGGTGCGAAGCGCCGTAAAGTATGTTACTTTACAGTAAACAAGATCACGAAAATCGACTATAAAAACGTTGAACTACTTAAGCGTTTCGTTTCTGAGCGTGGTAAAATTTTACCTCGTCGTGTAACTGGAACTTCAGCTAAGTACCAACGACAATTAACTACTGCAATTAAGCGTGCACGTCAAATCGCTTTATTACCGTATGTTAGCGGTGAATAATTAATGTCAAAAGGGGATGGCTTATAGTCTATCTCCTTTTTTTATTTAATGACAACAGGTTACACTTTTTCTGTAGGGCAAACACATTGTAAATCAAAAACTGTTTAAACTATACATAAAGGAAGTAAGTATAGTAAGGGGGCGTGTTTATTATGAAGAAACAATTTGCGGTTGTTGGTTTAGGAAGATTTGGTGGTAGTGTTTGTAAAGAATTATATTCAATGGGGCATGAAGTTTTAGCCATTGATACTAATGAGGATAGAGTACATGATTTTGCTAATTTTTCGACACACGCAGTTGTTGCGAATGCTACAGACGAAAATACATTATTATCTTTAGGAATTAGGAACTTTGAGTACGTAATAGTAGCAATTGGTGACAATATCCAGGCGAGCATTCTTTGCACACTTTTGTTGAAAGAATTAAATGTTAAGCACGTATGGGTAAAAGCTCAAAATAATTATCACCATAAAGTAGTTGAAAAAATTGGTGCAGACCGAATTATTCATCCCGAAAAAGATATGGGAGTAAGAATTGCCCACTACTTAGTTTCAGAGAAAATTATCGATTATATTGAACTGTCTCCTGACTATAGCATTATGGAGCTTATTGCTTCACATAAAGTCGCTAATAAAACCATTCAAAAATTAGATATTCGTGCAAAGTATGGCTGTACAATATTAGGTATAAAAAGAGGGGAAGATGTTATTATTACACCTTTTCCAGATCAACTAATATTGGAAAAGGATATTTTAATTTTAATAGGTCATAACAATGATTTGAAAAAATTTGAGGAAGAAGGCATCTAGTTATGCCTTCATTACGAATTTTTTCTTATACTATCAATTATTAATTATTAATTGAATATATGAATTCAACAAACATACTGGATGGTAGTATAAGAAAAAAATTCGATAAGTATCGAAGACTATTTTTCAAAATCAATTTAGTCGTATATAATCAGGAATGGATATAGTTACATTTGATAGGATAGCGATCGATCATTTAGGAACTGTTTTTAGAAATGAGGGAAGTCTAATGAAAAATACCAAGGTAATGACTGAAGGAGCAATTTTTGCAGCAATTTTTGCATTAATAGCCTTTTTAACAGTTTTTTTACCGATCTTAGGTTCCATTTTACTTTGGATATTACCAGTCCCTTTTATTGTGTACACAGTAAGAAATGGCTGGAAAGCAGGATTGATGTTATGGGTTGTCGCCTCCTTTGTTTCTTTTACTATTGGTGGGGTAGTCCTTATTCTTAGTGCTATTATTTTTGGAAGTAGTGGAATTGTTGTTGGGGAGTTATATAGAAGAAAAAAATCAGCATTTACAGTATTATTTGGTGGAAGCCTAGCTTATATTAGTAATTTAATTTTGTACTTTATTTTAAGCATCGTCGTATTAGACTTACATCCAATTAAAGTCATTCAAGAATTAATGAGAGATTCCGTACAAACAGCTGAATCAATGCTTCTTGCAATTGGACAAGACCCAGGTAAACAACTAGAGCCCTTAATTGATTTTATTGATCGCCTAATGTTTTTAGCGCCGTCTTTAATCATCACAACGGGAGTATTTTTTGCTCTTTTTGTTCAAGTAATCGCCTATGCAATCTTAAAAAGAATTGGGGAGAAAGTTGCTCCGTTCAAACCATTTCGGGAGTGGGCATTTCCAAAGTCATTTTTATGGTATTATTTAGTAACATCAATCTTTATTTTAGTGGGGTTAGAAGAAGGAACGGCACTTTATATGGTGATGTGGAATTTGTTCCCCCTTTTAGAGATTGCTATGACGATCCAAGGATTAGCTGTAATCATGTTTTATTGTCATGCTAAAGGATTTAATAAATCCATTCCTATTGGAATTATCATCGTTACTTTAATTGCCCCATTTCTCCTTTATATCTATCGAATATTAGGTATAATTGATTTAGGATTTGAACTTCGGAAAAGAATAAAAAACTCGAATTAATTAGGAGTTGAAATTATGCCAGAATTCCTATTAAAACGGTGGCATGGCTATCATATTATCGCATTATTTGCTGTGGCATTCATTTTCATTGGGATTTTAACAATATACCAGTGGATCATTGGTTTACTTGGATTCTTAAGCTTAGGAATCCTCCTTTTCTACACGATACAGGCGAGAAATTTGTACAAAAGGGATATCGAAGAGTACATCTCAACACTAACATATCGTGTTAATAAAGCAGGAGAAGAGGCTGTTACGAAACTTCCGATAGGAATTCTTCTTTATAATGAAGAAAAAATCATTCAGTGGGCAAATCCGATGGTTAATTCGATTATAGAAGAAGATTGTATTGGAAGCTCGATTTCCAAAATTGCTGTGGAACTTGCTGATGCTATTGAAAGTGGACAAAATGAAGTATCGATACAAATTGGTGAAAATGTTTTTCGGACGAACTTTCGACGTGATGAAAGGCTCATATATTTCTTTGATATTACTGAAGAAACAAAAGTGAAAAAGCTGTACGAAAAGGAACAAACTGTTATTGCTATTATTTATTTAGACAACTATGATGAAGTTACACAAGGTATGGAAGACCAAATTAGAAGTAAATTAATGAGTCAGGTCACTTCAAGTTTAAATAGTTGGTCAAAGGAACATGGTGTCTTTTTAAGGCGAACATCTTCAGACCGGTTTCTAGCTATTTTTCATCAAGAGATATTAGAGAAAATTGAAGAAACAAAGTTTGATCTCCTTGATGAAGTAAGGGAAGCAACTGCTAGGGAAAAGATACCGATTACTTTAAGTATTGGTGTTGGTAGCGGACAAGGGAGCCTTCAAGAACTTGGTATATTGGCTCAATCGAGTTTAGATTTAGCTCTTGGTAGAGGTGGTGACCAGGTTGCTATTAAACAAAAAAATGGAAAAGTACGCTTTTACGGTGGGAAGTCAAATGCTGTTGAAAAACGAACGAGAGTTAGGGCAAGAGTTATCTCTCATGCCATTCGAGACTTTATTTTAGAAAGTGACCGTGTCATGATCATGGGGCATATTAGTCCAGATATGGATGCCATTGGTGCCGCAATTGGTGTATTAAAATTAGCCGAGCTTAATGGTAAAGAAGGCTATATTATATTAGATCGCAATAATATTAGTAGAGATGTTCGTAAGCTCATGGAAGAAGTTGAAAAGCATGACCGTTTATGGGCGCACTTTATCACTCCTGAAGAAGCGTTAGAGGAAGTGACACCTAATACATTATTAGTTGTAGTTGATACACATAAACCTTCATTAGTGATTGAACCAAAGTTATTAGATAAAATTGACCGTGTAATCGTTCTAGATCATCATCGTCGTGGTGAAGAGTTTATTGATGAAGCTGTGCTCGTCTATATGGAACCTTATGCCTCATCAACCTCGGAGCTAGTAACTGAGCTTCTTGAGTATCAACCAAAGCAAACTAAGCTTGACCTCCTTGAAGCTACTGCTTTGTTAGCGGGAATCATCGTTGATACAAAAAGCTTTGCTGTTCGAACAGGTTCAAGGACTTTTGATGCCGCATCTTACTTAAGGTCCAAAGGTGCAGATACACATTTAGTGCAAAATTTATTAAAACAAGATTTAGACCAGTATATTAAGCGATCTAGGTTAATTGAAAGTGCTCATATATATAGAAATGGAATAGCAATAGCAAAAGGAAATCCTGATGAAGTTTGTAGCCAAGTCCTTATAGCTCAGGCAGCTGACACACTTTTATCAATGAATGATGTCGTTGCTTCATTTGTTATTTCAAAACGAAAAGACGGTGCAACAAGTATTAGTGCAAGGTCTTTAAGTGATGTCAATGTACAATTAATTATGGAAATGCTGGATGGTGGAGGACATTTGACAAATGCAGCAACCCAGCTTGGCGATGTTTCTTTAGATGAAGCTGAAAGATTATTAATGGAAAAAATAGATCAATATTTTGAAGGGGGAAGAGAAGAATGAAAGTAATTTTTCTTGAAGACGTAAAAGGTAAAGGTAAAAAAGGAGAAGTAAAAAATGTTTCTGAAGGGTACGCAAGAAACTTTCTGTTACCAAATAAATTAGCTGCTGAAGCAAACTCAGGCAATTTAAAAACATTAGAAGTGAAAAAGCAAGGCGAAGAAAAGCGCGCAGAAGAAAAATTGAAAGAGGCTCAAGTATATAAAGAAAAGCTAGAAAAACTGACTGTCGAAATTAAGGCGAAGTCTGGTGAAGGTGGACGTCTATTTGGTGCCGTTACAAGCAAGCAAATTGCCGACACCCTAGCTAAAATGAAAATGAAAGTAGACAAGCGTAAAATTGAACTAGACGAGCCTATTCGTGCACTAGGCTATACTAACGTTCCAATCAAACTTCACCATGAAGTTACAGCAACAATTAAAGTACATGTTGTAGAAGGATAAAATTTAGAATGTAGAATGTAAAATGTAGAATTGTTTTGGGGGAAGCTTCGAAGTCTTACCCTTAATCATTCTCATTCTAAATTCTACATTTTACATTAAAAAAGGTAGGTGAAACCATCATGAGTGAATTGTTCGCTGATCGCACTCCGCCACAAAATATTGAGGCAGAACAAGCGGTTATAGGTGCGATTTTTTTAGAACCAGAGGCTCTTGTTACAGCATCAGAAAGACTAGCATCGGAAGATTTCTATCGGGCTGCACATCAGCGGATTTACAGCGTGATGATTCAATTAGCCGAAAAAGGAGAACCGGTTGACCTGATAACGGTAACAGCCGAGCTCCAGGACAAGAAATGGCTTGAGGAAATTGGTGGCGTTTCTTATTTAAGTGACTTAGCTAGCTCAGTTCCTACCGCTGCAAATGTTGAGTATTATAGTAGAATTGTTGAAGAGAAATCCTTGTTAAGACGACTAATTCGAGTAGCTACAAACATAGCAGCTGAAGGGTATGCTGAAGAAGATGAAGTAGACGCAATCTTAAATGAAGCAGAGAAAACGATCTTAGAAGTTTCCCATAAAAAAAATACAAGTGCGTTTATTTCTATAAAAGATGTGCTTGTTGAAGCATACGATAATATCGAAAAACTTCAAAATCGAACAGGGGATATAACTGGAATTCCAACAGGGTTTTCTGAGTTGGATCGGATGACAGCTGGATTTCAACGAAATGACTTAATCATTGTTGCGGCTCGTCCATCTGTAGGTAAAACAGCCTTTGCTTTAAATATTGCTCAAAATGTAGCAACTAAAACCGATGAAAATGTAGCTATTTTTAGTTTAGAGATGGGCGCTTCTCAGCTTGTTATGAGGATGATTTGTGCTGAGGGAAACCTTGATGCACAGAGACTTCGTACAGGTTCTCTTCAAGAAGAGGACTGGACGAAACTTACTATGGCGATGGGAAGCTTATCTAAGGCTGGTATATATATTGATGACACGCCTGGTATTCGTGTTAATGATATCCGGGCAAAGTGCCGCAGGTTGAGTCAAGAAAAAGGTCTAGGCATGATTTTAATAGATTATTTGCAGTTGATTCGTGGTGATGGCCGTAGTGGCGAAAATCGCCAGCAAGAAGTTTCTGAGATTTCTAGATCACTTAAAGCATTGGCAAGGGAGTTAGAAGTTCCTGTTATTGCCCTTTCTCAGCTTTCCCGTGGTGTAGAATCCCGTCAGGATAAACGTCCAATGATGTCTGATATTCGTGAATCCGGAAGTATTGAGCAGGATGCAGATATTGTTGCTTTCTTGTATCGAGATGATTACTATGATAAAGAAAGCGAAAATAAGGATATCATTGAAATCATTATTGCTAAACAAAGGAATGGCCCTGTTGGAACAGTAGAGCTAGCTTTTGTGAAGGAATATAATAAATTCGTAAACTTAGAACGGCGTTTTGATGAGAATAATATGCCTATTGGCGCAGGAGCATAAGTTCATTTCTGAATTATTGATTTGTGAGAGAAGTGCTTTCGAAGCTTTTAAAAAGAATTTGTTAATGTTAGTTTATAATCACTAGTATTCCCCTTTTAGTACTTGAAAAAAGTTCTAAAGGGGGATTGTTGTGTTATTTACCAAGTAATGACGTATATTTTTATTAAGAGATAATGTAAAATGTAGAATGTAAAATTTAAAATGTAGATTGTTTATGAAAAACTTCGAAGCGTTACTAACGTCATTCTACACGCTACATTTTACATTCTCATATAATTTCGAGAGTTCGCGATCTCCTCTCGTTAAAAAAAACTAGGGAGTGTTAAATATGAAAAAAGCATTGGTGGTGTTCAGTGGCGGACAAGATTCAACGACTTGTCTATTTTGGGCACTAAAACATTTTGATCAAGTGGAAACAGTGACCTTTGACTATAACCAGAGGCACAAAGAGGAAATTGAAGTAGCAAAAAAAATTGCTCATGAAATGAGTGTAGAAAATACAGTTATTGATATGAGTCTTTTAAATCAACTTACTTCTAATGCGTTGACAAGAAGTGATATTGAAATAAAAGAAGGAGAAGATGGCGAGTTACCTACGACGTTTGTTGACGGTAGAAATCATCTTTTCTTGTCTTTTGCGGCTATTATGGCGAAAGCAAAAGGGATAAATCATATTATTACAGGTGTGTGTGAGACTGACTTTTCAGGCTATCCAGATTGCCGTGATATGTTTGTTAAATCACTAAATGTAACGCTCAATTTAGCGATGGACTACAACTTTGTTATTCACACACCGCTTATGTGGATTGATAAAAAAGAAACGTGGGCTCTAGCAGCTGAACTTGGAGCTTTTGATTATATTAGAGAAAAAACATTGACTTGCTATAATGGTATTGTTGGTGATGGTTGTGGTGAGTGCCCTGCTTGTAAACTTCGTAGTGAAGGTTTGCGAAAGTTCCTAGAAGAACAAGGAACGGGGGTGTCGACTCATGTGTAGCAGCGATGGATTATTTGGTTTTCGTATAGTTGATAAACTTCAAAAACTAGGTGAAGATATTCATATAGAAGATTTGAGATATCATAATAAGCGTGTTTTGGTAAGTAAGGAGTTTACGTTTGATTCTGCACATCATCTTCATCACTATGAAGGTAAATGTAAAAACTTACACGGTCATACGTATAAAGTCATTTTTGGTATAAGTTCTTTAACAGATGAGATTGGAATTGCCATTGACTTCGGTGACATCAAGGCGATTTGGAAAGAGCATATTGAAATTTATTTAGACCACCGTTATTTAAATGAGACATTACCTCCAATGAATACGACAGCTGAAAATATGGTTGTTTGGATCTATGAGAAAATGGCAGACTATTTAAAAGAGAGCCAATTTAAGACATTAAAACCGAGAGTTGAATTTGTACGCCTCTTTGAAACTCCTACAAGCTATGCTGAAGCTAGAAGAGAGTGGATGGAATGAAAATACCTGTATTAGAGATTTTCGGTCCAACCATTCAAGGTGAAGGAGCGGTAATTGGAAAAAAAACCGTTTTTATTCGTACTGCCGGTTGTGATTATCAATGTTCTTGGTGTGATTCTGCGTTTACGTGGGATGGATCTGGGAAAGATGATATAAAAATGATGACTGCTAATGAAATCGTTACTGAGCTAAAAGCAATTGGTTTAGAGAATTTTCAGCATGTCACAATTTCAGGTGGAAATCCAGCATTATTGAAGCAACTTGGTGAGCTCATTGATATTTTAAAAGAATTAAATCTGAGGATCGGTCTTGAAACACAAGGAACGGTTTGGCAAGACTGGATGTTAAATATAGATGACCTAACGATATCACCAAAACCACCGAGTAGTGGCATGGAGACAAACTACAGTAAATTAAATGAAATGATCGAGCAGCTAACAGAAAGAGTAACAAATGGTCATGTTAGCCTAAAGGTCGTTATTTTTGATGATAAGGACTTAAACTACGCGAAAAAAATTCATACTAAGTATTCTTCGGTTCCATTTTATTTATCAGTAGGAAATGAAGATCTGACGATGGAAAACGATGTTGAGCTTGCCCAAAAATTATTACAAAAGCTAGATTGGTTAGTTGGCAAGGTAATAAATGATCCGGAGTTTAATGATGCAAGAGTATTACCACAGCTTCATGCCCTACTCTGGGGTAATAAAAAAGGAGTGTAAACATGAGAAAAGACCATGAATTAGAAGGAGTATCTTTATTAGGTAACCAAAACGTGCCATATAAATTTGAGTACGATAAATCAATTCTAGAAACATTTGAAAATAAGCATAATGACAATGATTACTGGGTAAAATTTAATTGTCCTGAGTTTACAAGTCTTTGTCCTAAAACGGGGCAACCTGATTTTGCGGCAATTTATATTTCGTACATTCCTAGTGAAAAAATGGTCGAAAGTAAATCGCTAAAATTGTATCTTTTTAGCTTCCGTAACCAAGGAGATTTTCATGAAGATTGCATAAATATTATTATGAAAGATTTAATTGAGTTAATGGATCCTAAGTATATTGAGGTTTGGGGGAAATTTACTCCACGTGGTGGTATTTCAATTGATCCATACGCAAACTATGGCAAGAAGGATACAATGTTTGAAGACATGGCTAAACAGCGCTTATTTAATCATGATATGTATCCTGAAAAAATTGATAATAGGTAAATGGGAGTTGATGATTCGCTAGGTTGAATCATCAATTTTTTTTTTGTTCACAAATTAATACGAACAAATAAATATATTAGTGTAAAATTGTTCGGAATTTATTGACTTCATCAAAGTAAATTGTTACACTAGCTATGGTTTTGAATGAATAAAGTAGATCAGGTTAAAAATATATATGCATTGATATTTTGCGGAGGTGTACATAATGGCATCAGCTGTTGTTGTTGGGACTCAATGGGGAGACGAAGGTAAAGGAAAGATTACAGATTACTTATCAGAAAAAGCGGAAGTAGTAGCAAGATACCAAGGTGGTAATAATGCAGGACATACAATTGTCTTTGGTGGAAAGAAGTACAAGTTACATTTAATTCCTTCTGGTATTTTCTATAAAGAAAAAATCTGTATTATCGGTAATGGACTAGTCATTGACCCAAAAGCGTTAGTGCAAGAATTGAAGTATTTACATGACCAAGGAATTGATACAAGCAACTTAAGAATTAGTAACCGTGCTCACGTTATTCTTCCTTATCATATCAAGCTTGATATTGTAGAAGAAGAGAGCAAAGGCGACGATAAAATTGGTACAACGAAAAAAGGAATCGGTCCTGCTTATATGGATAAAGTAGCCCGTGTCGGAATTCGAATTGCTGATTTATTGGATAGAGAAGAGTTCGAAGCAAAGCTTGAGAGAAATCTTAAAGAAAAAAACCGATTGTTTGAAAAGTTCTATGAAGTAGAAGGATTTACAAAAGAAGAAATTTTTGAAGAGTACTTTGAATATGGTCAACAAGTAGCTAAGTACGTTGTTGATACTTCAGTTGTCTTAAATGATGCATTAGATGAAGGCAAAAGTGTCTTATTTGAAGGTGCTCAAGGAGTTATGTTAGACATTGACCAAGGAACTTACCCATTCGTAACTTCTTCTAACCCTATCGCAGGTGGAGTAACGATTGGATCTGGTGTAGGCCCATCAAAAATTAATCGTGTAGTTGGAGTGTCAAAGGCATATACAACTCGTGTTGGAGATGGCCCATTTCCAACTGAATTAATCAATGAAATTGGCGATCTTATTCGTGAAGTAGGAAAAGAATATGGAACAACTACTGGACGCCCACGCCGTGTAGGTTGGTTTGACAGTGTTGTGGTTCGTCACGCAAGAAGAGTAAGTGGAATTACTGACTTATCTTTAAACTCCATTGATGTACTTACAGGAATTGAAACGTTAAAGATTTGTGTGGCTTACAAATACCATGGCGAAGTTATTGAGGAATTTCCAGCAAGTCTTAAAATGTTAGCTGAGTGTGAGCCAGTATTTGAGGAATTTCCAGGCTGGACAGAAGACATAACAGGAGTAAAATCACTAGATGAACTTCCTGAAAATGCCCGTAACTATGTAGAGCGTATTTCCCAACTTACAGGAATCCCTTTAACAATTTTTTCTGTAGGACCAGATCGTAACCAAACGAACTTACTTAGAGACGTGTTTGCATAAAAATAAAGAGGAGTGGCTTAGTGCCACTCCTTACCTATTAATTCCATTTAAAAAAACTTGCTTTTCTTTAAAAGTATCTGTAATATAGGAAAAGTGTTGAAAAACACATCGCAATATTATTCAAAAAAAGTTTTTTATTAAAAAGGCTTGCATTAATAAGTTTAATATGTTACTATTAATCTTGTCGTCACAAGATGAGCCATTAGCTCAGTTGGTAGAGCATCTGACTTTTAATCAGAGGGTCGAAGGTTCGAATCCTTCATGGCTCACCATTTTCATCTTAGTGGCCCGTTGGTCAAGCGGTTAAGACACCGCCCTTTCACGGCGGTAACACGGGTTCGAATCCCGTACGGGTCACCAACTTATATCCATGTTGTAAAATAAAATGATCTTGGATATAATAATTTATGTCGGCAAAAAGCTAAGAACTAAATACTTTATATTATTGCGGGGTGGAGCAACGAGCGTTACTTCATGAATACGCTACGAGTTGTTTCGACGCATAATGCTACAAAGCAAAGCTGGAAGAGGAAGAAACAGTCAGCAGGCTAAGTGCAGGAACTAAATTAAATACTTTATATTATCGCGGGGTGGAGCAGTCTGGCAGCTCGTCGGGCTCATAACCCGAAGGTCGCAGGTTCAAATCCTGCCCCCGCAACCAACCAACTTCTTGAATTCACTCCTTTGCAAGGTTTGCGACGAGCAAACGAAGTGGTGCAAGAGCAAATCTGCGTACAACGTAAAAATAACTTTCATTGTGTAAATGTACCAACAAAACATCTATTTGCCACGGACCCGTGGTGTAGCGGTTAACATGCCTGCCTGTCACGCAGGAGATCGCCGGTTCGATCCCGGTCGGGTCCGCCATTTTATTCGTTATAATTTTATATTGGCTCGGTAGCTCAGTCGGTAGAGCAGAGGACTGAAAATCCTCGTGTCGGCGGTTCGATTCCGTCCCGAGCCACCATTTAGTTTGATATCATGCCGGCCTAGCTCAATTGGTAGAGCAACTGACTTGTAATCAGTAGGTTGGGGGTTCAAGTCCTCTGGCCGGCACTCTTATATTAAGATTAAAGTCTATCATTTACTTGATAGACTTTTATTTTTTGGGTGAATGCTTATGTCGCGCTTATTAATGGGTCTGATTTTCTGATAGAATGAAATTTTGTATCGAATTTTGTTAGTAATTTGGAACAAAATTCCCAAAAATGATACAGTTATATTACGTTTTTTTATTTTTTCAGACATACAATTATAGTTTATGATAAAATACAAGAGGTTATATTTTGTAAAATAATATAGTAGTAGTTTTAACACTATAGAGAAATAGTAAGTAAAGTAGTGTAGGAGGAGAACCATGGGAGATTATAAAGGCCGGTTAGATCAACTACAAGAAAAACTTAAAGGGATAACTAAAAGTAGTTTAAACTCAATGAAACAATTATCGAATAAATATAAAAAAGTGCTTGGAACGAGCATATGTATAGCTGCATTATTAACAACGAGTGTACATAGTGATAGTGTAAAAGCTGAAGAAACTTCTAAATTAAACTTAGAAACGATTTATCATGTTTATATGGACGGTCTTAGAGTTGGTTCGGTAGATGATAAAAACTTAGTTGAACGGGTAATTAATTCGAAAATGAGTGAGTATAGGGAAGATTACTCTAATTTGAATTTAGTTGTTGGAGAAACTATTAAGCTTATCCCAGAAGTTGTTTTTACTTCAAGAGCTAATAGCAGTGCAACGGTTAGTGAACTTGAAAATAAAATTTCAATTAAAGGGGAAGCTATTGCATTAAAGGTTGATGGAAAAGTAGTGGGTTATGTAAGTTCTGAAGACGATTATCAGGCTGTTATTAAACAGCTCAAGCTGCAATATGTCTCAGAAGAGCAATTGGCTACTGTAATGAAAGCTAAAGAGAATGATATAACTATTAATCCGCCATCAGTTGGTGAAAAAGTAATCATTGATGTTAAACTATCAAAAGATATTGAGATCGATAGAGTACCTGTTGATCTAAAATCGATTTTGTCAATTGAAAATGCAATTAAACAACTTAATCTAGGGACATTAGAAGATGATATTTACGTTGTTGAGCCTGGAGATGTACTTGGGACTATTGCTCAAGCACATAGTCTTTCAGTTTCTGATGTTTTAGCACTAAATCCATCAATTACAGAAAATACACTTCTACAAATTGGTGATGAGTTAAATGTTACTGTTTATGAACCAATCGTCAAGGTTATTGTAGAGGAAGCATCGACTATAAAAGAAGAAATTCCGTTTCAAACAGAGACAAAAGATGATTCAAATATGTGGCGTGGTGACACGAAAGTTCAGCAAGCTGGGCATGCTGGAGAAAGAGTTGTTAGTTATAATATTACCCGGGAAAACGGGCGAACAATTCAAAGGCAAATTGTTAGCGAAAAAATAACTAAGGAACCGCAAAACCGTATTGTTCTAAAAGGAACAAAGGTTACTCCTTCCAGAGGAACTGGGAAACTTGCTTGGCCTGCGGTTGGTGGCTATATTTCAAGTTACCAAGGAATGCGTTGGGGAAGGTTTCATAGAGGTATTGATATTGCTAGACCAAGAAACCTAAATATCTTAGCTGCGGATAATGGAACGGTTTCATTTGCAGGCTGGGATGGTGGTTATGGCAACAAAATTATTATTAATCATAATAATGGTATGAGTACGTTATATGCCCATTTAGCATCAATGGATGTAAAAGTTGGTCAGACCGTTGCTCAAGGACAAAAAATTGGTGTAATGGGGTCGACAGGTAATTCTACGGGAATCCATTTACACTTCGAAGTGTTACAAGGTGGAAATTTAAAAAATCCAATGGATTATTTAAATAGGTAAAAAGCGTGTAAGGTCTGACTAGCTTGGCAAAGGTATTGGTGAATATATCAATCTTTTGCCTGGCAAGTTAGGCCTTTTTGTATAAATATTCGTTCCAAACGATCCCTTTAAGACCATGGTACAATGAATCTGAACAGACGTTTGATCTAAGTCATCTGAATTTCCGTACTAGGGAATGAAATAGAGTTTTTCACTATATATTGTTTAAATTTGTAAACGGAAAAATAGATTGATAGTATGATAAAATAAACTAAGACATGAGTAAGTATAAAGTTATTGAACTTTAAGTCAGGAGTTGGTAAAAAGATGGATAAGAAAATTTTAGTTGTTGATGATGAACAACCGATTGCAGATATTTTGAAATTTAGTTTAGAAAAAGAAGGCTTTACTGTAGAGTGTGCTCATGATGGTGAAGAAGCAATTAAAAAAGTAGTTGAGTTAGTTCCTGACTTAATATTGTTAGATATTATGCTTCCTTTAAGAGATGGTATGGAAGTATGTCGTGAAGTTAGAAAGAAATATGATATGCCAATCATTATGTTAACTGCAAAGGATTCTGAGATTGATAAAGTTCTAGGTTTAGAACTAGGGGCAGATGATTATGTCACAAAGCCGTTTAGCACGAGGGAGCTATTAGCCAGAGTTAAGGCTAACTTAAGGCGCCATCAGCAAAAGGCTGAGGAAGTCATTCCAGATAAGAAGGAGCTTCACATTGGCGCACTTGTTATTCAACCTGATGCCTATTTAGTAACGAAACGTGGCGAGGCAATCGAGCTAACACATCGAGAGTTTGAGTTAATTTATTACTTAGCGAAGCATATTGGACAGGTAATGACGAGAGAACATCTTCTTCAAGCTGTTTGGGGCTATGATTATTTTGGTGATGTCCGAACGGTTGATGTTACAGTTCGAAGGGTGAGAGAAAAAGTAGAGGATAATCCTAGTCATCCTAATTGGATCATAACTAGAAGAGGAGTAGGCTATTATTTAAAGAACTTTGAGGAGTAAATAACTATGGATAAAGTCGGTTTTTTCAAATCGATTCATGTGAAAATAGTCATTATTTATGTGTTATTAATATTAATAGCTATGCAAGTAATTGGTGTTTATTTCACTAAACAGTTGGAAGATCAGCTCGTAGATAATTTTTTTGAAATGCTAGATGAAAGAGCTAATTTACTTGCCTATAATATCGAACAAGAAATGAAGAAAAGTCGTGATGAATCGACACCTACGTTAAGGACCGATATAGACATCCTTCTCCGGGAATTCTTTTCGATTGATAATGCCGAGGTTCAAGTTATTGATAAAAATAAAGTTGTTTTAAGCGTTTCAAACTTTCAAAAACGCCATGTTATCGGTCAAAGAACAACTGAAGTGCGTGTAAAACGGGCGCTATTAGGAACAGAAGATGAGGATATTCTTCGTGATCAAAATACTGGACATCGAATGAGAGTATTGGCTGTTCCAGTTAAATCAGATAATGAAACTATAGGCGCTATATACATTGAAGCTTCAATGGAAGAGATCTATGAACAAATGCGGCAGATTAATCAAATCCTCATGACAGGAACGATTATTGCTTTGGTGATTACCGCGGCATTGGGGGTCCTACTTGCACGGACAATTACACGACCGATTCTCGATATGCGTAGACAAGCACAGGTGTTAGGTAAGGGTGATTTCTCGAGGAAAGTACACGTATATGGAAAAGATGAAATTGGTCAATTAGCGATTACATTTAATGAATTAACGAATAAATTAAAAAATGCTAATGCAACTACTGAGGCGGAGAAAAGAAAACTGAGTTCAGTTTTGTCACATATGACGGATGGAGTTATTGCTACTGATCAAGAGGGAAAAATAATTCTAATAAATAAACAAGCTGAATTAATGCTTAATGTATTTCAGGAGGATATAGTTGGTAACTCAATTACAGACTTACTGAAATTATCAGCAACTTTTGAATTAGAAGACCTAATTCATCATACCGATTCGTTACTTCTTGATTTTGGAGATAAAGATAAGGAGTTTTTATTAGAAGCTAGTTTTTCTGTTATCCAAAAGGAAGAAGGAGACTTTAATGGGCTTATAACGGTTCTGCATGATGTAACAGAGCAAGAAAAAATCGAGCAAGAACGTCGGGAGTTTGTCGCTAATGTGTCGCATGAACTTAGAACACCTCTTACATCAATGAAAAGTTACCTTGAGGCTCTTGAGGATGGAGCATTACATGACCCGACAATTGCACCAAAATTTTTAAATGTAGCCCAAACTGAAACAGAGAGAATGATTAGGCTCGTTAATGATTTACTACAGCTATCAAAAATGGATAGCAAAGATTATCGATTAAACTTTGATACAATTGATGTAACAAAACTAGTCAATAGTATTATAGATCGTTATGAGCTTGTCTCCGATAGTGAAAAGCTCGCTTTCATACGTAATATAGAAGATCAAACGACATTTGCAACTGTTGATAGAGACAAGTTAATTCAAGTTCTCGATAATATTTTTTCGAATGCAGTTAAATATTCTCCAGAAGGTGGAGAGATTAGAATTTCGTTAGAAGAAAGTGAAAAGCATTTTAGTATTAGTGTTAGTGATGAAGGTGTTGGTATACCAGAAGAAAGCTTACCACAAGTGTTTGATCGTTTTTACCGAGTAGATAAAGCTCGTTCTAGAAAGTTAGGTGGAACAGGGCTTGGCTTAGCAATTGCAAAACAGATAATACTTGCCCACGGTGGTAGTATTTCGGTTGATAGTGAATGGAATGTGGGAACGACGATTATGTTGACATTACCTTATTCAGCGGAAAAGGTGGTGGTGTAAAATGTTTGAGCATATTAAGACAACTACGCTTTGGTTCTTAATTTTATTAAGCGTATTTTTCACATACCAAATATGGACATTTCAGCCTAACTATGCAATTTTAAAGAGCACAGAATATATTGATAATACTCAAATTGGTGAAGAAAAAAAATTGCAGCAAATCATTAGACCTAAGCAAGTGATCTTACATCAAGAAGGAAACTATTTTTCGCCACTTGAAAAGACAGGATTTCTTGAACAATTTTATGAAGGCTACAATGGCATTGCAATAGACCATTTTTCACTTGTATCAAATTTAAATGTTTATAATCGATATAATTCTGACTATACTATCGAATTTATTTTTCCTACGAGTATACCAGTTGACGCTCTAAAAGATATTTTTCAAATGAGTAGTAACGAAGAATTTTTTACTAGTAATATTGATCGGTTTATTCTTTTTATGGAAATTGAACAAGAGAAAGAACAAGTCTATGTTAAATTCATTTCTAACGACACGCAGGTGGTCGTTAAAGCTCGAACAAATATATCAGTTAGTAAATTCAAGGAAGATGTTATTGCTGCTACATCAGAAAACTTTTATGAAGTTTTTCCTTTTGATATTACCCTTTACGGGAATGGTTTCAAGAAAACAGTCTTTTTACCTTTGGAATCCCATTACGTAAATAGTGTTACTTATTTAGCCAAACCAATTAGGACAGACCTATTTAAACAGCTTTTGTTTAGTGATCCTAATTTTGTAAAGCAGTATCTACAATCTAATGGGGAAGAATCCTTTACAGATGGAAATCGAATGGTCAATATTTTACACAATGGCAATGTATTAAGGTATATAAATCCTACTTTTGGTGATATGGTAGAGCGAAGTAGTAAGGATATCTTACTTACTGCCCTTGATTTCTTAAATGCCCATGGAGGGCTAACAAATTCATTTTATTATGATTCAAAAAAATCGTTAGGATCTACTGAAGAAATTACGTTTCGCCTTGTCATTGATGGAGTTCCTGTTTATCGTTCGAATATGTTTGATGTAAATAATTTATTTGAAATCACGTTACAACGTGGGACAGGAAATCAAATTGAACAATACGTTCGACCGCTTTTCTTTGTGGAAGAAGAACCGATTAACATTACTAAGTCTACGAAATTGCCATCAGGATCTTTTTTATTAGAAGAATTAAAAAATAAAGAGGATTTTCAGTCTCATTTATTAACGGACGTTAACTATGGGTTTATGATGATTAAACGACAGTCATTTGTAATTTTTGAACCAAGATGGTTTATCGAGTACAATGGCCATTGGCAAGTAGTTCACATTGTTGATGAAGATAGCGAGGCGATAAGTAATGGATTGGAGTAGAGCAAAAACCATTTTTATTCTAACGTTTTTACTTCTAAATATCTTTCTTGCCTATCAACTAAATGGAAAAAGAGATGCTAGTAACATTAGTTTGTTAGCAGAAGCAACACTACAAGAAAGACTCTCAGAAATGAATATTACCATTAGTGCAGATCTTCATGACGAACAGCTAACGGGAACATACATTAGTGGGGCAAGCGAGCTCTCATTAGAAACCATGATTGCTAGCGAGAAACGAAATCAAGAAGTACTAGGGATTGATGATGAGGTTGTAACAGTTATCCTAAAAGAACCGTATTCTTTGATCAACAGTGAACCTAACATTGGTGCTCAAGTAAAAGAGTTTATTTTGCATCATGTAATAAATGGAGAAGAGTATCGGTTTAGTCATTATGATAAAGAGTTGAGCCAAGTTTACTTTTTTCAAACATATGAAGGGAAAAAAATAGACAACTATGAAAGTGGTCGCTTCGCTCTTTTAGTACAGGTGGATGAAGATATGCAAATTGTTATGTATGAACAAAACTATTTAACCATCCAACCCATTCATCCACAAGGTCGAGAGCAAGAAGTGATTACTAGTATTAAAGCGATCGAGAAGCTATTTAATGAACAGCTTATTCCACCTGATAGTATCATTAATAAAGTAGAGCTTAGTTATTTTAGCTTCTTTAAACCGCTTGGAGAAGTCCAAGTATTTGCACCGATGTGGAATATTGGTGTAAATGAGCAAATTTACTACGTTAATGCCATAGATGGGGCAATTCAAAATATACAATAATGGAGAGAATAATTTATGAGCTTAAAATTCAGTGTTTTAGCAAGTGGTAGCTCCGGAAATGCCATTTATGTAGCTACGGAAAAACAGCGAATTTTAGTAGATGCTGGCTTAAGTGGTAAGGCAATGGACGAGCTGTTTAAGAAAATTGATTGTTGTCCAAGTAAGTTGGATGCCATCCTTGTTAGCCACGAACATAGTGACCATATTAAAGGAGTAGGAATATTAGCTAGAAAATATCATATTCCTATTTATGCAAATGAAAAAACGTGGCAGGCAATGGAATCAGGTTTAGGGAAAATTCCTTTAGAGCAAAAGTTTATCTTTAAGATGGAGGAAACGAAATTGTTTGGCGACATCGATATTGAATCATTTGGGGTTTCCCATGATGCTGCCCAACCAATGTTTTACGTTTTTCACCATGAAGGTAAAAAGCTATCGGTGATTACAGATACAGGTTATGTGAGTGACCGAATGAAAGGAACAATTAAGGAATCGGACGTTTATATTTTCGAGTCAAATCATGACATGAATATGCTTAGAATGGGTCCTTATCCATGGAGTGTAAAACGTAGGATCCTAAGTGATGTTGGGCATGTCTCAAATGAAGATGCAGCTCTTGCTTTATCAGAGGTAATTGGAACAAAACCTACGCGTGTGTATTTGGCCCATTTAAGTAAAGATAATAATATGAAGGATCTTGCTCATTTAGCGGTGAAACAAACCTTAGAAGAACAAGGGTTGGAAGTGGGCGAGGATTTAAAATTATTTGATACGGACCCTGCCAAACCTACCGAACTAGTGGCAGTTTAAAAGATTCATATTTTGGGAAAAATAGGTTTAAACGAGTGTTCGTTAAAAGCAAAAAAAAATTAGATAAAATACTGGATTTTTTCGTGAAATTTGATAAATTATATTTGAATAAATTTTTAGGAGGGTATTTTTTTGGGATACTACGATGAGCATTATCAAACAGAATCAAGAAAAGAGAAAAATACTGTTAAAAGCATTGGAGTAGCTTTTTTTAGTTCAGTTGTCGGAGCTTTGCTTGTCATCTTTTCTGTTCCATTTCTCTCCAATGCAGGTTTACTTCCTTATGAAGTCGTTCCAAAAGGACAAAGCTCAGTATCTATTACACCGGATAGTCAACCAGCTTCTTCCCAGGTTGGTAGTACGCTGAATGTCACAGTTAATTCAGATATTATCGATGCTGTTGAGCGTGTTTCAAATGCTGTAGTCGGTGTAATTAATATACAAGAATCCAACTTTTGGTCACAGGCATCAGGTGAAGGAACAGGATCTGGTGTTGTTTATAAAAAATCGAACGATCATGCTTATATCGTGACAAATCATCACGTTATTGAGGGTGCAAGGCAAATTGAGATTTCACTAAGCGATGGTTCAAGAGTTCCAGCTGAATTACTAGGTACAGATGTCATTACAGATTTAGCTGTTTTAAAAATTTCAGCAAAAGATGTCGATACTGTTGCTGAATTTGGTAATTCAGAGTTACTACGGGTGGGTGAACCAGCCATTGCCATTGGTAACCCGTTAGGATTACAGTTTTCACGAACGGTTACCCAAGGAATCATTAGTGCAACGGAAAGAAGCGTGCCTGTTGATCTTAATAAAGATGGCCGTGTTGATTGGGAAGCAGAAGTATTACAAACTGATGCTGCAATTAACCCAGGAAACAGTGGTGGGGCACTAATCAATATTCATGGTCAAGTAATTGGTATTAATTCAATGAAAATTGCCGGCTCGGTAGAGGGTATTGGTTTTTCAATTCCAAGTGCCATTGCGATACCAGTTATAAATGATTTAGAGACTTATGGGGAAGTGCAGCGACCACAAATGGGAGTTGTGATTCGCTCTTTATCAGAAATTCCAAGCTTTCATTGGAAAGAAACATTTAACCTTCCTGATGAAGTAAAAACAGGAGTTATTTTAGAGCGAGTTGAACCAATGTCTCCTGCAGATCGTGCAGGATTGGAACAGTATGATGTTATTGTTTCCCTTGACGGTGTAGCAATTCAAGACACTCATGATCTTCGTAAGCACCTTTATACGAAAAAGAAAATTGGTGATGAGTTAGAAGTAACCTTCTATCGTAATGGTAAGAAGGAAACGACAATATTAACTTTAATAAAACAAGCGTTATAGGTTAGAAAGAGGTTGTCCCATAAGTGCCAGCTCACCTCGTGTAGGTACGATATCAGTATTGTTTTTAAGGAAACTCTACTCTATATCATGCCTGAAGTGACTGTTACTTAAGAAGGGGAAAACCTCTTTTTTCTTTTTCTATAACGATTTTCAATGGAATGACGAAATGTTTATTTACATATCTATAGGGGAAACCAATAAAATGAGACTTTACATAGAAGGAGGAGTAATGCTGTTCCTGAGGTTACTCGCCGTAAAGCTTGGAAGATGATATTCAAGAAGTTATGCTCGTCAGAACTTTTGCATGTCGCCGTTCAGCGGAATGTAGCTTTCTTACTAATCGTTATGGTTTAGTGTGGGATTGAATTTAGGCCCTAATAGTTATAAACAGTGTAAGAAAGAGTGATTAATTTTGTTTTTGTGGATAATTATGTGGAAAATAGTTAAAATGGTTTAATGAATGAAGTTAAAGGAAAGAAGTGAATGTATGTATTATTGCTGTGAAGACCATGTCGATTTAGCGCTTGATATTGTTGTAGATGAAAAAGAGTTAGCTCCGATTATGGAGAAACTAGATCAGGAAAAACAGTTGTCCACAACGTGTAATTTTTGTACAGAACAGGCAATTTATAAAATAAGTGGATAAATGTAACTATACACTGTTGATATGTGGATAACTTTTGTGGATAAACTTTAAAAAGTGGTGAATTAAGCTGTGAATATCTCAATTATTACCGTCGGGAAACTCAAAGAAAAATATTTAATCAATGGTATTAATGAATACATAAAAAGAATGGGACCATATGCCAAAGTCGAAGTCATTGAAGTTCCTGATGAAAAAGCACCAGAACAATTAAGTGATGCCGAAATGCTTCAAGTCAAAGATAAAGAAGGCGAGCGAATTTTAGCCAAAGTAGCTCAAGATGCATATGTGATTGCCTTGGCAATTGAGGGTGAAATGTGGAGTTCGGAAAAGCTAGCAAAAGAATTAGACAAGCTTGCTACATATGGAAGAAGTAAAGTTACTTTTATTATTGGCGGATCTTTAGGTCTCAGTGCAGCAGTCATGCAGCGCTCAGATAGCCAACTATCATTTTCAAAAATGACCTTTCCGCACCAGCTAATGAGATTGTTTTTAGTAGAGCAAGTGTACCGCGCGTTTCGGATTAATCGGGGAGAACCGTATCATAAATAAGGGTAAAAGGTTGAGGGAGGCGAGTGCTTCCCTCATTGTATTTTCCTTATATGACGGGTTATTCATAAATGATAAATCAACAGGTGCTATACAGTTTATTTCGCACATTTGATTCATTAGTGCACCAGTACTTCCTTGGAGAGCTTCAATCGTAAAGTCAAACATCAAGTTAATAGCTTTAATTTGACGGCCTATCTTACCAGAAACCTTATCTTTGGTAATCTGAATATCTTTAATAAATAAAGCAAGAAGCTCTTTTTTCTCAGCTGCATCTGCTCGCTCCAGAATCGTATCCAGGTTTTGGAGAAGGTACTTGAGTGATTCAGCATCGATTGGTTCCTTGCTAACATTCTTGAGCTGTGAGTCGAGAGACTGGATACGTTCAGTTATAGAAATGAGCTGCTGTTTCTGCTCTTTCAATTTATTATTGTAGATGTCTCGAAGATCTGGATCATCCATTAACATTGTAACAAGGTTATCGATATACTTCTCGTTCTTTTGCTTGTTGGATAATAGCCGTTTCTTTTCTTCTTGAAGAGGACGTTCTGCATCAGAGCGATCTGAGTTCATTCTATCTACTAATTTCTCAATAAAGTATGGTTCCATAACAACTCGCTTTAGTTCATCAACTATGTATTTTTCAGCTTTATCTGCGTTAATTGTATTTGCTTGGCAGACAGTTCGACCTTTATTTTTATATTGCCCACACTGATACAGACGATAGACAGCACCATTTTCCCCTCGTGCTTTGGCTGCAACCATTCCATAACCGCAAACGGGACAACGTAGTAAGCGACCTAAGAAATAAGGATTTCCTGATTGCGCAGGGCGGAAAGAGCGCTTTTTTCTCTTCTCTTGAACTAGGTTCCATAAATCTTCTTGGATAATAGGTTTATGTGTACCATTCACTAAATCAGGATTTGAATTTTTCCCTTGTCTACGTTTTTCCGACCAATTCTCATGTTGATTAAAACGTATTTTCCCAATATACATTGGGTTATCTAAAATTCCTTTGATTGAATTAACCGAGAACTCTTTCTTTTTCTTTGTTTTATATCCACGTTTATTAAGATCATAAGCAATTTTTTTATAGCCATATCCTTTGCTAGCTAAGGTGAATATCTCTTGAACAATGGAAGCTTCTTCTTCGTTAACAATTAACTCTTTATCGATGACATCATAGCCTAGTACAATGCCTCCATTCCACTTGCCCTGTTTCGCACGCTGATTCATCCCCATCTTAACACGATCAATTATCGTTGATCGCTCCATTTCAGCTACAGAACTCAGGACAGTAAAAAACATTTTTCCTCCTGGTGTTGTTGTATCAATGTTCTCAGAATAACTCATTAACTGCACATTATATCGCTCTAAGGTTTCCGCAATTTCAAGAGAATCCTTAGTCTTACGAGCTAGACGGTCAAGTTTGTAGATAATAACAGAATTAAATTTCTTCTCTTTAGCATCCTTCAGCAACCGTTGCATTTCAGGTCTACCATCAATACTTTTCGCACTACGACCTTCATCAATATATTCCCCCACAATTTCAATGTTACGATGTGTGGCATAGTCTCGTAGCAGTTGCTTCTGTGCTTTAATACTATATCCTTCCTTTGCTTGCTCTTCAGTACTTACACGAGCATAGATAACAGCTTTAAGTCTATTCATTAGGTGCATCCTCCTTTCGCTTATTAAAGTGCAATAATTCCTTAGTATAGTTAATAGCCTGTTCATGAACCTCGTTTTCGGTTTGTACAAATGAACTACCATCATTCCAAGGAAATACAAGGATGTTGTTCATACTATTACTGATTAGTTCTTTGGCTATTATCAAAGGATCCGAACTTCCAGCGCCATCATAATTTTCCTGATCAACCAGCATATCTTGACTATTCATTGAGTGGATTACCTGAGCGACTAAGCTTAAGATTCGTCTATTATCGTGTTTTTCTTTGGTATTTCGATATAAAACTACTTGGTAGTCTCCATTAGATGCAACTTTGCTAACTTTAATATTTATTTTGAATTCGTTCTCTTCTAATGGATTAATGAAGTCATCGCTTATTAAAATCTCGCTTTGTTGGTTCTTTTTCTCCTTCTCCTTGTTTGATGTAGAGATTTTTATCACAGGATTTGGCTGAAGATAAAAGTCATTAAAGAAAACATCATAAGAAACACCAAAATCTTTTGCTAAATAATATAAGACCTCGGCTGAAACACTTTTAACCTTTCCTAGTTCAATCATATTTAAACTAGATTGTGTTAACCCATCAATTCTGTTGGCAACGCTATTTCCACTAAATTGGTTTCCAAGTTTATTTTTTAGATACTCACGAATAATACGAATTCTCATACCTACAGAAGTTTTAAACTTCAACTGTTCAATAGTATTAGATTCTATGTACATAAAATCAACCTCCCTTTAATTATATTATAAAACATAACTATCAATAAATAAATAGTTATTGAAATATTGATAAAAACTATGATATGCTTTCCTCAAGGAGGTGAGCTGTAATGATTATAGATGGTAACCTATTTGGTGCTGATAATCTCTTACCGTTAGAACAGTCGCTTGTGGAAGTTCTAGAAGGAGAGAAAAAGAAGCGAGACGCATTTATAGAGCAATTAGCAAATATTCTTAGTGAACATCCTATCATGAAATTAAATCAGGACTAAATTACACTGTAATACGTGAAAATGTGTCCAGGAGTGGGAGGTGATTAAGCATGATAGATACAATTAAATTTGATATCCCTGTTCATCTAAGTGAAGACGAGATCAACAATATTAAGTGGACAAAGACAAATACCACCGTATCCAAGAAAAACAGAACTAGACCTACCGCCTTTCACTTTATATATGATGAACAACGGATTGGAGATCCTCATATATTGTACGTTTACAAACAGGATGAGCCTTCTAAAAGTTGGTTAAAAGTCGAAGTCTCTGTACCGAAGTTCATGTATGGTAACAACTTGAAAGAAATCGATCATCGAGATCTGCAATCATTTATGTCACTATTAAGAAAACACATTGCAGATAAATTAAATCTCACATTACCTCGTATACCTTCATTATGGACGACAGAAATTGAAAAGCTTCATTTGTGTAAGAACTTTTATGTCGGCAATCTAAAGCAACAATATCTACAAGCTTTGTCGAAAGCGAAAAAGGCACGGCATAAAAAGCAGATTTATTACCAGAGCGGCACTGAGAATGTTGAATCCGTTTATTGGAAAACAAATTCGCGAACCGAGAAGGTCTATGATAAAGACGCTGAGATGGCATCGAATAAAAAGGAAAATTCTCAACCACAAAAAACAAAAGGCACGATTAGATATGAGGTTGAACTGTCTAACTACGAGCTTAGAAAACTGAGTAATAAAAGAATTGCTGATGAGGTTCTCAATTTTAGTAGTTTAGAAAAAATACTGGGAGGTTATTTAGACAACTTAGGCATTTCACAGTCTCGTAGCGTCGATACTGTAATGAAAGCAATAAAAGTTTCTACACTAAATCAGAAGCAAAAACAACATCTGATCCAATTTGCTAAAGCCTTTTTTGTAGAAGGTGAGCTTTGCTGTAGAACACTGTATTCGAGAAGTAAATTCTATGAATTGAAAAAGGAGTTAGAAACTTTACTTGGAGTATCCAGCTTGTTGATCACTGAGAAATCCTTACATCCTCTTGAAATAAAAAAAGAGACTGTGCAATAGGGTTGCAACAGCCTCAAACTAAACTAATAACTAACTGGATGATACCATCCTGAGCTCATTAATACAACAGGAGGTGCGTCAAATTGAACATATCAGTAGAAATTAACAGATCATCTTCCAGATAACGGCTCTGTTGCTATCGGAGATGTCATCTTTACTAAAACAGATTTCTCAGAAGCATTAGAAGGAATTTATTTATGTAAAGACAAGGATTAGGGAAGATATTATTTAAAATGCACCGCTAAGCAATATAATGTTTTGAATAGACTTGGTCACGAAATTAACAATGCAATTATTCATGAGTTTGTTACTATGCATATAGAATTTATGAAAACGTTAGTTATTGTTATGGAAGAAGATGAGTTAGGTAGAAAAATACTAGATATAATTAGAAAAAAAGTATAACTCTATTGGCTGGCCTGCAATTATTTTGCGGGTTTTTTTATTCCAATGTTACAATTTCGATGTGTAAGGGATTAATACATAGTAAAACAGTATTTTGAACAACTAGATTTATTTTTATTAACAAGGTTATTACAAGGAAATCTGTTATATCAACGTTTAGGAAAGATTTAATGGTGGAGATAACAGAGAAAAACGCAATTATCTTTAAAGTTAGCCCATTAAGTAAAAAGATAAGAGACAGCAACAATCACTGTCTCTATCTGATGTATCTTATAAATATCCTTTTTCCTTTAAGGATACATATGACTGGGCACCTACGATGATATGATCTAAGACATCAATTCCAAGAATCTTCCCTGCCTCACTTAACCTTTTAGTCACTTCAATATCTTCACGACTAGGATCAGGCTGGCCGGATGGATGGTTATGTGCAACGATAGCACTTGCGCAGCTACGACGGATTAAGTGTTTGAACGTTTCGCGCGGATGTACGATGGATGCATTCAATGATCCAATAAAGACAGTCTCTTTGAAGATGATCTCATTTTTTGTATTTAATCCTAGAACCACAAAATGCTCTTGGCTAAGGTACTTCATTTCGTTAAGGTAATTATAAGCATCTTCAGGTGAGCGAATGGTGAAACGGCTCTCAACAGGACATGGATTCATACGAGCCAGCTTTAACGCAGATAAGATTTGTTTAGCTTTTACTTTACCAATTCCATTGATTTGTAGTAATTCTTCCTCTGTAACATCAAGTAGTTCTTGGACAGAAGGATACCGAGTAAAGATTTCGTTTACGACATAGCCATCTTCCTTTTCACGAATAGTTGTAGCCAGTAGTAGTTTAAAAGTCACTTTATCAAATATATTGTTCATAATATATTCCTCCAATTTTGTTAAATAGAAATAAAAAAGGAGAGACGATAATCGTCCCTCCAATTGAGTAAATGCTTATAATGCGATATACTGTTGCTAAGAATTTCACTATTAGATGAGTTCATTGTCGGATGAATTCATCTATTTTTTTGCAATAAAAAGCTCATCGACTGCAGATGCAATCCATGAGCTTCATTGATTATATTGTTGTTTCTCCAATTCTTTCATCTCCTTAGAGACATCCTTTAACTGAAGTAAATCTTGAATGAAATTAGATGCCTGCTTTTTCGTTAGCTTTGTGCTGTGATCGACTTGGTACATCATCTGCATCATCTCTTTTGCAACTTCGGGACGCATATTGAGTTCAGCGACGATGCGGAAAATTGTCTGTAGCTGGTACTTTGTTGCTAGTTCGTCACCTCCTTTAATTGATGGTTGTTTTGGAAAATCTTCGATGTCTTGTGTGAAGATACCACTAGAACGAGTTGCTGATAATACTGCATCAATCAATGCCCGTTTCTTTGCCATCTTCAAAACGGTGTTGACGATGGTAAATGGATTCTGCTGTTGGAAGGCAGCTTCTTTGCTATTGCATGATCCAAGTCCTTCAGCCTCGATAATGCCATTATCCTTTCGTGTAAGTGTCATCTTTACTTCATAAGCAAAAATACCAGTATTCCATTGTTCGATGCGGTTGACCACGTCAACGGACTTTGAAAACCCAAAAACATCACAAAGTTTTTCAGCACCAGGCTTTAACAATGTTGGCTTTGAGAAGCCATCTATTAAACCATAGTCGATACCTTTAATCATTACCTCTTCAACAAATTTTTCTAGCTCCTCTATTCGACGTTTGGACTCTGATGATGATACAACCACGTTTGGTAACGAAGATGTGCTAGAGTATTCACTAGTAGCAAATGGAACTACATTATTAATGGATGAATGACTCTTTGGTTTCATATGAATGTTTTCACCTCCTTTCAATTGATCGTATTGTCAAAACTTTATATAGAAATAGGCTATTAAATCCTAGTTTAAAGGGCTTTATAAGCAAAAAACTTGCCACCCCCTGAATTTTGTAGATAATTGAGGTTACCACACACCCAACATCCCAAAAGAAAGGAAAGTGACAAGTTGTTACCTCAAATTATAACCTATTTACTTACCTTTATAAACTACCAAGAACAAGTAATTCGAACGCTCCTTACCCTTTTAATCGGGAAGAGCATGTTTGATAAACCGACTGAGGCTCCAGTTAATAAACCTTATCGCAAGCTTCAAGTTGATGATCTACCGATCATTGAAGTTCCAAAAAAACTAGATTTTCAAGTTTTATTAACCGAGCATCTTGAGTCTAAAGGTAAACCTCTCAAACCAGTACAAAGACGGTCGAATTCAACACCCGTTCCTTCATCAATGAAATGTCCTACGTGTGGTGCTCCAGCTGAGTATTTATATGCGAACAATGGAGCGAAAGGACAATATCAATGTAAGGTGTGTTCGTGCCTTTTCAGTGAGAAAAATCGTTATCTCAAGGAAGCAATCCTGAAATGCCCTCACTGTTCAAAAACACTCGAAAAAGTGAAAGAAAGAAAAGACTTCCATGTGTACAAGTGTAAAAACGACGCTTGTTCTTATTACCAACAGAAACGTAATGCGATGACTCAAAAAGAGAAAAATCGGTTCAAAGAAGATCCTCAAGCCTTTAAACTTCGCTATATTTACCGCCAGTTTCACATTGATTTTCAACCATTAGCGAAGCATTCACCAAAGAGACCGAGAGTTGATCTATCAAGAATTTATGTGTCTCCACATACGCTTGGACTGATTTTGACTTATCACGTCAATTATGGACTTTCAGCCCGTAAAACAGCAGCGTTGATGAAAGATGTACACGGTGTTTCAATTTCTCATCAAAGCATTTTAAACTACGAAAACAGTGTGGCATTGTGGTTGAAACCGTATATTGATCACTATCCTTACGAACTCTCAGATCAATTTTGTGGTGACGAAACATACATCCGCGTAAATGGCCGTTGGCATTACCTGTTTTTCTTTTTTGATGCCGTGAAGAAAGTCATTCTCTCTTATCCTGTGTCACCTAATCGAGATACAGCTACAGCTATTAAAGCGATAGACGAAGTGTTGTTAAAGCTTAGGAAAATCCCAGAAAACCTAACTTTCGTTGTCGATGGCAATCCCATTTACTTATTAGCACAACACTTTTATGCCCAGCACCAAATCCCGTTTGAGGTCATTCAGGTAATTGGCTTAACGAACGAAGACGAGGTGTCAAAAGAATATCGACCTCTCAAACAAATTATCGAGCGGCTAAATCGTACCTTTAAAGGAAACTATCGATCCACTCATGGTTTCGGTTCAGAACATGGTTCTGTTTCTTTTGTGACCTTGTTCGTTGCTTACTTTAACTTTTTAAGACCACATTCAGCTTTGGAAGGAAAAGTACCAGTAACAATTCCTGAGTTAGAGAAGCTTCCAAACATGCCTGCTAGATGGACAACTCTTATTGGTCTTGCCCAGGATTGGATAAGTAAGCAAACTGCCTAACTTTTGTTTAGCTGAGCCCTTCCTAGCCATCGGCGGAGCGCACTCTTGACAAACCGAACTTGCCAATGGTTTAAAATGGAAGTACCAAGGGCTTATTTAGCTATGCCTTCTTTTGTCCTCTTCGCCCTTGTTAAACCTCTCGCTAAACCATTGGCGTGTTTGTCAAGAGCGATGGCGGGAGCTACCACCAGATTAATTGGTAGAAAGTGTCATCAGCCTTTAGTTTTCATAGAACTTTTGACACTACCCAATTGATTAAGATCTTTTTTGAATGATCGTAGCCAATCTTGATAAGCATTCAGATGTTTTATGAATAAGTAATCTGCCGGCATCATGACCTAGTTGGTTTCCTTTGCTAATAGTTTTATTAGAGAGGGCTGTTGCAATTGTTATAATAGTGTGTGTTGAGTCATTTAATTTTTCTAGATTGCTGGTTACCTTTAACAACATGTCTCCGCCTTTAGATTCCATCTTCTCAGCAGCATCCTTAAGTGCATTACTAATACAATGATTCGTTTCAACTTGTATATTAAACTCTGATTGGTAAGCTGACTCAATCTCATTTATTGCTGTTTCAATCTTGGATCTAGTTACAAGTAAATGAGCAAGTTTCACATAATCGTTTTGTTCCACTACATCTGCTATTTCATCCGAAATGTCTGCATGTTGGTTTAATAGATTCTGGTGTATTTCCTTTACCTCAATAAGTGATATACTTCGCTCATTAGATGTTCCACGATGGTATTGCTTTACACGTGTCATATTTTTCTCCATAAATATTTTCCTCCTAATAAAGTTTTAATAGTTCCCAATTACTTTTGATTAAAGTAGTGATAGCCTTTTAAAGTTAACTTTAGTAGTAAGCCATCCGATTTACTTCTCTTGGTAAGAATGAAGTAAGATTCCTCAAGTTCTAATAGATTTACATTCTGGATGTCATACTTTACTAGTAACCTTGCTGGAACCCACTTGTTTAGCTCCTTTGCATTCACTAAAATTGTTACTAATGATGGATTCATCTTTCTTCTCCTTTCCTTATGCGCTCCTCTCACCACGCAAGTCGTCTCTGTAAAATAAAAAACCGCTATCTATCCAAATGGATAAACAACGGTTTATATAAAAAGGGGTGGGGCATGAAACGGGAGGGTACCCCTTATGTAATTGCAATACTGGTAGAAAGAGAAAATATAACAGGATTTTCACTATCTATAGCATTTATTAATAAGTTGCATGTGCGTAGTGAAATACTCAAATGTAAGTATTTAGAAATCGCTTTGCATTGTTCGCAGTTAGGAATATAATGAAAGTATCTATTAAGCTTTGAAAGGAGCTTGAAAATGGAGTATATTTCAGCAAAAGAAGCGGCTGATAAATGGGGAATATCTAAAAGACGTGTTCAAGTATTATGTGCTGAAAAAAGAATAGAGGGTGCCAATAAGGTAGGTATGGTATGGGTGATTCCAAAAGAGGCAGACAAGCCTGTTGATGAAAGAAGAAAGAGTAACTCTTAATCTAATAAATACCAATTTTGTGAAAGTTAGTAGAAAAAAACATTTGAAGGGAATTATGTTATATGGCAGTTAAGAAAAGTGAGTTATATAGTTTTTTATGGGAGAGCTGTAATAAGTTAAGAGGTGGAATGGATGCTTCTCAGTATAAGGACTACGTTCTCTCTCTTTTATTTGTAAAATATGTATCTGATAAATATGAGGGTAAGAAGAATTCGTTAATTTATATACCTGAAGATGGTGGATTTAAAGATATAGTTGCACTCAAAGGAAATAAAGAAATAGGGGACAAAATAAACAAAATCATTGCTAATCTTGCAGAAGCAAATGATTTAAAGGGTGTAATAGATGTAGCAGACTTTAACAATGAAGATAAGCTAGGCAGAGGTAAAGACATGCAAGACCGTCTATCAGGATTAGTCGCTATCTTTGAAGATGAGAGGCTTGACTTTAGTAAAAATCGTGCAGATGGTGATGACATATTAGGTGATGCTTATGAGTTTTTAATGAGAAAATTTGCAACTGAATCAGGAAAGAGTAAGGGACAGTTCTATACTCCTTCGGAAGTTTCTCGTGTTATGGCAAAAATAATAGGTATTGATAAAGCTAAGAGTCAAGACCAAACAATCTATGATCCAACTTGCGGTAGTGGATCTCTATTGTTAAAAGCTGCAGATGAAGCCGAATCGGGTGTAACAATATATGGTCAGGAAAATGATAATGCAACAGCTGCATTAGCAAGAATGAATATGATTTTGCACGGACATCCAACTGCTGATATTAAAAAAGATAATACTCTTTCAAATCCATTATTTAAAGAAGGAGAACAATTAAAAACATTTAATTTTGTTGTTGCCAACCCGCCATTTTCTCAAAAAAATTGGACGAGTGGCTTAGATCTACAACATGATGAATTTGAAAGATTTAGTGGGTATGGAATACCACCTACAACAAATGGAGACTATGCGTTTCTTCTACACATTGTTCGTTCGTTAAAGAGTAACGGAAAAGGTGCGGTAATATTACCACATGGTGTCCTCTTTCGAGGAAATGCAGAGGGAGAAATTCGAAGAAATCTAATAAATAAAGGCTTTATAAAAGCAATTATTGGTCTACCAACTAACCTTTTTTATGGAACAGGAATTCCAGCTTGTATTATTGTTCTAGATAAAGAAAATGCCGTTAATCGTAAAGGGATATTTATGATTGATGCAAGTAAGGGATTCACCAAAGATGGTAATAAAAACCGATTAAGGGACAGGGACGTTCATAAAATAGTGGATGTCTATACGAAACGCACTAATATACTAAAGTATTCACGAATGGTTTCGGTTGAAGAAATTGAAGTTAATGAGTATAACCTAAATATCTCTAGATATATTGATAGTGAAGAAACTGCAGATATCCAGAATATAGAAGCTCATTTATTGGGTGGTATACCAAATGACGATATAGATGCACTTCAAAACTATTGGGATGTGTACCCATCTTTAAAAGAAATACTATTTTCAGAAAATAATAGAGATGGATTTAGTACTCTATTAATAGAGCAATCTGAAGTGAAAAACGTAATTTTAAAACATCCTGAGTTTGTCAGGTATTCAGAAAAAGTGAAAATTGTTCTGGATAAATGGAAAGCCGAAAGCACAATATACTTAAAAAATATAAAACCAGGTGTAAATCCAAAAGACGTTATATATCATGTTTCTGAAAATATATTAAATGTCTTTTCTTCATTAAAACTTATAGATCATTATGAGGTATATCAGCATCTCATGACATATTGGTATGAGATTATGCAAGACGATGTGTATATGATTGCTGCAGACGGTTGGAAATCAACACCTGAGTTAATTCCTACCTCTTTAATTGCTAATCAATATTTTTTAGATGATTTAACAAATATTAATCTTTTAGAATCTGAAATAGATGAAGTAACTCAATTGAAAGAAAAAATGGAAGAAGAACAAAGTGGGGAAGATGATGTTTTTGAAGAGTTAAGAAATGATAAAGGCAAAGTATTAAAAGGCAATATACAAAAAAGAATTAAAACAATTAAGAAAACACCCGACTTCATTGAAGAATTACAATTACTAGAAAGTTATTTACTTCTTTTTAATAAAGATAGTGAGTTAAGTAATAAAATTAAGGAAGCTCGCCAAGAACTTGATAGAAAAGTTACAGTTAAATATAAGTCACTTAGTATTGAAGAAATAAAATTTTTAGTGGTAGATCAAAAGTGGATGGCTTCTGTTACTAGAGAAATAGAAATTGAATTGGAAAATATATCACAGCATTTGTCTGTAAGGATAATTGAGTTGTCCGAAAGATATAAAAACCCACTACCAACATTAGAAAAGAAGATAGTAGAAATAGGATCAAAAGTGGATGAGCATCTAAAAAGGATGGGGTTTTCATGGTGAATAGCAAGACTATCCCAGAAGGTTATAAGCTAACTGATGTGGGGGTAATTCCTAAGGATTGGAGCGTTAGAAGTTTTGGAGAGATATTTACGTTCCTATCTACAGGTAGTAATTCAAGAAGTGATTTGTCCCAAAGCGGGGATATAAAATATATACATTATGGGGATATTCACACTAAATGGAGAAACATTTTAGATTGTAAGAAAGATACACTGCCATACATTAGTAGTGAAAAGGTGAAAAATTTACCATTCATAGAAGAAGGTGATCTAGTTCTTGCGGATGCATCTGAAGATTATGAAAATATTGGTATAAGTGTTGAGGTCATAAATGTTGGAGATGATAGAATAGTAGCAGGTTTACACACAATACTTTTAAGAGGGGACAAAGATATTGTCACTGATGGTTTTAAAGGATATTTACATTCCATAAATACTGTTAAAAGTTCATTAAGAAGGATTTCAACTGGAATTTCTGTTTACGGTATTTCAAAAAAGAATCTAGCAGACGTCTTAATCCCTTTACCTACACTTCCTGAACAAAAAGAAATTGCTAAACATTTAAGTGATATTAAAACTTTAATAGAAACACTTGAAGAATTACTTGAGAAAAAAAATAATATCAAGCAAGGAATAATGCAAGAACTTCTTTCAGGAAAAAAGAGACTTAAAGGCTTTACGAAGGATTGGGAAGACGGAATTTTGGGTGATTATGTAACAATTAGAAGTGGAGAGAGTCCATCGAAATTCAAATTTAATAATAATGGAATTCCATATTATAAAGTTGAGCAATTAAATAACAGTGGAAAATATCAAGTAGAGACACCTTACTTTATTGAATGTAATAATGCTATCCCTAAAGGGAGTATCATTTTTCCTAAAAGGGGTGCATCTATACTTCTTAATAAAGTTCGTATTTTATCTAAAGACTCGTATATGGATACTAATCTTATGACTTTAACGACTAATAAAGAACTTAATAATGAGTTTCTTTACTACTTTATTAAATTCATAGAATTATGGAGAATTGCAGACACTACCTCAATTCCCCAAATAAATAATAAGCATATTCTTCCACTGAAAATAAAGGTTCCACCTTTACTAGAACAAGTAAAAATAGCACAAATTCTAAGTGATATGGATTCAGAAATAATATTTTTGAAGAAACGGTTAGAAAAATATAAAGCAGTTGAAGCGGGTGTAATGCATGACTTACTTAATGGGAAAGTGAGGTTAGTTTAATGTCTGTTGGTCAAGTAGAGAGATTCACTCATGACAAAGTTGTACAACTCTTAAAGACTCAACTTAAATATGATTATCTTGGAAACTGGCAGGATCGTTCTAACAATAAAAACATCGAAGAAGACATTTTGAAAAGATATCTTTCAGATAAGGGATATAGTATAGACCTTATTCAGAAAGCAATCTTTCAATTGACACAGGCTGCTTCTAATCAGGTCAAGAGTTTATACGATATTAATAAAGAGGTATACAGTTTACTTAGATATGGAGTAAAGGAAAGAGTACATGCTGGAGAAAACATGGAAACAGTGCACCTAATTGATTGGAAGGAACCATTAAATAATCACTTTTCAATAGCTGAAGAGGTGACGATTAAAGGTGAAAACAATAAGCGTCCAGACATTGTTATCTATATCAATGGAATAGCAGTAGGTATTTTAGAGCTGAAGCGAAGTACTATATCAGTATCTGAAGGAATACGCCAAAATCTCGACAATCAAGATGCTGCATTCATTAAACCCTTTTTTTCAACTATTCAACTTATAATGGCTGGAAATGATACAGAGGGTATTAGATATGGCACTATTGAAACAAAAGAAAAATATTATTTAACTTGGAAAGAAGAGAGTGATAATAATAATCTTTTAGATCGCCATATTTTACAACTTTGTGAGAAAAAACGATTGATAGAAATGTTACATGATTTTATTGTATACGATCGGGGCGTCAAAAAACTTTGTCGTCCTAATCAATACTTTGGTGTAAAAGCTGCGCAAGAAAGTGTTAGAAGACGCGAAGGCGGGATAATATGGCACACTCAGGGAAGCGGTAAAAGCTTAACTATGGTGTGGTTAACCAAATGGATTCGCGAGAATGTTCAGGACGCTCGAGTACTTATAATAACAGATCGCGATGAGCTTGATAAACAAATTGAAAAAGTCTTTAAAGGAGTAAATGAAGAGATTTATCGAACCCAGAGTGGGAAGGATTTAATTGATAAGATTAACACTCCTCACCCTTGGCTATTTTGCTCTCTCATTCATAAGTTTGGTAATAAAGAAGAAGCAGATTACGATGCTTATATTGATGAATTAAAAAAGAGTTTACCTGTTGGGTTTCAAGCAAAGGGAGATTTCTATGTGTTTGTAGATGAGTGTCACCGTACACAATCAGGTAAGCTACATAATGCTATGAAGGAACTACTTCCGAATGCAATTTTTATTGGTTTTACAGGCACTCCTCTGTTGAAAAAAGATAAGAAAAAGAGTATAGAAGTATTTGGTAGATATATTCATACGTATAAGTTTGACGAAGCAGTTGGAGATAATGTTGTTTTAGACCTAAGGTATGAGGCTCGTAACGTAGATCAGAATATAACATCTCAAAGGAAAATTGATCAATGGTTCGATGCAAAGACAAAAGGCTTAACACCTCATGCTCTAGCACAGTTAAAGCAAAGATGGGGAACTATGCAGAAAGTGTTAAGCTCTAGATCACGATTGGAAAAGATAGTGAGTGATATTCTACTGGATATGGAAACAAGGGATCGTTTACAAAACGGTAGAGGAAATGCGATGCTTGTAGCGGGAAGTATCTACGAGGCATGTAAGTATTATGAGTTGTTTCAGAACAGTGGTTTTTCAAAGTGTGCGATAGTGACATCTTACTCTCCAAATATCAGGGACACTAAAGGTGAACGTACAGGTGAAGAATCTATTACAGAAAAATTAAAGAAGTATGAGATTTACATGAAAATGTTAAATGGAATGAACTCTGAAGAATTCGAAGAAAATGTTAAGAAAAAATTTGTTGAAGAGCCTGCTCAGATGAAGCTTCTAATTGTAGTGGATAAGCTTTTAACAGGATTCGATGCCCCGTCTGCAACGTACTTATACATTGATAAGAACATGAGAGACCATGGGTTATTCCAAGCAATTTGTAGGGTTAATCGTTTAGATGGTGAAGATAAAGAGTACGGGTATGTTATAGATTATAAAGATCTTTTTAAAAGCCTTGAAAAATCAGTTGATGATTATACAACGGAAGCATTTGATGACTATGAACAAGGCGACGTCGAAGGTCTACTAAGTGACCGTTTAGAAAAAGCAAAAGAACGTTTAGATATAGCATTAGAAACAATTAAGTTTTTATGTGAGCCAGTAGCCCCCCCTAAAGATACAATTGATTATATTCGTTATTTCTGTGCAATTAACATTGAAAATAAGGATGAACTAAAGGAAAATGAGCAAAAACGTTTAGCGTTATATAAATCTACCGTAACGCTTATACGATCATATGCAAACATTGCCAATGAAATGGAAGAAGCAGGTTATTCAAAGGACGAAATACAATCAATAAAGCAAGATGTAGGATATTATGAGAAAGTTAGAACGGAAGTTAAGTTAGCTAGTGGTGACTACATTGATTTAAAGCAATATGAACCAGCAATGCGTCATTTAATAGACACCTACATTAGTGCAGAAGAAAGTGAAGTTATTTCTGAATTTGATGATTTAACTTTAGTAGAGCTTATAGTTGCACGTGGGAAAGACGCTGTTGATTCCCTACCAAAAGGAATAAAAGAAAATAAGGATGCAGTTGCCGAAACCATAGAAAATAACGTACGACGAGTAATAATTGATGAGTCTCCAACAAATCCTAAATATTATGAGAAAATGTCTATCCTCTTGGATGAACTAATAAAAGAAAGAAAAGAAGAAGCCAAATCCTATGAAAATTACTTAATAAAAATCATAGAGTTGACTAAAAAAGTTAAAAACCCTTCAACTTCATCTAGCTATCCTAGAAGTATGAATTCGGGAGCTAAGAGAGCGTTGTACGATAATTTGGATCAGAATGAAGAATTAGCCCTCAATCTTGATAATGAAATAAGAACAACCAAAAAAGATGGTTGGCGTGGAATGAAGATTAAAGAAAGAGAAGTGTATTATGCAATACAGAAATATATAGATAATGATGAGGTCGCAGAACGTATTTTTGAAATCGTTAAAAATCAAGGGGAATACTGATATGCATCAAATAAGAATTGGCAACATAGAGGTCGATGTTATTCGAAAAGACATCAAAAACCTGCACCTTGCTGTATACCCTCCTAATGGAAGAGTTCGAATAGCAGCGCCATTAAAAAGCAACGATGAATCTATCCGACTCTTTGCTATTTCAAAAGTATCTTGGATTAAGAAGCAACAAAAAAAGTTTTATAATCAGGCCAGACAATCTGAAAGAGAATACGTTTCCGGAGAGAGTCACTATTTTTTTGGGACTCGCTACTTACTAAATGTTTTACCTAATAGCCCTAAAAACCAGGTAAAGGTTCGGAATAAAACTTATATTGATCTTTATGTAAAAAAAGATAACACAAAAGACCTTCGGGAGAAAATCATGACTGAGTGGTATAGAAGACAGCTGAAAAAGGAAATTCCTAGCCTTATTGAAAAATGGCAAGACAGAATTGGTGTTGATGTGAAATCCTGGGGAGTCAAAAAAATGAGAACTAAGTGGGGATCTTGTAATATCGAAGAACAACGTATATGGATGAATTTAGACTTAGCAAAGAAGCCTAAACACTGTCTTGAATATGTTATTGTTCATGAGATGGTACATTTACTAGAGCGTAACCATAATGATCGATTTGTGAATTTTATGAATCATTTTCTGCCACAGTGGAGAGCGGTTAAAGATGAACTTAATGGGATAATATTTGATTAAGGAACTATTATTGATTTAAAGAGGAGGTGAAACACATGGCTCGAGCGGATCTTATTTTAAAACTCGTTGAATCGGGTTCGTTGGGAAATATGAAGCTTTTTAACAAAACTGTTGAAGCTATGATTGCCGAGGAAAGAAGCAAAAATCATAACGTGTTAGCGGATAGACTTGCTGAAACATTAAGAAATAAACCAAATAATTTACGAAACGATATTAAAAGTACCGTAAACATAAATCAGAGCAAACTCTTTTATGAGACAAATCCAGAAATTAAATTGAATGATCTTATCTTAACACCAAATCTTTCTGAATCATGTAATGAATTAGTGGAAGAGCACTTTAGAAGTGACCTTTTAAGATCGTACAATTTAGAACCGAGACATAGAATTCTTTTAGCTGGCCCTCCTGGAAATGGCAAAACATCACTAGCAGAGGCGATTGCTAGTGAACTTATGTTACCTCTTATTTCTGTTCGATATGAAGGGATAATAGATAGTTATCTAGGTGAAACATCGAATAAGTTAAATGATTTATTTGAGTATGTTAGGACTAGAAGGTGTGTATTGTTCTTTGATGAATTTGACACCATTGGAAAAGAGAGAGGAGATTCTCAAGAAACTGGAGAAATAAAACGTGTAGTGAGCTCATTATTATTGCAAATTGATCGACTTCCAAGCCATGTTATTGTAATAACAGCAACGAATCATCCAGAATTATTAGATAGGGCTGTGTGGAGAAGGTTTCAACTTAAATTGGAGCTAAATTGTCCAACAAGGAAACAGATAAATGATTGGTTAGATAGATTTGAATTGGAATTTGGAACCCCTTTGGAATACACAAGAAAAACTTTATTAAATAACCTCTCTGGAATGAGTTTTTCAAATCTAAATGATTTTGGATTAGATATCAGAAGAAAGTATGTACTTTCTCTACCAAGTAACAATATGAAAAAAATAGTAAAGGATACACTTAGCAAAGTAAGAAAACAATATACACATTCAGATCTGAGAGGTGAAAGTAATGACGACGGAAAAACCATTATTGATGCTCCCGACTCCGACTACAGCTGATAGGGCTCGTAGACATGGGGGCGGAGGTAATATCCATTATCCGACGCGTGATAAACAGGTTAATCGAATAGCACCTAAGTTTCAGCGTCTTGATAATGCTATTAATCGACAAAGGGCTTCTGTAAGAGATAATCTATCAGGAATCACACCGGAACATGCCTTAGTTTTTGAAACTGTTGGTACAATTGAGGACTTTATAAAGGCTGTTAAAAAAATTGAAGGACTAGAATGGTTAGTAGAATTAGAGGAATACATAATTCCTGATGAAGACTTTTTTGAAGAAAAAGATGGAGAGAGAGTAGAGGAGAAGCAGTTAAATGGCCGATTATTCCTCATGATGTCAGATCAGCAGGCTATAAATGAATTAAAATCACTTTGGAATAGATATCAGAACGGTGAAGATTTTCAGAGGGGCTATACTAAATTTAGGGATCTTTTTTCCAAATTAAAAGATTTAAGACTTTGGGATGTAAGTGACCGTTTTTACAACACTGGACTATTAGAAGACTGGGAAGAGAGGATGAAGGAAGGTCAAGAAATTATTAAATTTGAAATTGAACTTTGGTTTAGAAATGATCAGGAGAAAAGACAAGAAGCTTCAACAATAATTAAAAAGCTTATAACAGAAGCAGATGGACACGTATTAAATGAAAGTGTTATAGAAGAAATTGCATACCATGCACTGTTAGTCGAAACTCCTATTGAAATATTTAATGATCTACACAATAGATCAGATGTGATGTTAATTAAAGCTGATTCGATAATGTATTTCCGACCGGTGGGACAATCTTTAGTTGTAGTTCCAGAGGAGACTGAAGATATAATTGAATTAGAAAAATCAGAGGAATATGAACAGGTTCCATTAAATAAAGAACCAGTTGTTGCTTTATTTGATGGATTACCATTACAAAATCATGAATTATTACAAGAAAGATTGATTATTGATGATCCGGATAGCTATGAATCTTTTTATCAGGCAAATGAAAGAGTTCATGGAACATCAATGGCCTCCTTGATAGTCCATGGTGAGTTGGATGGTAATGAATTACCACTGCCTCGTGTAATATATGTTAGACCCATCATGAGGCCAAATCCACGTGATTGGATGAATAAGTCAGAATGTATACCAGAAGATGTTCTGCTAGTAGATTTAATACATAGAGCTGTGAAGAGAATCTTCGAAGGAGATGGCACAGAACCTCCGGTTGCACCAAGTGTAAAGGTCATTAATATTTCAATTGGAGATCTCTCTCGACCTTTTGACTTGCAAATGAGTCCTTGGGCTAGGTTATTAGATTATTTGTCTCAAAAATATAATGTCCTATTTATAATAAGTACAGGAAATTATGCAAGTAGTATCACACTAGATATCCATAGGGATGAATTTCCAACTATGAAGGATGATCCTATGATTGAAAGAAAAGTTCTAGAGAATATTTCAAATAACATCCTAGATCGTCGAATACTATCACCTTCAGAATCTATGAATTCTTTATGTATTGGAGCTAGTCATACAGACTTATCTACAATTGGTAATTTAGGTAGAAGATATGATTTAATAAAACATTCATTATTAGCTAGTCCAATAAGTAGAGTTGGATTAGGTTATAGAAACTCCATTAAACCGGATTTATTATTTTCAGGAGGCAGACAACTTTATATGGAAAATATAATGGGGGATAATGGTAATGCTATGTTGGATATTATAAACTCACCAATACCTCCAGGTCACAAAGTCGCTTACCCTGGCAAGCAAGGAAAACTAACTGAAACAATTTTCACAAGAGGAACAAGCAATGCTACCGCTTTAGCAACACGCTTGTCAGCTCAAATATATGAAATGTTAGTGAATTTGAGAAGCACTGTTGATAATGCCCCAAACCTGACAGATGAATATATTACTATTATGATAAAATCCTTATTAGTTCATGGAGCGAGTTGGCAACAAGCTTACTCATTATTTGAGGAAACATTAAGAAAACCTAATGATAGAACTTTTAAGGATAAACAGGTACCAAGGTATTTAGGGTATGGTTTTGTTGATGGGTCTAGGGTTTTAAACTGCACTGATCAACGGATTACATTGTTAGGGTTTAGTAAAATAAAACAAGAAGATGGTCAAATATTCCAAGTTCCATTACCGCCAAGCTTAAGTAGTAAGAAGATCAAGAGAAGACTTACAATTACGATGTCATGGTTTACACCAATTAACGCTAACAATCAAAAGTACCGACAGGCTCAACTTTGGTTCAATCCTCCTGGTGAAGAGCTTCAAGTAAATCGACTTGAAGCCGATTGGCAAGCGGTACAAAGAGGAACTGTCCAACATGAAATATTAGAGGGTGATACAGCTGCACCATTCTTGGAAGAAGATACTCTACAAATAAAGGTAAGTTGTAGAGAAGATGCAGGTGGATTAGGTGATATAGAAATTCCTTATGCAATTGTGGTAACACTCGAGGTAGCTGAAAGTTTAGATATCCCTATATATAATGAAGTTAGAGATCGATTACGTTCAATGGTAACCGTTCAAACACAAACTCGTTAGCCTTTACTTTAAATAGAACAATATTATTAAAATAGGGTTGAGCAACTAAACGTTACTCAACCCTATTAGTTTACCCTATCCAACGTTACGGTGAACCGTATCATAAGTAAATGAGGTTTTAAGGACTTTATTTTTTCGAATGAAGAAATAAAGTTTTTTTTGTTTTAAAATGCTATAATTTGGGTAGTGTCAAAAGTTCTATGAAAACTAAAGGCTGATGACACTTTCTACCAATTAATCTGGTGGTAGCTCCCGCCATCGCTCTTGACAAACACGCCAATGGTTTAGCGAGAGGTTTAACAAGGGCGAAGAGGACAAAAGAAGGCATAGCTAAATAAGCCCTTGGTACTTCCATTTTAAACCATTGGCAAGTTCGGTTTGTCAAGAGTGCGCTCCGCCGATGGCTAGGAAGGGCTCAGCTAAACAAAAGTTAGGCAGTTTGCTTACTTATCCAATCCTGGGCAAGACCAATAAGAGTTGTCCATCTAGCAGGCATGTTTGGAAGCTTCTCTAACTCAGGAATTGTTACTGGTACTTTTCCTTCCAAAGCTGAATGTGGTCTTAAAAAGTTAAAGTAAGCAACGAACAAGGTCACAAAAGAAACAGAACCATGTTCTGAACCGAAACCATGAGTGGATCGATAGTTTCCTTTAAAGGTACGATTTAGCCGCTCGATAATTTGTTTGAGAGGTCGATATTCTTTTGACACCTCGTCTTCGTTCGTTAAGCCAATTACCTGAATGACCTCAAACGGGATTTGGTGCTGGGCATAAAAGTGTTGTGCTAATAAGTAAATGGGATTGCCATCGACAACGAAAGTTAGGTTTTCTGGGATTTTCCTAAGCTTTAACAACACTTCGTCTATCGCTTTAATAGCTGTAGCTGTATCTCGATTAGGTGACACAGGATAAGAGAGAATGACTTTCTTCACGGCATCAAAAAAGAAAAACAGGTAATGCCAACGGCCATTTACGCGGATGTATGTTTCGTCACCACAAAATTGATCTGAGAGTTCGTAAGGATAGTGATCAATATACGGTTTCAACCACAATGCCACACTGTTTTCGTAGTTTAAAATGCTTTGATGAGAAATTGAAACACCGTGTACATCTTTCATCAACGCTGCTGTTTTACGGGCTGAAAGTCCATAATTGACGTGATAAGTCAAAATCAGTCCAAGCGTATGTGGAGACACATAAATTCTTGATAGATCAACTCTCGGTCTCTTTGGTGAATGCTTCGCTAATGGTTGAAAATCAATGTGAAACTGGCGGTAAATATAGCGAAGTTTAAAGGCTTGAGGATCTTCTTTGAACCGATTTTTCTCTTTTTGAGTCATCGCATTACGTTTCTGTTGGTAATAAGAACAAGCGTCGTTTTTACACTTGTACACATGGAAGTCTTTTCTTTCTTTCACTTTTTCGAGTGTTTTTGAACAGTGAGGGCATTTCAGGATTGCTTCCTTGAGATAACGATTTTTCTCACTGAAAAGGCACGAACACACCTTACATTGATATTGTCCTTTCGCTCCATTGTTCGCATATAAATACTCAGCTGGAGCACCACACGTAGGACATTTCATTGATGAAGGAACGGGTGTTGAATTCGACCGTCTTTGTACTGGTTTGAGAGGTTTACCTTTAGACTCAAGATGCTCGGTTAATAAAACTTGAAAATCTAGTTTTTTTGGAACTTCAATGATCGGTAGATCATCAACTTGAAGCTTGCGATAAGGTTTATTAACTGGAGCCTCAGTCGGTTTATCAAACATGCTCTTCCCGATTAAAAGGGTAAGGAGCGTTCGAATTACTTGTTCTTGGTAGTTTATAAAGGTAAGTAAATAGGTTATAATTTGAGGTAACAACTTGTCACTTTCCTTTCTTTTGGGATGTTGGGTGTGTGGTAACCTCAATTATCTACAAAATTCAGGGGGTGGCAAGTTTTTTGCTTATAAAGCCCTTTAAACTAGGATTTAATAGCCTATTTCTATATAAAGTTTTGACAATACGATAATTTGTAAGGGGGTGAATAAAATGGGTAAAACAATAGTTTCAAATGGTAGGGTTATAAAAGGAGTTAAATCTAGTTTAAATGTTAAAGGAACTAATAAAGAGAGAAAGATAGTAAGGAATTTTTCTCAATTCTTTGGTGTTACATTTTCAAGAATTGAAAAATTTAAAAACACTGATTACACCTTTAGTTTTTTACAACCTGGTGATGAATACAGAGAAAAATTCAATATGTATAATGAATTCTTATTGTTATTTTCGCCGTTTCAAGATTTTGATAGACGTATTTTAGATTTTGTTGATAAAACTCTTACTGACTATGATAATAGATTAGATAAAGTATGTATATTCTTGGTGAGTAAAGATACAAATATCACCAGTAAAATTGCTACTTTAAATAATGAAAATAAGGATTCTAAACTAATTGTACCATTTACATATGAGGAATTTGGAGCTAATGGTATCACCAAAGAAAGTGTTGAAAACAAATTAAGAACCTATTTTTATAGTAGAGATTTATTTGCAATAGAATCGCCTATAAGAAATGATAGTTATTTTTTTGGTAGGAAAAAAATAGTGCAAGAATTTTATTCTAAATACACAAGTGGAGAACAAGGTGGATTATTTGGATTGTGTCCGCTGCCATTTTCAATGGCAGCGTTTATTTATGTTTTAGGAAAATATTGTGTCGGTACTAGAGGAGTTATGTATGCGACAATATAGAAAAGTAAATCATTCCCTGACGTGAGGAGGACATAAAAAAAGCCCCAAGAAATTGCAGTCTCTTTGGAGCGGCTTTTAACATAAACTCATGATTATTATAAGATATCTTGGCAAAAGCATCAAGAGCTACCTAAGCAATTACCAAGAAGTACCTCCATGTTTTGAAGGGAACTGCCCTGATTGTGATCATAAATTGTACCGTCATGGTAAGTATTTTCGTTCAGCTATAACGAAAAAGAAAATAACATGGATCCCAATCTATCGTTTTCTTTGTCCAGCTTGTGGAAAGACATTTTCTCTCTTGCCGGACTTTCTTTTACCCTATCAGATTCACGCCAGCGCTATTCTTCAAAGAGCATGGACCTTACGTTTTATAAAAAAGATAAGCTATGCACAAATTCAATCTATCATTTCCTATGATGAAACAGGTGGAATTTCTGTTAAAACGATTAAGCGTTGGGAGCGTTTCTGGAAACAGAAAGAAAACGATTTGATCGATTTGCTTAATCGAGGGCTAGTGGAATTAAGTTCGGATTCTACGATCCTTTATATGACAAAAAAGTTATCAGACCAACAAACATTTTTATACTTACTTCGAAAACTCTGGAAAATTCTTCATCCAGACCGTCCTTACCCCATCTGCGGTTTTTTCCCTTGGATAAATCAGTTAATCAATAAAATATAAAGAAAAATCCCCATTTTCCACCATTACTTATTAACGTCAACTAATCTTCAGTTCTTCATTTATCACCCTTTCGGGTCAAAATTTCATATTTTTGAGCTTATGAAACGAACGTTCCCACAGAAGATGGGCTCTGACTTCTTTCTTTCCATTGTTATAAAACTAAAAGCGTAAAGAATTTATAGTGTAGAAAGAGGAGTAGAAAAAAATGGATGAACAGATGAGAAACGAAATTGCCTTATTTCGATATGGCCTGATCGCCGAAGTTGTATCAAGGGAACTTCAAAAAGGAGAGCAAGCACAGCGATTTAGAGATATAGCTAGAAAAAAACATGTAACACCTTATGGAGAAAAGCAAACAGTCAGTAAACGTACACTTGAGCGATACTTACATCTATATCGAAACGGAGGTTTTGAAGCATTAAAGCCAACTCGTCGTGGTGGTTATGCAGCGCGTGCAATTTCGCCAGAAATCCTTGATAAAGCAGCTTTATTAAAACAAGAGCGTCCTGAAAGATCCGTCCAACAAATCATTCGAATGATGGAGTTAGCTGAATGGGTCAAACCAGGAAGTATATCTGAAAGCACCTTATCAAAACAACTAAGAAAACGAGGTATAACAAGGAAGAAACTATCGAAATCAACATCTTCAAGATCTTTTCGTCGTTTTGAATTTCCTCATCGAAATGCCTGTTGGCAAGGAGATGTTCAACACACACTCTATTTACCTGATCCTACAAATCCAGATAAAAAACGCGTAGCGAAGTTATTTGCGTTTATCGATGATTACTCAAGATATATTGTACATGGACAATTTCATTTTCAGGAAAAAGGGGCGCAACTTGAAGACTGCTTATTCAAAGCCATTATGAGATGCGGTAAGCCAGAAAAAATATATGTCGACTATACCGAAAAAAATACTATGCCGAATAAACTTATAAATCCTTCATAAATAAACAGTTTACGAAGGATTTTCGGCATAGTGTTTTGCTATTTTTTCCATAATAGAAGTGGACTAACGTCCAAACTATTTTTAGGAGGAATTACTATGGTAAAGAAACCAACTGTGGAAAGTAGTGTAAAAATGGTACTTGAAGCGCTTGAAAAAGCAGGTTATTGTCAATCAACGATTCATAGTTTCAAAAGGGTATATGAAAGACTGTTGAAGTCTGCCGCTATCATGGGGACAGAAACTTTAACTCAAGAATTGGTTGAGCATTTCGTGAATGATTCTGCAGACAGAAGGACAGGACAATACTGCCATTCACGTAAAAAGCTACACACTTCATGCATAAGAAAATTAAGGGAATATGAAGAAAGAGGCTATTTTGGCTGGCAACCAAGCAGGGATAGTAAGGTCGATAAGCCCTCAACTATTAAATTCCAGGACCTTCATATCCATTTTCTAGCGTTTCTACAAGAGGAGAAAAAAAGTAAAAATACTATAGAATCGTATCGAAATACTTCCTGCAAGTTCCTTATTTTTATTGAAAAATTGGGCTATACCGAGTTGAAAGCTGTCCCTCTTAAATCAATCTATAAGTTTTTTGATGAACTAAGAGAAACCTGGGACTCTGGAAGTCTTCGAACGGCGGCCTCCGGATTAAGATCATTTTTGCGTTTTGCAGAAGGTGGAAACAGACTTATTGCAGCCGTTCCTGATAAACTCCTGAGAAAAAGGACAATTATTCCCGTATTAACGGAGGAGGAAGAACGGGCTGTATGGGATGTATTACAAACCGATGCTGTATCTTCAAGGGACAAAGCTATTATATTATTATCGCTTCTTACTGGAATCAGGGCCGTGGATATTTTGAACTTAAGGTTAAAAGATATAGATTGGCAAGGGGATGTTATTAACATAGTCCAACAGAAGACGAATGAGCCTTTAGTTTTACCCCTTCTTCCTGCAATCGGCAATGCATTAGTAAGGTATCTCACGAATGACCGTCCTAAATCAGATTCATCGTGCGTATTTTTATCTCGAAATGCCCCACATGTACCGTTGAAAGAACATTCGAGTTGTTACACCATAGTAAGAAAAATATTTACATGTGCAGGAGTAAGAGTTAACAACGAACTTAAAGGCACCCGCCTCCTTAGACATCATGTCGCCTCAAAAATGTTAAAAAATGGGGTTGCCATACAAACAATTTCATCAACACTTGGGCATGTCAACCCAAACTCAGCCGACGTTTATCTGTCTACTGACGAAGAAAAGATGCGTGATTGTGCATTAACCTTAGCCGTCATTCCTATGAAAGTGAAGGGGCTCAAATGATGGAGAAGGCATATGTTAGTAAACTAGCTTCTTTCATGGAGTCTTTTGTAGCGTTTAAACACTCACTAGGCTGGAAGTATAAAACAAGCGAATACTATCTCCACGAGTTTGATCGCTATTGTGCAAAACGCGAATCCGAAGAGGTTTTATTGAACGAGATTGTTAAAGGTTGGGTTATCTTACGGGATAACGAATGCCCAAACACCCAACGAGTACGTGTGGCACCTATTCGTGAGTTTGGCAAATACCTGCAACATTCTGGATACTCAGATGCATATGTTGTCACCAACAAAATCTGTCGAAAGCAAATCCGAACGATACCACATTTTTTCACAGATGAAGAAATTATCCGATTTTTCGATGCTTGCGACACACTAGGCCCTCGCAAGGAAAATCCTGTCCGCCATCTTGTCCTACCCATGTACTTTAGATTGCTTTATTGTTGTGGATTGAGAACAAGTGAAGCGCGGTTGCTTCTGCGAAAAAACGTTAACCTTCATACTGGCTATATCGATGTAATCCATTCAAAAGGCCCTAAAGACCGAAGGTTGTTTCTTCCGGAAGACCTTAAACAACTATATTTGAAATACGATGCTGTCATAGATAATATATTTCCAGATCGAACGTATTTCTTTCCGGTAAAATCCCATAGTTGTTACCAGAGTACGTCTATTGGATCGAATTTCAATAAGATATGGAAGGCGGCTGGTTTGGGGCATGAGTCAGGCTCGAAGGCAAGAGCATATGATTTTCGCCATCATTTTGCCTTCGACAAACTCAATCAATGGCTTAAGGAAGAATCCGATGTGAATTCCATGCTTCCATATTTGGTGCGTTACATGGGACATGCCTGTTTGGAAAGCACCTACTACTATCTTCATCTTGTGCCTGAGTTTTTTTCTACTTTCTCCGAAAAAACTAAAATACTTGAAGGGTTGCTTCCGGAGGTGGATTATGATGAAGAGTAGAAAGCAGATTGAGCCCGAATTTTGGCATTATGCTCGTAGCTTCCTTCATGTATACCTGCCCAAGGTAAGAAACCTTAGCCAAAACACAATAAATTCGTATAAGAAGTCCATGAGTTACTTTATTGATTACTTGGAAATCCAAAAAGGGATTGAACGACAGGACATTACGTTTGACTTTCTAAATAGGAAACACATTAAAGATTATTTTGTCTGGATGAATGAAGTGCAAAATCTAGCAGCCAAAACATGCAACCTTCGATTGACTGCACTAAAATCGTTCATGGAGTATTGCGCAGACGAGGATATTACGCTTGTTGCAATATACAACGATGTTCGTAGCGTTCGCGGAATGAAGGAACACAAAAAGTCCATATTATATATGACAAATGAAGCTATTGAAGCATTATTAAAAACGCCTAAAACAGATACACAAAAGGGAAGACGCAATCGCATGATGTTCATTATGTTGTATGATACGGCTGCCAGAGCGCAGGAACTTGTAGATATTACCCTTCGGGATCTGCACATTATCAACGTCAAAACACCTTTCGTTACGCTAACCGGTAAAGGCAACAAAAGTCGTAATGTGCCCCTGATGGAGAAAACTGTTGCTCACATCAAGCGTTATCTTCAGGAATTCCATCCGCATCCAAACACAGATGGCGGGGCTCCATTGTTCTATTCGATGAGGGATGGGAAGCCTCATGCCTTGTCTACGGATACGATAAATCTCCTTTTAGGTCAATATGCAAACCAGGCAAGAATGATTTGTCCTGAAATCCCACGGCATGTTCACTGCCACTTAATCAGGAAAACAAGAGCTATGACGTTATACCGAAAAGGTATGCCCCTCACAGTCATCATGGAAATGCTTGGTCATGAAAGTCTTTCAACAACATCAAACTTCTATGCTTTTGCAACGTTGGATATGATTCATGAAGCCATAAAGAAAACAAGCCCTGAGGCAGTGGAAGAATCCCCGCTTTGGAAAACCAAGGATATAAGAAAACTGATTTATAGTCTGGACTAAAAGCTAAACACTATGCCGAAAATCCTTCGTAAACTGTTTATTTATGAAGGATTTATAAGTTTATTCGGCATAGTATTTTTTTCGGTATAGTCGGCATTATGACGAATTCGTCATAATGCCGATAATGGTTCTATATATAGAGCGAAGAGCCTAGAGATTACTTGTGCAAAACTAGGGATCCAACTCTCTCATTCGACTGCTGGGCGGCCCCAGGGTCGTGGAAAAATTGAACGTTTTTTTCAATTTGTGGATACCTCATTTAAACCAGAAGCTTACGACTTGATTGAAACCGGTAGGATTTCATCCATCGAAGAGTTAAACCGTTATTTTTATATTTGGACTCAATCAATCTATCACGAACGTATCCATGGTGAAACAAAGCAAACGCCCATACAACGTTGGGAAGAGTGCGACCATCCAACTGTTACTGTATCCTTTACGGACCTTCAACAAGCATTTTATTGGGAAGAAGAACGAAAAGTTGATAAAACAGGATGTATATCATTTCAAGGAAATAAGTACGAGGTGGATCAGGAATTAGTCGGTGAAAAAATTACGATACGGTTTGATCCACATGATTTAGAACATCTGGAAGTATGGTTTCAAGACAAACAAATGAATGATGCAAAACCACTCAATCTCTTACGAGCCCAACATGAAAAAGCAACGTATCCAGATGAGGTTGTCCTAGGAGAAAAGTCAGGATTAAATTTTCTTGAATTATCAGCACCGCATTTTGAACAAAAGCAAAAAAAGCAACGAGGGTCGTTAAGTTATCAAACATTAATGGAGGATAAAACAATATGATTCATACACATTTTCAATGGAACTATACTCCTTTTCAAAAAGATATTAAGACAGAGCACCTTTTTATGTCATCCAGATTTCAAGAGGTTCAAGCTCGCCTCATGTTCATGATCCAGCAACGTTCATTTGGTCTTATTACAGGTGATGTTGGTGCTGGAAAATCAACAGCTATTCGTGCGTTAAAAGATCGCCTAGCATCGGATAAACACGTATTTTTATATGTATCAGATTCGTCATTAAAGCCTAGGGACTTCTATCGCGAAATGCTTTTACAAGTCAATATTGAGCCGGAATTTTTGGCCAACGATTTGAAGAGACAATTTAAAAAAGCACTACTAGATATCTATGAAAACCAAAAGAAAACGCCTGTCGTTGTCATTGACGAGGCGCACCTACTATCACCATCGATGTTGCAGGAAATACGCTTCCTCACTAACTTCAACGTTGATTCGTTGTCTCCACTAGCGCTTATTCTAGTGGGACAACCTGAATTAAGAGATAAACTACGATTACGTAGTTTAGAAGCCATTTCTCAAAGGATCAACACAAGGTTTCATCTTGACGGGCTAACCTATGAGGAACTAGCTAATTACATTACCCACCAATTAAAAATGACAGGTGAAGAAAAACAAATTTTCACTGAAGCAGCGCTAAAGAAAATATATAAGGAAACACGAGGAACATTGCGACTCACCAATCGCCTATGTACTGAGTGTTTGTTAGACGCTGTTTCTAGAAAACAAGAGTTAGTCGACGAAGACTCCGTTCAGCGAGTTCTAGATGACTATGATTATTAGGATCCCGAAAGGGGTCCTTTCTTGTATAGAGAATAATATAATTTGATCATTACTTCAACGGTAATTATAACCATAAAATGTCATTGAAATTGGCGATGAATAAAAGGGAAATGTCATGTCGGTGGCGAACGTTGTTAGGAAACGACAGTTTCATTTCCGATTAAGCCGCCATTAAATATGGTCGTTGACAGGATTGAGGAAAATTGGTAAAACGTCTGTACTTTATGCGTTGATGAGAACAATTGACTCAAAAGATGGTAAGTATATATTTATCGACTGTCAAAATCCATCTATACATGGTTTAAGATGGTATGAATTATTAAAAACTCTTATAGAAAAACTTATAGAGAAATATGAAATTAATTTAGGTGCTTCAGAGTATATATTTGATGAAAAAACTGCAGCTACAAATTTTGAAAAAGTAATGTTAAAAATTTTTGCAGAACTAAATCACAAAAGAATACTTTTGATATTTGACGAAATCGAAATGATTTCTATAGATACTTCAAGTTCAGAACACTGGAAATCGGATTTAGATTTTGTTTATTTTTGGCAAACAATTAGGGCTTTTTACCAGGTACACCAAAATGAAATATGTTTTATAGTTGCAGGGGTTAATCCACATTGTGTTGAATTAGCATCTATTAAAGGAATAGACAATCCTATATTTTCTATGATTAATCCTGTTTACTTAGATTTATTCGGTGTGGACGATGTTAAGAATATGGTAAATAGTATAGGCAAGTATATGGGCTTGGACTTTGATGAACAAATATATTCGAAACTTGTAGATGATTATGGAGGACATCCATTTTTAATTAGGCATATATGTAGCCTGATAAATAAATCAGTGTCTTTAGACAGACCCGTAAAAGTTAGCAAGTATGACTATTTGAGAGAAAAAATAAATTATGATATTGCAATTTCAAAATATATTGAACAAATTATACAAGTACTAAAAATTTCATATCCTGACGAATATAGTTTGTTGGAAACTTTAGCGGTTCAAGGTAATGAGGCATTTCAAAAAAAATTAGGTTTTAAAAATCTATCTACTATCCATCATTTAACTGGATATGGCGTATTAAAAAAACATAGAGAAACATATTTTATTACAATTGAGGCATTAACGAAGTATTTAAAAACTAATAGTGATTTATTAATTGACGAATCCATGGAATCTAAGCGAACAGCGATTAGCAAAAGACGAAATACTGTTGAAATTGAATTAAGAAAAATAATATATACAGTGTTTATCACAAAATATGGTAAGGCAGAGGCTAGAGAGAAAATTTTAAAAGCGAAAAAAACAGAAGACCGAAAAAAATTCGAAGGTATACAAACAAAAGAATTGATGGAGGAAGTATATTATTTTCCTGAATTAAAAGTTTTAATAGATAAAAATTGGGATGATTTTTCAAGAGTTTTTGAAGATAAAGCAAAATTCAATTTGAATATGGATATTATTAATGCTTATAGAGTAGATGCCCATGCAAAAAAAATTGAAGATGACGACTATTTAATGATTAACATTGCTTTAAAATGGATTGAAGGATGCATACTTTAAATAATAAAAAATTATAGTGAAAAATTAGAAACATTATTAGTTCTTTAGAATTGTTTTTATATTTTTAAGTATATTCATTTTCAGATGACTGTAATTAGGCTACTAGCGTAAAAGTCGGACAAACTCTTATATATTAATGGTTTGTCTGTTTTTTTGCTTGCAATATTATTTAAATGAATTTGTAAACAGAGCTGGTTTATAAGTAATTCATGCTGCAACATTAATTTCTGAAATAGAGGATTTTAATGCAAACTAATTTTTTTAATCAAAATAGCTATATGAATAAAGTAATTTACTCATTTAAAATTGATCGATATGAAGCTTTGACTTTTCGATAGAACAGAAGGTTTTTAAAGTTAAGTTAATATCCAATAAATGGGGTAATTTAATTACTTATTGAAATTTGATATGAAATTTTAATTCTGATTAAGAATAATTATTGAGGGGGCATTTTAAATGTATTTAGAAGTAGCAATAATTGACTACTTAAATGTAGATGGCAAGTTGACAAATTTTAATATTACACCAAAAGAATTAAATTCTCATGTAATAGTAGAATCATTATCTAATATTCAAAGACGTAGAATCAATTCGAATTTGTCGGTTGGTGGAACAATGATTTACAATTCTAATCAATGTCAAATAAGAAAATTGGAAACTCAGCTAAGAATTTTAAATCATAAACCATCTTCAAATATTGTTAGCTTTCAATTTAATCATAAAAATTTGCCACTAGGTCCATCAAATAGAGGGCATGGAGGAGTATGGAATTTTTTATTACCCCCTCGATGGAGATTACGTGATTTAAAAGTTATCAATCCATATGATAATTCCTCAGAAGTTATGGAGGAAAAAAAAGAGTTTCGATATACAGTTTATTGGGATAAAGCAAGTAGCAATCAAATGGTAGAAATGGAATTGAGGTCTAAGAGGGGAAGCTTCTCTTTCGAAGTAATGGGAACAATGTCGCTTATTGATACCGATGAACATGATACTAATTATGTACAATCTAATATTACTAATTATGCCATTGAGAGATTAGAAAATATTAGAATTATGGATAGCGTAGGACAAAATCTAGTATCTTCGCAATTAGCTGAGAAAGTAAAATGGCTTGAGTTGAAACCAAATATTGCTGGGATAGGTTTAAATATAAATGTAATCTTAGAAAGTATAGACTCTTTTATCAATAAGATAAATAATCGTAGGAGATAATTAGGTAATATAAAAAAACCTCATTTAGATAAACTACGAAGAACCGTAACATAAAATGATGCGTTTTTTTTATTTCAAGAAGATGTTAATAATGATTTTCTATAAAAATTGATTGAAGACGCCAAACTAATATACTAGTTTGGCGTTTGTTATATTGAGCTAGCCACCTTTTGAAACACTAAGAAAATCTTAAGAATTGTATAAAGTCTTTATTAAGATTTTTTTGATATCATTTTCTTAGAACGAGCATAAAGAAGGGGTGATAAATGTTGAAAATTACATTAAGGAGTGAACTTCCATGAATATATTAGTTTGTGATGATGATAAAGCAATTGTCGATGCGATAGAAATCTATTTAGAAAATGAAGGCTATAAAATATTTAAAGCTTTTAATGGAATAGAAGCAATAGAAGTAATCAGAGATCATGAGATCCATCTTATTATTATGGATATTATGATGCCTAAGATGGATGGGATTAGAGCTACCATGAAGATTAGAGCAGAAAATAATATCCCATTGATCATGCTTTCGGCTAAATCTGAGGATTATGACAAAATAATTGGACTAAATATAGGGGCTGATGACTATATCACCAAGCCATTTAATCCCTTGGAGCTGATAGCGAGGGTTAAATCTCAACTGAGAAGATATACAACCCTGGGAGGTCTTGAAACGAGGAGCAATGTATACCAGACTGGGGGACTTGTGATCGACGATGAAAGTAAAACAATCACCGTCGATGGGGAGGACGTCCATCTTACACCGGTACAATATAAGATGTTAAAGTTTCTGATTGAAAACGCTGGAAAAGTATTCTCAATCGAGGAGATCTATGAGAAGGTTTGGAATGAAACGGCGCATAGTCCGGAAAATACGGTGTCTGTTCATATAAGAAAAATCCGAGAGAAAATAGAAATAAATCCGAAAGAGCCAAAATATTTGAAGGTGGTGTGGGGAGTTGGATATAAAGTTGAAAAAATATAGTCACTCAATCACAACAAAAATCGTTGTTTTTATTATTGCGATCATCTGTTTAACTGGGGTCATGAAAGTGGTCGTAGAAGTAGAGATTGAAAATAATGCGGAATTTAGTAACGCAGTGGAAGATCATTATTTTCAAAGCTGGTCATATATACAGGAAAGTGAAAAACTTGTCCGTAACCTCACGTTCCTAATAGAAGAATATAAGAATGAGGAACATATTTTAAATGGCGGAACAATTGGTGAGGATGAATGGAGACGAGTTGAAGAAAATTTATTTTCAGATTATCAATTCCGTTCTAGAAATTATAACCATGAGTTAAGTGAAGAGGAAATTTATGAAACGTTTAAACAAGAATATGCAGACGAAATCACCCAGGCAAGGGATAAGATGATTAACGATGATTTAAAAGAGTATCATTTGCTCCTGCAAAATCTAGAAGAGTATGAGGTACCATTGTTTTATGCCAGTGATGGCAAAAATGTGTTTACAAACACTACTTTGACAGAAAAAAAGCAGTTTGAAACCTATCCTGCTTATATGATTTTTGAGGATTATAGACAAGAGATTTACCCAAAGGAAACGAAAGAAAATAAGTATTTTTCTCGGTTAACCAAACGCCTAGATCGGTTGGATCCAAAAAACACGGTTGTTTATGTTGCCTTTACTGAGGAATTTTTAAATTCTAAAATAAATAAATGGCAAGAAAACAAAGCGATTGCTACAAAAAATTTATATAAATTAATAGGATTTATAATAGGATTTATTTTTTCATTTTCCTATCTCGCACTCGTAATAGGGCGAAAGTCATTTAACGATCAAGAGTTACACTTGAACGCAATAGATAAACTATACAATGAGATTAAAATAATAATATGTATATTTCTAATACCGATTTGGTTTGATTTGGTAAAAGAACCCTATGGAAATATTGATATATTCCTCTTACCATCGTTGGACTCATATTGGTACTGTCAGTCGTTAAGCACTATAAAAATAAATCTCTTATTAAGCATACATTGATCTTTAGCCTTATCTATAAGTTAGTTACTTTTGTAGGAGATGTATATAGAAGCGGAAACGTTGCTGTAAAAACAGTGCTAATCGTTATCGGCTATCCAATTTTGGTTGCTTTAACATTTTTCATGTTCCCGGTAACGATTGGCTTAGCAGCCTGGTTTGCCTATAAAAAGATCAAGTCCTTTAATGCAATTCAGGAAGGGGTAGAGACAATAAAGGATGGAAATCTTCATTATCGGATTGAAGTGGATGGAAAAGGACAGTTTGGAAGACTAACTTCGAATATTAATAGCATCACTGATGGATTGAAAAAAGCAGTTGATAGTGAACTTAAAAGTGAAAGGTTAAAAACCGAGCTTATCACCAATGTATCACATGATATAAGAACACCTCTAACTTCCATTATTACCTATGTGGATCTATTGAAAAATGAGAAAGACTCATTAAAGGTAGAAAAGTATATTGAAGTACTGGATCAAAAATCAAAAAGGTTGAAAATTTTAACAGATGATTTATTTGAAGCAGCTAAGGCTTCTAGCGGAAATATTCCAGTTGATTTTGAGAAAATTGATATCGTGTCCTTAATTACTCAGGGGCTAGGGGAAGTAAATGACAAGATTGAAGCCATGGCATTAGATTTTAGGATGAATTATCCTAAGGACAAGGTCTATGTTATAGCGGATGGGAAATTATTATGGAGATCCATAGAGAACTTATTATCTAATATATTTAATTATGCTCTCGAAGGGTCAAGAGTATATATAGATATTGAGGATTTAGGTAACGAAATACTTATTACCTTCAAAAATATGTCAGCTGCTGAGTTGAATATCTCTACAGACGAATTAATGGAGCGTTTTAAAAGAGGCGATGAATCCAGAACGAGCCAAGGCAGTGGGTTAGGATTATCGATTGCAAAGAACTTGGTTGAAATACAAAAGGGGAGATTTAATATTCAGATTGACGGAGATTTATTTAAAGCAATTATTTATCTGCCAAAACTACATTCAATTGATTGATATAGGAGGGGTTGGAATAGGACATCTAAGGGTTGTCCTATTCTTTTTATTAATAAATCATAGAGTAAAAGGAGCATCAAGCTAGATCTTGGTCATTTATAAGTTTTCTTTGGGTTGTTTGAACAAGTTCTCCTGCCACATTTGATACAGATAGATGATAAGCGCAAAACCAATCATCATAGCAACAATAGCTATTGTAGGCAAAGTCGATTCACCGGAAACAAGCCCCATCCGTTGCCATATCGGATAAATGATATACATAAATAACCCGTCCAAAAGTATATTGACAATCAAATAAATCCAAAACTTTCCGAAAGTAAAGTGGAATATCCAGATAACTATAACTAAATATGCTCCATACACCCAAGGAACCGGGACGACTTTATCCCATCCAAAAAGACTGGAACCTGCCTCTTTCCACCATCCGTAATGATAAGCGGCTTGATATGCCAAGGTATGAATAACGGTCATAAATAGAGCGACCGGCATGTATCTGCGCACAGTGTCCATTTTCAAGAAAAACAAGGACGCCCAAGGTAATATTAAGAGTGACCAGAGAATAATCTGTTTCATGCCATAATTCCCCCATTAGGTTTTATGTGTAGTTTTACTCTCGGTTCAATTATTTATTCGATTATCCGATAAAATTAGTGGGGTGCTTTTGAAGCACGTGTATAGTAAAAGAAAGTTATAAGTATATTAGGAATATTTCTTAAAATTAAAATAACTAGTCAAAAAAAAGGATGATTTAATTTTTAAATTAAATCATCCTCTTTTTGCTATTAAGGTGCTAAATAATTCACTATAAATGTATAACCATCTTTTTCAACTACAACAGACCCAGCTTCGCGATCTTGATGGTTGAAGTTTGCGTGTCCTGTAATAGTAGTATCTCCAATGGTAACAGTATACTGAACTCTTACTGTATTATTTTCATTTTTACCATTCCATTTAGCGCTAGTACTTGTTGCTATTGTTAGTTTATTAGATGGTATTTCTACAACTTCAATTTCAATAGTTTGTGTAATCACTGTATGAACTTCTCCAGCTTTTTGTCCGTTTTGAAAATAAGTTGTGGCTGTAACAGTTAAATCGTGTTTTCCTGGAGTTGTAGGTAATGTTACTTCTCCATCACCAGTAACTACTAACGTATCCATAGGACCATCAATAACTAAGTTGCTAACTGTAATTGTAGCTGTTTCACCTACATAGTAAGGACCAGAAGAAATTGATACATCAAAACTACCATTTTTGTAGCTATTTCCGTTACGTCCATCTTCAATCTCTGAATTTGTTGTTGCCAAGATGCCAGTGCCCATACTTAAAACTAATGCTGCAGCTAGAATACCAGTAAATAATTTTTTCATTTTTCATTTCTCCTCTTAAATAAATGTATTTTTTAAATAAGAGGGCCGGTTACACCGCTAGCTTCATATAGCCCAAGGTGTCCAAATAAGGGCTATACTTCATAGCTTCCCTACCATGGGTCGGTTACACTACTAGCTCCATATAACCTAAGCGTCCAGTTAACGGTTATACTTCAAAACTTCCCAAATGTTTATAGTGAATTATACCCATATTAATTAACTAATTATGTGGCCACATAGCATTAATTAATCGTAGTTATAGACTGATTATATAGGGGTTTAGAGATTTTGGAAATAAAATCTTGCCGACAAGAAATGACAAAATACCTAACTGTTTTATAGGTGTAATTTCCTAAATCGATTGGAAAAAGTATTAAAAAGTACGCTTTTGTACTATATTAACAGTGTTTTTGTGACTTACTTCATGTCGAAAAATTTCACTTATTCTAGTGATAAATAAAAATAATTTACTTTATGTAGTTCAAAAAGTCGATTACACTGCTACTATTGTATTGTATAAGTGTTAAAAATGTAAGTTTACATGCCTTACATAAGTTTATAAAAATAAATAATCTCGCAAGAAAAATTTAATAGATTAAATATATTAGGACGTTTATAATGGTGTTAACTACATAGATGGGAATATAATACTACAGATGTAATAAATATTACTAATTTGTAATTACCTTTAATTGCATTAAATGTAAATTTAATGAGTTTATTTAACTAGTTTTAATATGTGAAGGAGGAAAGTAGTATGAAAAAAAGTCCTGTAAAGCTTTTTGTAATTAATGAAGATTTGGAGTTTCGCTCTTTTTTAACAAAACATTTAAACACCATTACGCTTAGCTTTTACAATAGTCAAGAAGACTTACTAAAACAATTATATATAGTAAGACCTGACTGTATCCTCTTGAACATTGACCGATTATCTTTAGAAAGTGAAACCAGTTTTCAAAATGTTTTTAATTGGTGTCAAGAAAACTTTATCCCAACTATTACTGTGGTGAACCGGTTTGAACAAAATGATCGAACAAAATATTTAGCCTTTTCTGACAGTGTTTTTTATCACCCTTTAAGAGTGGAGGAATTGCTAGCTAGTATTCACATGCACACACAAAAGCGTGCATTTTTTTTAGCTCACTCTTTAGTTGATTCGTTAACAACTGCTTATAATAGTCAATATTTAAGAGATGAAATGCAGCGTCAACTTAACGAAATGAAACGTTCACATGAGTCATTAACATTAGTTTACCTCGAGGCGGAAGTAAAGGACGGCGACACTCTGAGGGAAATTGGGATAATAAAAAGTTTTGTATCTTTTATTAAAAATAGTATTCGACCTACAGATTTTCTTGGTCAGTATGGGCCTTCAAATGGCTTTGTTTTACTATTACCTAAAACAGTAAAAGACGATGCAAGAAAGTTACTTAATCGTTTAACAAAAATAATATCAGAAAAGGATGGAATTGTAGTTGATAAATATTTTTCTTTTTCAGCTAAGATTGTTGAGGTTACTGACCATAAAGTTCTACCAGAAGAATGTTTGTCTGTGCTCTCTTTTACCAATAAGGAAGAAAGTGGACAAATTGTTGAAGGGAGCTTAATTGAAGGTGGTACTAGTTTAAAACGATTAAATATTGCGATTATAGATGACGATCGTTTAATTCGTGAATTGTTAAAACATCAACTCGAGGATGTTGCGGAAGAGGAATATATATTAGAAATTAAAACTTTTGCTGATGGAGAGGAGTTTTTTAATGATCCTTGGCACCGACAAAATGAGCGATTTTTACTAATTATAGACAGAATTATGCCTAAGATGGATGGACTTGAAATACTCAGAAAAATAAGAGCAGAATATGACCGAAAAAGGTACCTTTGCTTTATGTTGACGAGTAGAGGGTCAGAGGCAGATATTGCCTTAGCTATTCAAAAAGGAGCAAATGACTATATGACGAAACCGTTTAGTTTAAAAGAATTACAAGTGCGTATAAAAAGACTTTTAAGAGGAATTCGATAAGATGATGTCGATTACTGCGATAATCACAATTACTATTATTCTTGGTTTCCTTTTATTCTGTACTTATATTTATTTGGTTATTATTAAAGTTCGTAATACAAAAATAATACACAAAAAACAAAGTTGGATGGATCAACATCAAGAAGAAATTGAAGCATATTTGTTACATGGTGATATTGAAAAAATTACGTTTAGACCAACTAAGTCATACCACTTTAGTGCTTTAGAGGATTATTTTAGCTTGTATTTAACTAACTATAAACCTGAATTATTCATAGAAAATCTTTAATCGGTTATTAATGGCTATCTGATAAGCTTTTTTATTAAATTCACTTGCATCAAATAAATGAAAAAAGAACCCATTTCTGTTAAGTTAAAAGTACGACCAAATAACCGACAGAAAGGGTTCTTATAATGGCTACTTTACCTCAATTAACACTTGATTTCAATCGAAAAATTAAACTTTCTAACGACGGAGGAGAACTCTCATCCGATACTGGAGAATTCCTTTTTAGAGAATTCGATGAAAAGATAAATTTTTCTTCTACATTAGCACGCTTTTTAAACCTAAAAGACAATAGACGCTACTATGTTCATTCGAATGAAAATTTACTTCGTCAAAAGATTTATCAAATCATTGCTGGTTATACCGATGATGATAATGCCGACCAATTAACGAGAGATCCTGTGTTTACTCAAATCATTGGTACAAATGCATTGGCTTCTCAGCCGAGTTTGTCTCGCTTTTTTAGACGTTTCGACGATCAATCTATGGAAGAATTGAATCAAGCCAACCAAGAGCTTATTGATAAAGTGCACCAACTCAGGGAGTCGAAGGCAGTCATTTTTGATTTGGATTCTACACATTCCGATACTTATGGAGATCAAGAAGCTGCGGCTTACAATACTCATTATGGAACAGTCGGTTTTCATCCATTAGTTGCCTTTGATGGTGTAACAGGTGATTTCCTCAAAGCAAAGCTACGACCTGGAAACGTGTATACGTCCAATGGTGTAGTGGATTTTATTCAACCACTCATTGAGCATTACAACGAAAAGTTTCCTGAGACAACACCTTTTCTTCGGGGTGATAGTGGTTTCGCTGTCCCTGCTTTATATGATTTGTGCGAAAGAGAGAGCGTTTATTACGTTATTCGTCTGAAATCAAATGCAATTCTGCAACGAATCGCAGATGAACTCCATCCTCCGTCTATCATTTCCGATGTTTCCAAGACGGAAATTTATTATGAAGAAACCATCTATCAAGCAAACTCTTGGTCGAAACCTAGAAAAGTAATTATCAAATCGGTACGCCCAGCGGGCGAATTACTGTTTTCCCATTCCTTCTTTGTGACAAATTTAGTAGATGCCTTTTCTCCTGAAGCAATCGTTCTTACTTATCAAAAAAGAGGAACGATGGAAAACTACATCAAGGAAGCCAAGAATGGGTTCGGTTTTGATAAAATGAATAGCCATTCTTTCCAAGTAAACGAAGTAAAAATGATGTTGAGTCTATTAGCTTATAACTTAACAAACTGGTTGCGTACCCTCTGTTTTCCTGAAGGACAAAAGACCATGCAAATCGAGACCATACGCACCCGAATTATTAAAGTTGCCAGTAAACTAGTGAAGTCAGGACGTTCTCTGTACTTTAAGCTCGCTTCGAGTTTCGTTTACCAAGAATTCTTTTGGAATGTACTTCAACGAGTTCAGAGACTGAAAATAGTGTAAACCTAAATAATTAACTAATTTCTGGAAATTCCATTCTAAACCAAGGGAGTAGTCTGTCTAAAAATGGGTGATTTTCAAGAAATACTTTTAAAATCAAAAATGAAGTAGTTCAAATTGATATTATTCGATTTTAATGTGAGAGACTTTCATGATTTTTGCTTCTGTTATGACTTAACTTTGAAGTATGAATAATTCAGGTATAAAGTAGATAAAGCGAATGATCCTGTAAAAAAATTCATTGAACACTTTTTATTAGATGAATATCGGAAAAGGCTAAAAGACCCGATGTGGAGTGTTAGAATGAACACTCTTTACTTTTTAGATTTATTTCAATTAGAAAAGTTACAAAATGATTTATTAGATCGATTAAAAAGTAAAGACTTAACGAATGAAGAAGAATATCAAATTTATATTTTGTTAGCCTCGTTAGGTTATGAAAGACTGTATGAATTATTTAAAGAATCAAGAGGATTACCACCATTTTTATTAAATGTTATGTTAAATCGTTTAGTCGATGATGAAAATATAGATGAATATATCGATAATTTTTACGAGTTTCAACCATCTTGGCAATTAGCCCTTTTAGATTTAATTCGAAGTAAGAATATACGGTCGTGGAAAGTGGTCAATTTTTTAGAAGGTTTATTACATACCGAGGATATGGAGTTGAGAGTTAGAGCTTTAAAGACTTTTGCCCATATTGGATATGTAAGCTCTAGGGACGTGATATGCAAATGGTATGAGAAAAATATTAACCGAGAAGATTGGTTGAGCAATGCAGTAACAGGTGAACGACTAATGAGTGCACGCTTGTTAGGGATGATTAAGGATGAAAGTTTCCTACCACTACTTGAAGAACTTATTGCAGATTCAAAATATAACGTTCGTGCTGAAGCTGCTAAATCGATTCGGAAATATAAAAATGGGAAAAATAAGTTAAAAGAGATTGCAGCTAATCATTCAGACAAATACTCAAGAAATATTGCACTGGAGTGGGTAGAAAGGAGTTTAGATTATGAGTGAAATATGGGAAATAGGAAGAAGTCTATTAATCTTCTTTAATCATTTTGTAATATATTATATTGTTGTCGCTTGTATCATTTATTTAGTCTTTTTCCTTTTTTCCTTTGGGAGAATTAGAAAAGAAAGAGGCCTTCATAACGTAGAGCCTTATAAGCAGTTAAAAAATTCTCGATTTACTCCACCCTTGTCTATTTTAGTTCCGGCATATAATGAAGAAAAGGGGATTATTGGCAGTGTCCTTTCGCTTATTACTGGTAGTGGCCGGCTAGATTATCCAGAGATTGAAGTAATTGTTATTAACGATGGTTCGAAAGATACAACATTGGAAATAGTGGTGCAACGGTTTCAAATGAAAGAAATGAAAAATAAAGTATATGAAAAAAGAAATGGAATTGAAACACAACTAATTAAAGCTGTTTACCAATCTGAAATATACCCTTATTTATATATGATAGATAAAGAAAATGGCGGTAAATCGGACGCTTTAAATGCAGGAATTAATTTTGCAAAATACCCTTATTTTGCGTCAATTGATGGAGATACAATTTTAGAGCCAGATTCATTTCTTAAAATAATGAAACCAATTATTGAAAATCCAGATGATGAAATACTGGCTACAGGTGGAAATGTTTTAATTGCAAATGGGAGTACGATAGATAAAGGCCAACTTCAAGAAAAAAGATTATCAAATAGTCCTTTAATTGTAATGCAAACGATTGAGTACATGCGAGCGTTTTTACTAGGAAGAATTGGCTTAAGTAAAAATAATATACTTCTAATTATTTCGGGTGCTTTTGGAGTCTTTAAAACATCTAGAGTCATTCAAGCTGGTGGATATAAAGTTAAAACAGTTGGAGAAGATATGGAGTTAGTTGTAAGACTACATGAAATGAATATAGATAATAAGTGGGGCGCGAAAATAATGTTTGTTGCTGACCCTGTTTGTTATACCGAAGCCCCTGAAAAACTAAGAGATTTAAAAACTCAACGAATGCGCTGGCAACGAGGTTTATTTGAAAGCTTATGGCACCATAAGAAAATGCTTTTCAATCCAAAGTATAAGGGTGTAGGGCTGTTTGCGATGCCTTATTTCCTACTCATTGAACTTCTTGGTCCGCTCATTGAGGTTATAGGTTATTTAGTAGTAGTACTGGGGTTAACCTTAGGCGTTGTAAATATTGAATATTCCATTCTACTTTTAGTCATGCTCATTGTTTATGGCTCATTCCTTTCCTTAGGAGCTGTTTTACTAGAAGAATGGCGTTTAGGTAGATACCAACGAGTTTCTGAATTAAATCGGTTAGTTTTCTATTCACTAACTGAATCTTTGTGGTACCGACCACTTTTAGCGTTTTGGCGTGTTAAAGCAATTTTCGTTTCGATCTTTAAAAAAGACCAAAGCTGGGGTGTAATGAAACGTAAAGGTGTTTCTACGTAAAGGGAGGACATTGTTTTGAAGTGGAAAATCAGTTTATTTTTGTTAGTGGTGCTTGCTGTTTCCCTTCCTATTGTTTTGTGGTTTACAGAAAAGCCAACAAAACTAGAAGTTGTAATTTTTAATAAGACTGTTCATGATCAAACATTTCAAGAACATTCAGGGGTTACATGGATTTTAAACCATCACCGTTATGAGAAAAAAGGAAATATGAAATACCAAAAGGATTTAGACTATTATGGTTTTTTCTCTGATAATGAGAATAAAACATATACTATTCGCGAGTTACCACCTTCAATTGAGAATACTGATGTGTTTTATATTGGGAATTTATATGGTGTGTATGAAGACGATTTAGAGTTTATTGAGAAAAGTACAAATAATATAAGTCCACTTATATATGGTGGTCTGAATGAAGAGGAATGGCAATCAATTCTTGAAAGAATTTCAAGTCAAAAAAGAAGTACTTTAATTATGGAAAACAATGCGTTAAGTATTGCAACAGCCGACCATGTCCAAAAAAATGTAAGTGATTATCTTCAGTTAGATTTGTCAGGCTGGTCCGGGAAATACTTTGAAGAACTTGATCCATTAATAAATGAGGATATTCCTCAATCATTGTTACAACTGAATGAACAAATTTTTGAAACTGCATGGAATTATCAGGGTTCAGGTTTTGTCTTAGTAAATGAGCAAACAGAACAACTTCTAGTATTAGTAGATGAACATTATCTTGGAGATGGAATTAATGTGCAGTTTACAGAAGCAGGATTAGAAAAGTTTAAACTAAAAAGTGAGTATAATTACACAGATTGGTTTACCATTGTTACTGCAAAACGACCAGAGGATGTCTTAGCTAAATTTTCATGGAACTTAACTGATTTAGGTATATCAGAGTTAAAAAGGCTAAACATTCCGGTAGAGTTCGCAGCAATAATTGGTCAAAGTCGTTCTAGTTCACAAAATTATTTTTTTGCAGGTAACTTTTCAAAGAATAGTAATGTTCCTAATTTTTATCAATTCAAAGGTTTAAGCAAGCTGAAAAGTGTGTTTAATTGGACGCATTCTGCTGAGGAAAAGTTTTTTTGGCAATTATATGTGCCAGTATTAACAATAATTTTGGCAGAAAGTTTAGATGAAATAGATAATGTTGAAAGTTCTCAAGTATCAGTTGCAAACGAAGGATCGTTAGCATATACATCCCGCATACATGATAATTCATTTGAAGTGTTTTTAAAGGGGAGTTGGAATAAGTTACAGATAAAAGGTGTTAATATGGGGATGGGCAAGCCAGGTGCTTTTCCAGGTGAGGCGGCAATTAGTGAAGATGAATATTACCGCTGGTTTCAATCTATAGGAGAAATGGGAGCAAATACAATAAGGGTATATACACTTCACCCTCCTAGTTTTTATAATGCACTAAAGGAATATAATGAACAACACGATGAACCAATGTATTTACTTCATGGTGTATGGATAGACGAAGAGCCATTAGAAGAAACCTTGGATGCATTTAAACCAGAAATAACAAAAGAGTTTCAAGAAGAAATGCAACGAATCGTTGATGTCATTCACGGAAATGCTTTAATTGAAAGACGTCCCGGTCATGCCTATGGCATTTATCAAGCCGATGTATCTCCTTATGTAATTGGCTGGGTACTAGGGATTGAGTGGTATCCTTTCATGGTAAAAGAAACGAATGAAAAGCATGTTACAATAGGAGACTATGATGGGAAGTTTGTTATGACAAATGGAGCTCTTCCATTTGAACATTGGCTTGCAGCCCAGTTTGATAAAATAATCAACTATGAAATAGAACACTATCAATGGATTAGGCCGATGAGTTTTACTAATTGGGTAACTACCGATCTACTTAACCATCCTGCAGAGCCTAATGAAGAAGAAGACATGGTTAGTGTTGATCCAAATGTAATAAAGTTAAAAGGTCCACTTATGGCTACAAACCAATTTGCTTCATATCATGTTTATCCTTATTACCCTGATTTTCTAAACTATGAAGAAAATTATGTGAATTATACAGATCACCGTGGTGAATTAAATAACTATGCTGCATATTTAAAGGAATTACATGAGGCTCACACAATCCCAATCTTAATAGCCGAGTTTGGTGTTCCTGCGTCACGAGGCCTAACACATGAAAATCCATTTGGCTGGAATCAAGGGTTTCTAAGTGAAGTTGAACAAGGTGAAATTATCGTTCGACTTTATGAGGATATCGTTCACGAAAAAATGCTAGGTGGGCTCGTTTTTACTTGGCAAGATGAGTGGTTTAAAAGAACTTGGAACACGATGGATTATGATAATCCTGAGCGCAGACCTTATTGGTCGAATGCTCAAACAAATGAGCAACAATTTGGGTTATTGAGCTTCGATCGTCATAAGGTTAAAGTAGATGGTGAAAAAAGTGATTGGGAGTCTGTTTCTGCATTATTTACAAAAGACCAAGGGATAATGAGAAATCTTTTTATGGATCATGATGAACGATACCTTTATTTCCGTTTAGACATAAATTCAACAAATGAAGATTTCTTTACAAAGGGTTTTCCATTAATATTATTAGACACAGTACCCAATCAAGGGAATTCAAGACCTGAAATGATCAAGGGAGGAACGTTTGAAAACGGGATTGATTTTATCATTAATTTAAATGGACTAAATGAATCTAGAGTATTAGTAGACTCCTATTATGATCTGTTTTCTCTACAATTCCGTAATGATTTACAGATAAATGAAGATCCTGTTAAAGATAGTGGGAAGTTTGTGCCGATACACTATGCTTTAAATAGAGAAATGACAATACCATCGCAAAATAAAACATATCCTTTCAGCTATTATGAGACCGGAAAATTACGGTACGGTAATGGTAATCCTAGTTCAGTCAATTATGATTCGTTAGCGGACTATTATATTGACCAAAGTCAGGAAATACTTGAAATTAGAATACCTTGGTTATTACTTAATTTTAGGGATCCAAGTCAACGTGAAGTAATTTCTGACATTTATGGTGAAAGGAAAGGAGAAAAGGTAGACGGAATTTTCGTCAGTGCATTGTTCGTGGATCCTTCAGATTCACAAAGCCTTAAAGTAATTGATTCTTTCCCTACATTTGAACTATATTCGTGGGAAGAGTGGGACCTTCCAGCTTATGAAGAAAGATTAAAGAGTTCCTATGAAATTGTAAAAAAGGCATTTTCAAAATAATAATTGTTACTCTAGGGGATGTTATTTTGCTACATCCTCTAGTCTATTTTTCTTATGAAACGAGGGGAAAAATGAAAAAAGGAAATTATAAATTAGTTAGCGTCGTATCTTTAGTAGTAATTTTGTTGTTTTTATATTCCTTGACCCAAGAAAATAAGGAATTAGAACGTGCTACTTGGTTGTGGGATACTCAATTGATTAAAGAGGATGCAGAAACAATTACAAATTTAATTAAAGAAAAAAACCTTACGATGATTTATGTCCAATTTTCAACGGACATTGAAATGAGTTATTATCAGAAATTTATCAAGGAATTAAAGTTGATAGGAGTCAAGGTTCATGCATTAGATGGTTCACCTACATGGGCAAACTCACTCGATGAAGAAGAAACCTTTCTAACATGGTTTCGTACATATCAACAAAACTCAAAACCAGAAGAACAATTTGAAGGAATCCACTTAGATGTAGAACCTTATTTGCAAGATGGGTGGGAGTCGAAACAAGAAGAGATAGTAGAAGAGTATCAAGCAATGATAAAAAGAGTAAACGAGGTAAGTAACGAATTGAACGTTGTTTTTGGTCTTGATATTCCATTTTGGTATGACGAAATTAACTTTTATAACCAATTTGGCCAAGGGAATCTTGCAAAGTGGTTAATAGAAACTGTTGATGAAATAACTATTATGGCATACCGTAATTTTGCCAATGGTGAAGGCGGCATAATTGAAATTAGTCAAAATGAAATAAAATGGGCAAACGAAGCAAATAAAAAAGTAAACATAGCTGTTGAAACAGTAGAATTACCTGAAACCTATACTTCTTTTTATGGGTTGTCCAATAATTACTTAGATAATGAGTTAGAGATTTTGAGGACTAATTTTAGTAGAGATAAATCTTTTTCGGGAATAGCTGTTCATCACTTAATATCTTGGAAAGACATGGAATGATTATAATTCAATGATTTAACTAGCTAATTTTAGATTAGAAATATTTTTGGCTAAAAGCAATAAGTGTAGTCATGTAGACTATATTTATTGCTTTTTGTATGATTGAAAAACAAAGGAAGCAAAGAAATTAAACTAAAATAGGGGCCTGACATCACCTGTTGCTATTGTTGTTCATTAGACGGTTTTCTACAACTTCAATTTCAAATGGTTGTGTAATCTCTGTACCGTATAAAAAATACCATTGTCCGTTAGTTTGAGGTATCAGCTGACAAAATGGCATTTGATGAAGATTTGTGATAGTATTTTCAGCAACATAGAAAGAGGAAGTGATCAAACGTGATTAATATAACGATCCCAACCCCGGATGTTACGATTACAAAAAAGGACTCTCCGGAGTTAAGTAATATTTATGGGTTTACTGAGTTTCACCTGATACCTAGAGATAAGGGTGGTATTTTTATGTTCTATAATAAAAATGAAGAGCTACTATTTGTAGGTAAAGCTAGGAAGTTAAGACCTAGAATTAAAAAGCATTTTGAGGATACTGTATCTGTCATCAAAAACCATAGAGAAGAAGTAACTAAAATTGCGGTTTGTATTGAGGAAAATCCTGTTTATAGAGAAATTTACGAAACGTATATTATTAATGAACTTAAGGCGAAGTACAACGTAGAGAAAGTGCTATATAAATAAAAGTTCTAACCATAAGTATAGTCATGTTGACTGAACTTATGGCTTTTTTGTGTAGAATTCAATAAAAGGGCTTTTATTCCAAATATTGATAACGTTTTGATTTACAAAATATGCTAATAACCTTATAATTTAGGTGATGGATACTGGAAGATGGGAGTGAGTAAGCTGAGTAAAATGATAAAGCTAATAAAGCAATCTCATCAGTCAGACCATGTCCTTGAAATCATCTTCTCTTCGTTACGATGGTTTTTTCTTATGTTATCTATTCTTGTTTTTTACAACCAGCATAAGAGTAATCCAGTGGACTTATATTTATACTTATTTTTAATACTAGTAATCTTTGGTGTTATTTATATGGCTTTATCAGATTTTTGTTTACATATGGCACATGAAAATTCAACATTATATAGAACAATGACAAAAGGTGGGCCATTTTTAGATTATATCTCTTATTTTGCTTTAATCGCTTTAACGGGCGGAATATATAGTCCGCTTATCCCGATCGTTTATTTAATTATTTTGCATGTAACTGTCTATTGGAAGTTTATCGGTGGTATGGTGGCTTCACTTTTGTTTATGGTAGGGTATACAGTTGTTTTTGTCCTTCAGGGACGTATGGAAAATTCTTTTGATTATATGACTTATTCAACACAACTGGCATTTTTATTACTGCTCGGCTTTTTAGGAGGTATTGTTGTTTCTAGAGAGCGAAAACTATTCACTGAAAAAAACGTATTCGAGAACTTGGCAAATAAGGATCACCTTACTAATTTACATAATCATCGTTCTTTTCAAGAGCAGCTAAGAGTAGCAAAAGAGAAAAATAACGCTTTTTATCTTGTATTTGCTGATATCGATGAGTTTAAGAAAATTAATGATAAATACGGTCACGTTGTCGGAGACCTCGTTTTAAAAAAGGTGGCTAAAATACTTAGTATGAATACACCACCAAGTGTTGGAACCGTCTTTCGCTATGGTGGGGAAGAGTTTGCTATACTCCTCTATACTGATGAGTATAATACCGTAGTGACACTGCTAGAAAACTTGAAGCAAAAGGTTTCTGAAGAAATCCATGACTATCATGAAGGGAGATTTTCGATCACGATGAGTTTTGGGTGCTGTAAAAATGGTGACCAGGAACCGATCGAGTTAATTGATAACGCCGATAAGCTTTTATATGAAGCAAAACGGCAGGGACGTAACCGAATTATACATAAACAAGAACTGCAAAGTGGATAACGAAATTCTAGTAAACTCTTTGAAGAGCGTTAAAAAGATAAGGCAAATTTTTACCCTCAACTAAAACCAATAAGCCCAGCCAAGTAGACTGGACTTATTGGTTTTTTGTTTACTGCAATTATGTAACTTTGGGAGACGTATTAAGCTAAATCCTCATGACTGTTTTTAGAAGTTCTAAACGTCCTCAAAAAGAAGCCTAGAAAGAAAAGAAGAAATAACCATGGAGGCTGTCCCATATGTGACAGCTCACTTCAGGAACGATATATGTAATATCGTTCTGGAGTGACGTTTACATGAGTTTGGACAACCTTTTCATGTCATTCTCCCCCACTTAACGCTATCAAGTATCCTTTTTGGTCTAGCTTTTTGTCACCTCTAATACAGTCTTCAATATATTCCCGTAAGCGTTGGTTTTGTTTAAACATTTGTTCGTTAGCAATGGTTAAGTATTCAACCTTTGGATTAGTAGATTGTTGATAATTTTGATTAATTGGTGGTGTCTGGTTTAACTTCTCAATAATTATTTGGAGTTCATGTATATGTTCAACCATGTGCTTTCGATCTTTTTCCAATTTGTTTAGACGCGTTTCAATATTTATCATTCTTTCTTCAGTCATTTTTTTACCCCCAAAATAAATTGTTCCTTTTATTGCACTAGTGTTGCATTAATTAAATTCCACTATTAAAAATACTCAAAATGTTCAATTATTTACTTCCGTGCATAAAAAAAGTCCTTTATAATGGATAAGTCAGGTGGTAATCCCGTCCAAATCCAATAATAAAGGAACAATCACATGGATAAGATTACACGAAAAACTTCATTTGGACAATGGTTTTCACCAATAAATCTCGAATTATTTGATGATCAGGTGAAAACATTGAAATTAGATTTCTACACGAAAAAACTTACGACGGAATCATTTTTAAAATTATTACTCTACGCCCAGCTCGAAGAAGTAGAAAGTCTTCATGCGCTGAGTGACTGTCTTTTTGATGACCAGCTTCAAAAAGGTGTCAACCTTGATTCGATCAGTATCTCTCAGCTCTCACGGCGTTTGAATGGCATGAATCCAGATCTATTTCAAAGGCTTTTTCTGGATTTAGTCTCGAAAATCCATGCGAAAACACACTACACCAAGCTAATCATGCCGCTAAAGATCATTGATTCAAGCACATTGCCACTTAATTTAACCAATCACAAATGGGCAAAGTTCCGCAAAACAAAAGCGGGGGTAAAGCTACATTTGCGCCTTGTTTTTATGGAAAAAGGGATTTCCTACCCTGAAAAGGCTGTGATAACAACGGCAAAGGAACATGATCGTGGTCAACTAGAAATCATGGTAGATGACAGAGAATGCATGTATGTATTTGACCGCGGTTATCTTGATTATGAGCGCTTTGATCGCATGACTGATGAAGGCTACTTTTTTCTTTCTAGACTACGTAAAAACGCAGTTATACGGGAAGTTTACGAATTTAAACTCCCAGAAAGTTCGGCTGTTTTATCGGATCAAATGATCTTAATTGGAACACCACAAAAACGTGCTGAAAACTACTTTCGCCTTTTAAAAGTAATTGATTCAAAAGGAAATGAACTTCATTTAATCACAAATCGGTTTGATTTAAGTGCTGAAGAAATTTCTGAGATGTATAAGTCACGTTGGGCGATTGAGTTGTTTTTCAAATGGATCAAACAGCATCTCAGCATCAAAAAGTTCTACGGTCAAAGCGAATGGGCAATCCACAATCAAGTGTTTATCGCATTAATTGTTTTTTGCCTACATGTTCTAGCTCAGCACGAAACGAAAAGCAAGCGAAAAACCTTACAAATTAGTCGCTACTTAAAAGCGGCCTTGTGGAAGCCAGCACATATCTGGCTTCGAAAAATTGAAGGAAAAGCCGTTCCATAATAAACAAACTGTCGTCGTCCCTAATGTTTAATTGTAAATAAATGCCAAATGGATGGAGCCACCTTTGCTTAGGTATTTACTTTTTTGGCTCTAAACAGGAAAAACCTTAAGACTGAAAATTCAGTCAAATTTTATGCAACACTAGTGCTTTTATTGATGTATGAAAGGGAAGAGGAATTATTCATAGTTTGTACGCTATTCCTCCGTTTTTTAAGAAACAATAAGCATTTGACTTCACTCAATGTATTAGGTTGGAATATGAATATTATTGAAGCATATTTTAGATTGGTGTGATTGAAGGTGGCGGTAAATGATGAGTTAAAATTCGGGTTAGAGATGACCGATGATGAAAAGTTGTTAATAGGGGCCTGGCTTGATGCTGTAGGTACAATTATATCGGCATACGGAGAACTACGGGCTTTGGCTGGGTTTAATAATATCAATAGTAAGTTGGTAGCTATAGGTGAAGGGCTTCAGGCCATTGGAACGCTTTTAGTTGGAACTGTTACCACAGATGATCCCCTAAATTTTGCAGGTAATTGGATTGATGGGGTAGGTGCAGGAGTAGCAGGTGTTGGAGCTTATATGCAGTATCTTGATCCGGAAAATGGTGATGATGGTGTACTTTTTGAAGTAATTGGGGATGTTTTCCAGTCGATGGGAGCGGCAATTAGTTCATATGCTGATAGATTAGCAGGGGAAGAGGGCTATGCTGTTGGAAATGCAATCCAAGCGTTAGGAGCTGGATTAGAAGCGGTTGGCGGAGCCTATGAATTAAATGATCGAGAAGAAGAAGGTCAACCTATTACAACAATAGGCGCAATTATTCAGGCAATAGGTTCAAACCTCAATGCGATTCTTTTAACAAAAGAGCTTAAAGAAGAATTGTGAAAAAGAAGCTTCAAATCCTAAAGGAATTGCAGCTTCTTTGGTTGAATGGAGTCCCCCAAGTTTTAAAAAAACGCATGGGGATGTACACAGCTTTAAATTTTAAATAGGAGGGAGTTTCCTCCCTGAAAATTTAGTGTGTTGACTCGTCAACCACCTCAACTTGATGCTCCAAAGTCATTGGCTTGTCAATCCGATCATCAATGCAGATGTTCGTCACGACACGTTGGGTTCCATTTGATATTTCGTTTTGGTGAATTTGCTTTGCTACTTCCATTAATTCATCTAAGCTACCTTCGATAACCGTCGCTGTGGGAGTTACTTGATAGTTAAGACCCTTTTCTTTAATTATATTTACAGCTTGTGAAACATTACTGCTAAAGCTAGGACTATTTGAACCGACTGGAACAACACTAATTTCTAATATTGGCACCTTTTAATCACTCCTTCTGGGTTTTGGTCAGTATTAGACCTATTAAATAGGTTGGACTTTTCTAGGTTAAATAATCGTTCCTTTATATTCAAAAAACGGAAGAACTCAAAATTAAAATAACGGGTTTATTATGGTACAGACTCAGATACAATACATACATAGATATATTTGTATTTTTATGATATAACTACAATTAATGTTAATTAGAGACTGAGACTGGAGAAGGGTTGGTAGGTAGTAGATGGAAAAAAAATCAAGTAGTTCTAACTTTATAAAACATATAGTTGTTGAAGATTTAAAAGCAGGAAAATATGATCAAATTGTTACTCGCTTTCCGCCAGAACCGAACGGATATTTACATATTGGACATGCAAAATCAATCGTCCTTAATTTTGAATTAGCTGATGAGTATAAAGGAAAAACTAACTTACGTTTTGATGACACGAATCCTTTAAAAGAAGATGTAGAGTTTGTTGAATCAATTAAAGAAGATGTGAAATGGCTTGGATTTGATTGGGATGGCTTATTTTTTGCATCTGATTACTTCGATGAAATGTATGATCGTGCAGTTTTACTTATTAAAAAAGGACTTGCTTACGTTGAAGATATGTCCCAAGAGGAAATTCGTGCTTACCGTGGAACATTAACTGGGCCAGGTAAGGAAAGCCCGTCTAGAAATCGTTCTGTAGAAGAAAATTTAGACCTTTTTGAAAAAATGAAAAATGGTCAATTCAAAAATGGTGAAAAAGTTCTCCGTGCAAAAATAGATATGGCGTCACCAAATATTAACTTACGTGACCCAGTTATCTACCGTATTTCTCATACCATTCATCATAATACTGGTGATAAGTGGTGCATCTATCCGATGTATGCTTTTGCACACCCATTAGAAGATGCCATTGAAGGTGTGACTCATTCGATTTGTACGTTAGAGTTTGAAGATCAACGTCCATTTTATGATTGGGTAGTTGAACAATGTGAGATGAAATCAACCCCAAGGCAATATGAGTTTGCGCGTTTAAACTTAACGAATACGGTTATGAGTAAAAGAAAGCTTAAGCAGTTCGTTGATGAGAAGATTGTTGACGGCTGGGATGACCCAAGAATGCCAACCATTTCTGGCTTAAGAAGAAAAGGCTATACACCAGAAGCGATCCGTCAATTTTGCCGTGAAATTGGTGTTTCCCGTGCATTTAGTACAGTTGACGAACAAATGTTGGAGCACTTTATTCGTGAAGACTTGAAGCTGAAGGCACCTAGGACTATGGCTGTTTTAGAACCGTTAAAAGTTGTTATTACAAACTACCCAGAAGGTCAAGTTGAGTGGTTAGATGCGGAGATTAACCCTGAAAATGAAGAAATGGGCTCACGAAAAATTCCATTTTCACGTGAAATTTATATTGAACAAGATGATTTTATGGAAAATCCACCTAATAAATACTTCCGCTTATTCCCGGGAAATGAAGTACGTTTAAAGCATGCGTATTTTATAAAATGTGAAGAAGTAATTAAAGATGAGAATGGAAAAGTCGTTGAACTACATTGCACCTATGACCCAGAAACAAAGAGTGGGTCAGGTTTTACTGGACGCAAAGTAAAAGGAACACTTCATTGGGTTGAGGCAACAAATGCGATTGAATCTGAGTTTCGCTTATATGAGCCATTAATTCTTGACGATGCAGGAGATGAAGGCGAAGATAAAAACTTCCTTGAAAAAGTTAATCCTAATTCAATGGAGATTTTAAAAGGATTTGTCGAACCAAATATGGCTGAATCCAAAGGCCATGACAAATTCCAATTCTTTAGACACGGTTATTTCAACGTTGATCCGAAGTATACGACTGAAGGCAAACTTGTTTTTAATCGAATTGTTTCACTTAAAAGTTCGTTTAAACTATAAAGCAGATAGAGTGCGAATTGTTGTTGTGGCAATTCGCACTCTATTTTGCATGTTGTGATGTTGTATCGGACATAGATTCCGCTATTTTTGAAATTATGGCTTTTTTCAGAAGCTAACGGACATGAGGTACGTTATATTAGGTTATAAGGGGTGATTTCCTCTGATTTTGAAGATTTAGCGGAACTCATGTCCGATAAACTTCAAAAATCGCGAAATCATTCAATATAACGGATCTGATGTCCGATAAAAATAGTTCAACCAAAGATTTCATCCAAAACCCGCGACCAAGTGATTATAAGTCACTTAACAAAACAAACTTTGGTTTTCGCTCACGAAAGGTCGTCACATATTTAAAGCCTGCTTGGCGCAGTAAGTCGTACCCTAGATCTAAATGTTTCCCAACAAAGTGTTTGCTGTGGGCATCTGTCCCAACGGTGATCACCTCGCCGCCACATTGTTTGTAAAGTTTAATTAAAGGAAGGTCTGGTAAGGCACAATCAATCCTATAACGATAACCCGACATATTGATTTCAATGCCACGTTCAGACTCAATTAAGGCTTTAAACGTATCTTCAATGATCTCGTTATAATTTCTCCAATTAACTTCTGTCCAATGGGCATTCACGAAATGTAAGTAGCGTTTAATTAGGGTTAGGTGGCCCAGCACATTAAAATCACTAAATTCTTTCACATACTGATTAATTGTTAAAAAGTAATTTTCTACAGCCTCATTCACATTTTTCCCCTTAAAGAAATCCCCATTATGAAGATCTTGATCATCGGCGAGGTGGACCGAACCAATAATAAAATCAAAATAATTAGCTTTGGTAAACATGCTATTCTCTTTGTGTTTAAATGGATGAATGCCAATTTCAACTGCTTTAAGGACCGTGAGTTTGTTTTTATATTGTTCTTGAACCTCATCAATGGCCTTGGCATAGTCCTCATAATCAAAATCAAAAATAAGATCACAATTTGGATAAAAATAGTCAATGTGTTCAGTGAAGGCAATTTCCTTAACGCCAGCTTCAATTGCAGCATCACATGCTTCTGTTAACTTCATTTTCGAATCTGCGCTAAACAGTGAATGTACATGATAATCAAACATAGCCAAAATCCTCTCCATGTAGTTTGATCATATTTTAACACAGTATAATTTCAAAGGAGTGAAAATTTGAGAACTATGAATTGAGTCAAATTTGATTCGTTTAACCTAACGCAGCGGACGTGTTTGGTTATATATCAAGATTAGGATTTGAACCATTCGCATTGTGCTCCTGAACTACCGCTACCAATGACTAAAACATCACAACATCTTCTTCTAATGGTGGATATGTAGGTTTATTTGTGATCGTTGAAGGCCAATAAAATTTGCCACTTTGTAGGTACATTTACTACAACGCCTTAAGAAAATTGTTCCGTAAATTAGTCACTCCTAGAAAAAAATAAAATTAATCCTTTCTTTAATTGTTAAAAAGTAGTAAGATAGGTAAGTTGCTTTCATTCTAGAATTTGATGGTTAAATAATCGTCAGATAGGGAATGAATGAAATTATATGGAAGAAATGTTAGAAACAATCGTTTCTAATGGGCGGTTATGGGGTTGACTTGGATGGAGATAAATTCTCCCATGTTAAGTGCGCTGAATTTGGGCACTCTATTTTTATACTTAAAGTAATGCTACAAAGTATAAAATGGCAAGTTATTTGTAACTTGGTTGTTGTTATTTACAACAACCAAGTGGGGAAGTTTAATAAAGTCAACCTCTTATACCGCCCGTCAGAAGGGATAAAAAACCATTTATAAAGGAGAAATGAATTTGGCAACTTTTAACGACTTTGGTTTAGACCAAAAAATTATTCGCGCAATATCAGATATGGGATTTGAGGAAGCAACTCCAATTCAAGCACAGACGATTCCTACGGCAATCGCAGGTAAGGATTTAATTGGACAAGCGCAAACAGGTACAGGGAAAACAGCAGCATTTGGTATCCCACTTATTGAGAAAGCTGACACTAGTCAAGCAGACATTCAATCCGTTATTCTTACACCAACAAGAGAATTAGCAGTTCAAATCGCAGAAGAAATAAACAAAATTGGTCAATATAAAGGTGTAAAAGCATTACCGATTTACGGTGGCCAAGATATCAGCCGTCAGCTGAGAGCTCTTAAGCAAAGACCACAAATCGTTGTTGCAACACCTGGTCGTTTTATGGACCATATGCGTCGTAAAACAATTAACCTACAATCGATTAGTATTGTTGTTCTTGATGAAGCAGATGAAATGTTAAACATGGGGTTTGTTGAAGATATTGAAACAATCCTAAAAGAGGTTCCTACATCTCGCCAGACATTACTTTTCTCTGCAACAATGCCAAAACGCATCCAAACACTTGCACAGAAGTTTTTACGTGAGCCAGAATTTATTACAGTTAAAGCAAAAGAGATGACTGTAGAAAATATTGAACAACAATATATGGAAGTTTCAGAAAAACAAAAATTTGATGCACTATGCCGTATGCTTGATATTCATACACCGGATCTTGCGATTATTTTTGGACGCACTAAGCGTCGTGTTGATGAGCTTTCAGAGGCACTTCTTAAACGTGGCTATATTGCTGAAGGAATCCATGGTGATTTAAACCAAGCAAAACGTGATAGTGTTATTCGTAAGTTTAAAGAATCAACAATTGAGGTTCTTGTAGCGACTGACGTAGCTGCACGTGGTATTGACGTTAGTGGTGTAACTCACGTTTACAACTTTGATATTCCTCAAGATCCTGAGAGCTATGTTCATCGTATTGGACGTACAGGACGTGCTGGAAAAACAGGCTTAGCGCTAATGTTCGTGACGCCAAGAGAACTTGACCATTTAAAATCAATCGAAAAAATGACAAATCGTAAAATTAGTCGTATTGCTGTTCCAACATTTGCAGAAGCAATTGAAGGCCAGCAACGTTTAACAATCGATAAACTTTTAGAAACAATTCAAGAAAAAGAATTTTTAGCTTACAAAAATAGCGCAGAACAACTTTTAGAAGAAGTTGATTCAGTAACTCTTGTAGCTGCAGCATTAAAAATGTTAGTTAAAGAGCCGAACACAACACCTGTTAAAATTACTGGTGAGGCCCCACTTCGTGTTAAAAAGGCGAAGTTTGATGGTAAAAAAGGTGGCGGTGGAAGCTACCGCGGCGGCGGAAGTGGTGGCGGTAGAGATCGTGACCGCAACCGTGGAGGCGGCGGTAGTCGTCCTCGTAAAGAGGGAGAAGGACGTCCAGCAAGAAACAACGCAGAACGTAGCTTCAAAAAGAGAAACAAAAATAATGCATAATAAAAAGGACGATCCAACTGGATCGTCTCTTTTTGTTATAGGTTGATCATTATCAATGTTACAGTTACAATAATCGATATAGTAAGCTCGTCTATTCGTAGAAGGTTAGTATAATAATGAGTCCTTCAATGTAGTCTAAACTATATTGAAGGGCTTTTTTAAAGGAGCGCAAAATAATTTTTTTGAAAGTAGGAGGAACTATCTTGAAAAAAGGTGTTATTAGTTTAGGTGAGGCATTAATTGATTTTATTCCAATGGACAGTACAAACTTAAATTACATAAAAAGTCCAGGAGGTGCGCCAGCTAATGTTGCGGTTGGAGTTGCTCGTCTTGGCGCAAGTTCAACGTTTTTAGGAAAATTAGGTGATGATGTCTTAGGTCAATTTTTAAAACAAACATTAAAGAACAATGGTGTTTGGACAGACCAGTTATTTTTTACAGAAGCAGCAAAAACGGGCTTTGTTTTCGTTACACTAGCTGAAAATGGTGAACGTAGCTTTGATTTTTATATAAACCCGAGTGCGGACCAGTTGCTACATGAAGACGATATTAGTGAACGGGTTTTTCAAATAAGTAAAATACTTCACTTTGGATCGATAAGTTTAATTAATGAAACGTCTAGAGCAGCAACCAAAAAAGCGGTTCAGCTAGCTAAGAAAAACGGGATGATTGTTTCATATGATCCGAATTTACGGATAGGACTTTGGAGCAATGAAGAGATTGCTCGGGAAACAATCATTACAATGCTTAGTGAAGCTGATGTGTTAAAGATCTCTGAGGAAGAGCTTGAATTCATTACAGGGGAGAAAGAAATTGATAGCGGCGTTGCTAAATTAGCGGAGTATGGAATTACTTTAATTCTCGTCACATTAGGTTCAGAGGGTAGCTATCTATTTTTAAATGGGGAAAAAGCTCATGTCGCAGCAATGAAGGTTGATGCAATTGACACGACTGGGGCTGGAGATGCATTTGTATCTGGAATTTTATACAAATTAGAAAAGCGCGGCAAAGGATTATTAAACTTAACACTTGAGGATGCAAAGGAAATCGTTCATTTTGCGAGTGTGTCAGGCGCGCTTGCAGCATCAACAAAAGGTGCAATGACTGCTCTTCCGACAATTGGACAAGTGAAAGAAATTTTAGAAACGTTAAAGTAAGTGCGTTTGGCGGTGAGACGTGTTGCTTAGTTGAGGGGAAATTGAGTAAGTGAGTGTAGAGTCAGTCAGCCGCAAAGCAACCTCATGGAGTGATGTTTATTAGGGGCATTTGGTTTAAGATCACCCTCTAGCTCCTCACACAACTCTACACTCTACACTTTACATTAATCCCTTACATCATAACGACCGTCAATTTCTTTCGCCCATTGTAAGTCTTCATCAGTCGTTGCAATATCTTTTCTCGGTGTTTGAGGTAAGCTATTTTTGTTTTTATCACGAGTTTTTTGCTTTCTTGCTCGTCCCATCTAGATCAGCTCCTTTCTTTTTCTATTTTTTCCGAGAGGAAAGGGGATATGTACTGAGAATTTATTGCCTACATGTATAATTTTTAAGTTTTTTTCTGAAAATAGGTTTGACGACACTTGTAACATTTGGTATGATAATCAACAATAAAATTTAATAGTAGATGTTCAAAAGGAGGACAACAAGAGGCAAAAAGATCGAGGAAGCGTAGTTCTGAGAAACGGAGCGTATAGAGACAATACGTGAGTATCGGAAGAACAAGCTGACGAAGAGATTTGCCGCCTATTGTTCCCGGACTTTTTGAACTTCCTATACAAAACAGTGAAAGACGAATAGTAGCTAAATCAAGCTTCCAAAGCGAGCTAGGGTTGGTGTGAGCCTAGTGAAGAAATTTATGTGAAACGGCAGTCTGGAGTTTTTATGATAAAGTGGGTATATGAAATATATACCAACTAGGGTGGAACCGCGGGAGCTAAACTCTCGTCCCTAGGCTAGAAAAGCCTAGAGACGAGAGTTTTTTTTAGTGGGGTCTTTTTAGTGGGGTCTGACCCCATTCGTGGACAAAAACATCAGTTTTTCCATGTCAGGTGGACACTGAAGACTTTCGTTAAAGCGGCTTTTCAAAAAAGTAATGGTGTCCACCTCAGACGGAAAAATGAACAGTTTTGTCCATAAAGGGTGTCTGACACCACATAAATAAGGAGTGGGTAAAAATGACGAAAGCAACAATGGATCAAATCGTATCGCATGCAAAGCACCGTGGGTTTATCTTTCCAGGTTCTGAGATTTACGGAGGGTTAGCAAATACGTGGGATTACGGTCCGCTAGGTGTTGAACTAAAAAATAACATCAAAAAAGCTTGGTGGCAAAAATTTGTCCAAGAATCCCCTTACAACGTTGGACTCGATGCAGCTATTCTAATGAACCCTCGCACGTGGGAAGCTTCTGGTCATATTGGGAACTTTAACGACCCAATGATCGATTGTAAGAAGTGTAAAGCAAGGCACCGTGCTGACAAGATTATTGAAAATGCATTAGATGCAAAAGGGATTGAAATGGTTGTTGATGGTCTTTCTTTTGAAAAAATGGAAGAGTTAATTCACGAGCACAATATTGCATGTCCTGAATGTGGAGCTATGGATTACACGTCAATTCGCCAATTCAACTTAATGTTTAAAACGTTCCAAGGTGTAACAGAATCAAGCACAAACGAAATTTTCCTTCGTCCAGAAACGGCTCAAGGTATTTTCGTTAATTTTAAAAATGTTCAAAGAACGATGCGTAAAAAATTACCGTTTGGTATTTGCCAAATCGGGAAAAGTTTCCGTAACGAAATTACACCAGGTAACTTTACGTTCCGTACTCGTGAATTCGAACAAATGGAGCTTGAATTTTTCTGTAAGCCTGGTGAAGACTTAAAATGGTTTGATTTCTGGAAAGATACAGCTGACAAATGGTTAACATCACTTGGAATGACGAAGGAAAATGTTAGAATGCGTGATCACTCTGATGACGAGTTATCCCATTACAGTAATGCAACGACTGACTTCGAATATAAGTTCCCGTTTGGTTGGGGCGAGCTTTGGGGTATTGCATCTCGTACTGACTACGATTTAAAACAACATATGGAGTTTTCAGGTGAGGACTTCAACTATCTTGATCAAGAAACAAATGAGCGCTTTATCCCATACTGCATCGAGCCTTCATTAGGGGCTGACCGTGTGACACTGGCGTTCCTAATCGACGCTTATAAAGAAGAAGCATTAGAGGACGGCACGAGCCGTACAGTGATGCAGTTACATCCAGCGCTAGCACCTTATAAAGCTGCAGTATTACCATTATCGAAAAAATTATCTGAGGGTGCACAAGCAGTTTTTGCTGCCTTAGCTAAGACTTTCATGGTTGATTATGATGAAGCAGGTTCAATCGGAAAACGTTACCGTCGTCATGATGAAATCGGTACGCCGTTCTGTATCACATATGATTTTGATTCACAAGAAGACAACATGGTAACTGTACGAGACCGTGACACAATGGAGCAAACTCGTGTTGCCATTACCGAATTAAAAAGTTTTTTAGAAGCGAAAATGCAGTTTTAAATAAAAAATTGGAGGATCCCTTGTTTAGAAGACATGGGGGTTCTCTTTTTTTTCTTAACAAATTTGACTTTAATTTGTAAAGATAAATTCAAAATTTATCCAAAGTCCGCCCTTTTTTCTCCACCAAATTGTAGTAAAATTAAACCAGATGAAAGTTTGCTCATAGTTGAACAAACTAAAACCATAATCTAATAACCCTAAGGAGATGCTTACTTTATGGAACGTCAAAATCCGCTTACTTCTGCTTTACAATCAATGGGGATTATCTCCCTTTACGACAATGAAAACGAGCTTGAACATTTGAAAGCTATAAAGGAACTAGAGCACGAGTATAGTTGGAAAGTATCTGAATTAGATTTAAAATTAATTAATGGCTATTATCATTCAGATGGGCTTAAGGCGGACGAAGTATTGCAAACACCTTTTGAAAACTATTGTGTCACAAAAATAGGGGATAAATATGAGCTATTTAAAATTGGTTGTTCCTATAGACCGGTTGTTGTCCCCTTTAAGGAAAATCTTGAAATTAAACAATGGCTTGAGGAGAAACTAGAGCACGTAGTCTAGTAGGTAAGCATGAAAATGGTAGTGGGTGTTAATCGCCCACTACTATTTCTTTTTCGACCCTCAACCAGTAATCCAATCCACTTTTACTTTACATTAGTTTTCTTACCGTTGGAATGTCAGCAGGAGCCCACTCTAATTTCAGAAGGTCTTCTCTTTTAACCCAAGCTAGTTTTTCATGCTCTAGGGGTTTAGGTGTCCCCTCAATAATCGATGTTTTATATGTAGTTAAATGAACAATGATGTTTGGGTAATGGTGGACAATGTCTTCAATGAGCGTACCTACTGTTACAGTGCAATTAAGTTCTTCTTTTATTTCGCGTGTCAAAGCGTCTTCAGGGTTTTCACCTTCTTGAATTTTCCCACCTGGAAATTCCCATAAGTTAGGCATCGACATTGTAGCTGAACGTAGTGCACATAAAAACTCACCGCGTTCATTTTTAATGACGGCAGCAACAACATGTACAGTTTTCATCAATAACACCCCTCATAATATACTTAACATTTAATATATCCTATTTCCTACTATGACTACCCTGATAATAAAAAGTATAATAGTAGTTGAGTGAATTTCAAAAATATCATAAATGAGCCATATCAAACTAATTAATGGCGATAATACGGAATGATATAATTCATTAAGAAAGATAAAACAAAAAGGACGCAACGTTATGATAACATTTAAAAAGGACTGGCAAGAATTACTACAAAGTGAACTTGAAAAACCTTATTTCAGACATTTACAACAAACCTTACTAAAAGAAAAGAGTACAATTTTTCCAAACAAAGCCGATATCTATCAGGCTTTTCACGAGACAACATATGAACATACTAAAGTTGTCATACTAGGGCAGGACCCTTATCATGGCGAGGGACAGGCACATGGCTTAAGTTTTTCTGTCCAGCCAGGTGTTAAGATTCCTCCTAGTTTAAGAAATATCTTTAAAGAGCTAGAATCGGACTTAGGCTATCAAACACCCAGTCATGGAAGCTTACAATCATGGGCTAAGCAAGGAGTCCTTTTGTTAAATACGGTTCTTACCGTAAAAGAGGGCTGCCCTAATTCCCATAAAGGAATAGGTTGGGAGCAATTTACTGACAAGGTGATTTCATTGTTAAACGAACGAGAAAAACCAATTGTATTTATTCTTTGGGGCAAACATGCAGTCGAAAAAAAATCCTTAATCACTTCAGAGCACCACCTAATTATTGAATCATCTCACCCGAGTCCTTTTTCTGCGCATCGTGGTTTCTTTGGTAGTCGTCCTTTTTCAAAGACAAACCGATTTCTAAAATCCATTAATTGTAACGAAATTGACTGGGAAATTTCTAAGAGTTAACATAAATTTATAAATATAATTGAGGAGGAGAAGGCATGACATTAGAAAGAGAAAATAAGATTATTGGTTTTATTGGAATAGGTGTAATGGGAAAAAGTATGGCTTCACATCTAATGAAGGCTGGATATGAAGTCGTTGTTTACAATCGGACAAAAGAAAAAGCTTTGTCTATTATTGAAGAAGGTGCCAAATGGAAAGACACTGTAAAAGAAATAGCTGAAGTAGCAGATATAATCATTACAATCGTTGGTTATCCTCATGATGTCGAAGAGGTTTATTTAGGGGAAACTGGCCTATTAAACCATGCAAAAAAAGGTACATATTTCATCGACATGACAACTTCGAAACCGTCATTAGCCCAAAAAATTTACGAAGAAGCAAAAAAACGAGAAATGCATGCTTTAGATGCTCCTGTTTCTGGTGGTGATATAGGCGCTAAAGAAGCACGTCTTGCGATCATGGTAGGTGGAGATGAAGAGGCCTTTCATGCAGTATTACCGGTTCTTGAGAAAATGGGTAAAAACATCATTCTTCAAGGTGGTCCTGGGGCAGGTCATTATACAAAAATGTGCAACCAGATGGCGATAGCAACTGGAATGATCGGAGTTTGTGAAGCAATCGCCTACGCAAAAAAAGCAGGACTTTCTCCGAAAAAGGTCTTACAGACAATCGAAACAGGGGCAGCGGGAAGCTGGTCATTAAGTAACTTAGCGCCAAAAATGATCGATGGTAATTTTGAGCCAGGTTTTTATATCAAACACTTTATTAAAGATATGACAATTGCTCTTGAAAGTGCTGAAGAAATGGGTTTATTAACTCCAGGATTAAAGCTGGCAAAGGAATTATATGAAAAGTTAGCTGAAGACGGTGAAGAAAACAGCGGAACGCAAGCATTGTATAAATTTTATCAATAAAATTTTCAAAAGAGGCTACTAGTTAGCCTTTTTTTATATAGCAACAAATGAAGGTTATTACAAAGATTAAAACTCGAAACTAAAAGAACATCTAATTATTCACTTTTTTTAAAAAAACTGCATAAAAGATTAAAAGCATGTCGATTATTACAACAATCCATAGCTGTTTTATACTATAATAGGTCTATCGAAACAGTAAGGAGCGCCAATATGTTTAAAACGTTAAGAGTTAAGCTATTAGTTTTTTTCTTATTAACTACATTAACTCCGCTATCATTTTTAGGTTACATATCTTATCAATCTCAAAAACAAGAACTTACGAAATACATTGAACAATCCCTGCTAACATTTTCAAATGAATTAGCAAGTGAAATAGAACGAACGCTTTACGAGCGAATTTCGGATGTAAAGCATTTAGCAACAAATCCGATTCTTAAGGAAGTTAGTTCCACAAATGAAGAAATACAAGAACAGTTTATTCATTTTATGGATGTCTATGACTTCTATTCAGACACGATCTTTGTCAAACCAGATGGGATTGTTTCGATTAGTTCAATAGATAAAGTCATTGGGAGCGACTTAAATGACCGAAAATGGTTTCAGGCCTCAATAAAGGGAGACATTTATTTATCTGATATTTATTTATCACCGGTTATTCATGAACCTGTTTTAGTTATGTCGGCTCCCGTATTTAATGAATCTGGTGAAGAAGTAGTTGGTGTTATCTCGCCTTTATTTGACCTAAACTATCTCTGGCAGACGTTTACCAAGTTTTCAGAACAAGATCAAATTGTTGGATTAGAAGGGTATGCATTTCTAATTAACAAAAATGGAGAGTTTATTGCTCACCCTGACCATCGTAAAATTTTAAATGAAAATCATTTAGAAAAAAATAATTTGAATGGTTCTGAAATAGTATTTAATAGTAAAAATTGAGAGATTATCTATAACGGTGATCAAGATCTTGTCCTATCATATGAAAAAATTAATAAAATGGAAGGGTTTGATGAAGACTGGTTTGTAGGAGTTTCCGTTTCTAAGGGAGCTTTATTTTTACCACTTCAAAAACTCTTAACGAACTATTTACTAACAGTTGGATTCGTTTTATTTTTAACAACGATAGCTGTATTTAAGTTATCAAAATATATTGTTAGTCCAGTTGAAAGACTAGTTGCAGCTACTTCTGATTTTGCTACTGGTAAGGCTGTTACCCCTTTAAATGAAAAAACGTATCAAGAAATCGACCGTTTAAATCAGACTTTTACCGCAATGACAAAGAAGCTTGCCCAACGAGAGCGTGGCCACAAAAAATCGACTCTAATTATTGAAACAACGGATAATGGTGTTATTGCAGTTAATAAAAAAACGATGAAGATTACTACGTTTAATCGTACGTGTGAAAAATTATTTCATCTCCCTAGATATGAAGTAGTTAACAGAACTGTTAATGAGGTTATGCAAAAATCGGATAATTTTAAGCAGTTTGTTTTATCGAGCAGAGTTTTAGAGTTTGTTGGTGAAGAGAAAAATAAAAAATTTGAACTTCAATGTAGTTTTCATCAGAACATCTATCATTTTTTTATAAGTATATCTTCACTCCCATCAATAGAAAGCGAAGAAATCCATGATGAAATGTTAATTGTCATTAATGATCTTACAGAAAAAAGGCAAATGGAACGAGAGTTAGTTCGTTCTGAAAAGTTAAAAGTAGTAGGACAAATGGCAGCTGGCTTAGCACATGAAATTCGTAATCCGCTAGCAATCATTCGAGGTTTTATTCAACTCTTTGGTAAAGAAGAAGAGGTCAAAAAAAACCATTATGATCTTATAATAAAAGAAATTGACCGTGTAAATTATTTTATTACCGATCTATTAAACTTATCTAATCCTAAGTCTAGTGAAGAACTCAAAAAAACGAAGATTAATTCTTTATTAGAAGACATGCTTATTCTTCAGAAGTCGCAATTAAAGATGAAAGGAATCGATATAGAGAAAGAATTTGAGGAATTGCCAACAGTTCTGATCGACCCAGGTAAATTACAACAAGTTTTTATCAATATTATTCAAAATGCAGTTGAAGCAATAGAAGAAGATGGTGTAGTAACAATTAAAACCAAACACCTCGCTTTGGAAAATAAAATCGCTATCTCTATTTTAGATACGGGCTGTGGGATGAATACGACAACTATCGAAAAGCTTGGAACCCCATTTTATTCAACCAAACAGACAGGAACAGGTCTGGGACTCGCAACGAGCTTTCGAATTATTGAAGAAATGAACGGTACGATTGTGGTTTCAAGTGAGGAAGGTAGAGGGAGTAAGTTTGTTATAACTTTATCTTATTAAGACTAGAGAGACTGACTATAAATTTAAGTTGGTCTCTTTTTATATTTTCACGATCATCAACTCAAATGTTATAATAGTGGGAAATATTATCAGAACACTGCGAAACTTAATTATGCAAAATAGATCTTCCACGAATAGCAATAGAATAGTGAGGGATATCATGAATATTGGAACAGAAGTCATTATTAAAAAGCTAGAAGAAAGAGTTCAAGCTGTTAAAAAAGCAATTAGTACGAATGATAAGGAAAAGCTCACAGAAGATTTAATTAGTATGAAAGCATATTGTGACTTACTTCTAGAAGCACAAAAAGATGTGAAGCCAATGACTGAAACGAAAATTGAAAAAATGAGCAATGAGAAAAACAAGACAGTCGTAAGTGATGAGCCAGATAGCGGTAGCTTATTTGATTTTTAACATTCATAATTTAGGAAAATTAAGACCAAATTAAGGTATGTTATGATAATCAGCTTTTGGAGGTCTTAAACAATGATTAATAATCGAAGTAATTTAGGTATACCGTTATTTTTTAATCTTAGGGAAAATGATCAAGATACAACGAAGCTTTTTGAAGATCGTTATGAAGTATTTGTAGAGGGAAAATATGTCGGTAACAAAACGCTTTATACTCAAAATGAGAACTTTCATGATGTCGCTGATTTTTTAGAAAAACAAGGTTTCCAAAATGTTGAAGTTGAACTAAATGGTGACCATATTCTCGTGCATGCCGATAATAGCAGTGAAGCCGAAAAAATGAGACAAGCACTTGAAATCTACTTAAGCAACCGTTAATCCAATTTTTTGAAGTCAATTACTAACTGTGCTATTCTGAGTTCAGTAGGAAAGAAACTAACAAAAGGGGCATAGTTGCTAATGTTAAAGCTATTTTTAATGATCGGTAGTATTAATATGTTAATCGCGGTTGGGCTAGGAGCATTTGGTGCACATGGCTTACAAGGTAAATTAACGGAAAGAATGATTGAGATTTATCAAACAGGTGTCCAATATCACATGATCCATGCAATAGCAATTTTAATTATTGCTGTAGTTGCAGATCGTCTCGGTTATCCAGCGATGCTAACATGGGCAGGGTGGGCAATGTTCCTAGGGATTATTTTCTTCTCAGGTAGTCTTTATATATTAAGCATTTCGGGAGTGAAAGTCTTAGGGGCTATTACACCAATCGGTGGAGTTTTCTTTATGGTTGGTTGGGTGTTGATAGCTCTATCCGCATTTAAAAGTTTGTAATGAAAATGAGGTCCTCTAGTTAAAAGAGGCCTCATTTTTTGTCTTAGATATTAAGTTATCTCGGCGAATACGTTGCCATAGGTGCAGGTGCAGCACCAAACGGGTATTCATACTCAATCGGCTCATCAAATACCACATAATCTAAGTTAAGCATCAGTAACAAATAGTATTTTCCATTTTGCGGATCACTAATAATGATATGATCACGGCCAGCCTCTTCAACAATACCTCTGAAGATTTTTGCATTCCATTCAACGTTATTCTCATAAGTCATGTAAAACGTCCCAACCTTGCCCCGATTTAACCGTAAAATATTTTCAATATATGATTGCTCAAGAGGAAGCATCCCAGGCTCAGGAGGCGGTGTCATTGGAAACTGTTGCGCAAATCCTGGTGGGGTAGGCATTGGGGCACCAGGTAAAAATTGCTGTGGAACTTGTTGTTGGCCAAAAAATGGTTGTTGTTGCATAAATGGTTGCTCTGTTGGTATTTGGTAAGGTAAGGCAGGCCCTTGTTGAGTTGGTGTTAGGTATTGTTGTTGCATCCATGGTTGCTGTTGAAACATGAGATCACTCCTTTATAATAAAGACAATTAATAAGTTGAATAAACTGACGGACATTCACTGGCTAATGGTGTATAGAAGCAATGAAGTTTATATCTTCCTGAGTTCCATTGTCCCCACCATTGCGCTGGGCACCCAGCTTCAGGACGGAAAAACCAGAGCGCAAAATCAGCAGGGTGGTGTCGCTCACCATTAATAAGTTTACGGGCGAGACGAATTTCTCTTTCCCTAGCGCCTTGATAGAAATAACCTTTCTGAGTAGCTTCAAATCCACCTGGCGATTGAAATGCCATTCTATCGATCGAGTTTACATCTTTAAAATCTAGACAGTTAGCACGAACTCGGTTAACCATGACATTTCCTGCCATCAGCATACCTAAATCGCCCTCACCTTCAGCTTCAGCCCTCATTAATCGAGCTAGAACTTTTACGTCATTTTCATTAACTTTAATGACTGCCATTAACTCACCTCCTATATTATGTAAGCCGCAAGATGAACGATAAGGAGCAAGATGATTTTTACAAACTTGGCAAAAAGCTTCTGGCATTCAACATACCTTGCCTTTTACTTCTTTCACTATCTTATGCCTATGATTTTGAATATAGAATTATGAATTTAAAGAATGAATGTAGAGTGTAGAATGTAAAATGTAGAATGTAGAATGAAAAACCAAAGATCGAAAACCGATGATCGCAGGCGGAAACTGAAAATCCGAGACCGAAAAGTGAAGGTGGAAAACCGGAAATTAAAAACGGAAATTAAAAAGTCAGATGGTTAACATCTGACTTTCGTTCTTTATATGTGTAAGTAATTTGGTACTGACTCTTTTAATAAAAGATTTCCTACGAAGAATGAACCGAATTCTCCGTAACGAGCACTTACTTCATCAAAACGCATTTCGTAAACTAGTTTTTTGAACTGAAGTACATCATCTGAGAATAAAGTTACACCCCATTCCCAATCATCAAAACCTACAGAACCTGTAATAATTTGTTTTACCTTGCCCGCATAACCTCTACCGATCATCCCGTGACTGCGCATTAAAGTTTTACGTTCTTCCATTGGTAGCATGTACCAATTATCATTACCTTCACGACGCTTATTCATTGGATAGAAGCAAATATACTTAGATTTTGGTAAAGTTGGTTTTAAACGTGCTTGAATTTCAGGATCTTCATTAGGGTCGACACTTGCAGGAAGGTAGTTACTTAGTTCAACTACTGAAACATACGAATATGTAGGAATTGTGTATTCAGCGAACCGAGTTTTATTAAACGCGTTTTCAATTTCGTTAAGCTCTTCCATTGTTGGACGTAAAAGCATAATTGAAAGATCAGCTTTTTGGCCAACGATGCTATAAAGAGCATGACTTCCAGCTTTTCTTGCTTCTGTCGTTTCCCATTTTTCTAATAATCCTAACAATTCATTTGTAATTGATTGCCTTTCTTCTGTAGAAAGGTACTTCCACTTTTCCCAGTTGATTGCTCTAAAATCGTGTAAACAATACCAGCCTTCTAATGTTTTAGCTGCTTCACTCATTGATAACCCACTCCTCAAAACGAATCTTAATAATAATAACAATACTAATTATTTTTTGGTAATTACTATTTCTATGCTCATTATACTATTTACGAAGGGAAAAACCAAATTGAATGAATGCAAAATGTAAAATGTAGAATGTAGAATTAGTTTAGCATGCTTCGTAGCTTAGCTTTTACCATTTTGCATTCTACATTCTACATTTTGAATTATGAAAAATTACTTCACTTTTTTCACAAAGGCTTGTATTGCTTGCATGTGTTCGGGCGATTTTCCTGCTTTTCTTTGGGTATCGATTTCCATGTTTAATACTTCTGTAAGAGATTTATCGAACGAGTTGCGCATATTCTTTTTCATTAATCCAAAGGTTGTAACTGGAACTTGTGTTAGTTTTTTTGCAAATTCAAGAGGACAGCCAATACTGTTAATTAATCCACAACATAGGGCTTCTTCTGCAGTAATAGGTTCACCTAAGCAAAGTTCCAGTGCTTTTTGAAGGCCGACGATTCTTGGAAGATAATAGGATGCACCTGCATCAGGGACGAGAGCGATCTTTAAAAAACTCACTCCTAAGATGGCATCTGAATGAGCGTAGCGAAAATCACATGCTAAGGCAATGCTTAAACCAGCCCCAACACTAATTCCGTTTAGATAGGCAATGATCGGTTTATCAATCTCTTCAATAATTTCAATGAGCGTATTATACGTATCTTTTAAATAATCGCCATGATCAAACGAAGCAAAGTCATCGATAGGGATGCTTTTTAAATCAGCTCCACTTGAGAAAGCCCCATCTTTTCCTTGGAGGATAATCACTTTCACGGCTGGGTCATTCCCCGCTGTTGTAAATGCTTCTTGTAAATCTTTATGCATGGCAAGATTTATCGCATTTTTTACTTCAGGACGGTTTAAGGTGATTGTAGCAATACCTTCATGACATTCTACTATAACTGTTCCGTTTTTCATTTGTTCCACTCCTCTTTAAATTTTTCTGGCAACGATTGCACCTTCGTAAATTGCTTTTTTTGCATCAAGTTCACTAGCATCTTTTGCTCCTCCAATTATGTGGACTTGTTTTCCTTTTGCTTTTAACGAAGCGTATAAGCTGTTATTCGGTAGTTGCCCACTTGCATAAACAACTAGATCAGCGGGAACAGAGTGCTCCTCACCATTTTGCAAAAATGAAACAGCATTGTTTTTTATCGTTTTATATTCACTAATCCCACCTATCATCCGAATTTTCTTCATTTTAAGTTCCATTAATGTCGCCCAACGGGTTGTTTTCCCAATTCCACGAGCAAAGGCTTTACCACGTTGTAGCATAGTAATGTTCTCGGCGCCTTTTTCTTTAAGTAAAAATGCTAAGTCACAAGCGACACCACCACCACCAATGATGACGACATTTTCTTTTGTCTCTACTCTACTTTCAAAAATATCTTTATAGGAAACGACAAAGTCGCTATCAATTCCAATTAAATCTGGTTTTCTCGGCAGAATACCTGTAGAAATAATAATCTCATCGGCCTCATGAACTAACGGGTCGTCGGTTGTAATTTTATGTTTTAGCCTAACTTGGACGTTAAGCTTACGGAGCTGTGTGTTGTAATAACGAATCGTTTCGTTGAATTCACTTTTACCAGGGACAATTCGAGAAAAATTTAGTTGACCGCCGATGGCATCACCTTGGTCGGCAATTGTTACGCTATGCCCACGTAAGGCCAACACTCGGGCAGCTTCAATGCCACCTGGTCCTGCGCCAACAACCAAAATTCGTTTTCTTCGCTCAGTTGGTACAATCTGTAACTCTAGCTCTCTACCTGCTTCAGGGTTTACTAGACAAGAGGCTGTCTTTAATTCGAAAACATGATCCAAACAAGCTTGGTTACAAGCAATACACGTATTAATATCTTCTAACCTTTGTTCATAAGCCTTTGTTAAAATCGCTGGGTCTGCTAAAAATGGTCGGGCCATCGAGATCATGTCTGCGGCACCGCTTTGCAGTATCTTTTCAGCATCTTCAGGGTTATTAATCCGATTACTAGCAATGACAGGAATCGAAACAGCTTCTTTAATGGCAGTAGCCACAGGAACGAAACGATTTCGCGGCACCTTCATCGATATTGTTGGAACTTTTGATTCGTGCCAACCAATCCCGATATTTAAAAGGTCAACACTCATTTTTTCTAATTCTTTTGCCCAGCGTTTCGTTTCTTCATCTGATGTGCTACTTTCAATAAGATCAAGACCAGACATTCGGAAAATAATCGGGAATGTCGGACCAACATTTTCTCGAACTGCCTTCACAATTTCAAGAGAAAAGCGAATTCTTTTTTCAAAAGAGCCACCCCACTCATCGTCACGTTGATTGGTAACAGGTGAAGTAAACTGGTTAATTAAGTAGCCTTCTGAACCCATTATTTCTACGGCGTCAAAGCCAGCTTGTTTTGCTCGTTTGGCAGCGCTTCCAAAAGCAGTAACCGTTGCTTCAACCTGTTCCGCTGTTAAAGCAACAGGTACATCGGGGTTAATTGGTGATTGTATCGCAGATGGTGCAACTACGTCGTAGCCTGTCAATGCTTTATAAGCATAACGGCCAGCGTGAAATAGCTGTAAGGCAATTTTTCCATCAACGTCATGAACAGCTTTTGTTAGCGGCTTCCAGTACTCGACATCATCGTCTTTATGGATTGACATAAAGTGAACACCACCACTCCCCTCTGGACAGACAGCAGCGCCACCCGTGACGATTAAGCCAACTTTGTTTTTCGCCCTTTCCTTGTAAAAAGCAATTAGCTTTTCAAGGCCGTTTTCTTCACCTTCTAAACCTACATGCATCGACCCCATAATGACTCTAGATTGTAATGTTAGCTCGTTAATTTTAATAGGATTAAATAGTAATTGATACGACATACACTAACCCCCTAATTGATTTTATATTGAACGGTCAATATAAATAAAAGCTATATTAACAACTTATCAAGTTCATTATATAAGTGAAAACATAGTTTATTCAATATATTTTTTGAAAATTTCAACAAAATCGCGATTAATTTTATCTTTGTTGATTTTTTCATTTGAAATTAGGTAATAGAAAGCAAGGCCCATTGCTTGAGATAGAATTAAATTTGCCGCAGTACCTTTTTCAATTTTTTTTATGACGCCTTCTTTATAGCCAATTTGCAAAATGCCTTCAATAAATCTACCTAAATTTTGAAAAAAACGAGAAATAATCCGTTTTAATTCTTCGTTATAAGGGGCTTGAGCTAAGTAATTTAATAAGATTATATAAAAGTCAGGGTTTTCGTCGGGTACTTTAGCTACCGTCTCTAAGTACGCCTTCATTTTGTTGTTGTAATTAGAAGCTGCATCAACCGTTTCTTTAACGAGTTTTTCTGTATTCGAAAATGAATCTTTTAAAACATCGACAAGTAAATCATCTTTATTTTCAAAATAATGATAAATAACACCAGTACTTAAATTGGCAGCTTTGGCAATGTCTTTAATGGAAAAGTGAGGCAAACCTTTTGTGACAATACAATGTTTAGCAGCTTCGATAATCTGCTGTCTACGAATTGGTTCCATGCCAATTTTCGGACTCATCTAATCACCTCTGTTTTCATATGATTTTACGCTAGTTTTTTCTTATTTTAGCACATAAATCTGCAGAATTTGTTTTAATCAAATTTTTAAAGGGAAAAATAAAAAAGACTATGACTTATGAGTCAGAAAATTTAAACTTTGTACACATTCTCAAAGTTGGTTTATTTTTCTTAAAAGAAGGAGTATTCTTAGATTATATGATGATCTGATGTTTAATTAGGAGGAAGAAAATGAGCGGTTTATTCGAACAAATTGAAGCAAAAGTAAAAGGTCAATTCCCAACAATCGTCTTTCCAGAAGGAACAGATGAAAGAGTATTAGAAGCAGCAATTAAATTAGGTGAAAACAAAGTTCTTCACCCAATTGTGATTGGAAGTAATGAAGCTGTAGTAAAAAAAGCAGGAGAACTGGGCCTTACTCTTGATCATGTAGAAATCATTGATCCAGCTAATTACCACGAATTTGATGAACTAGTTACGGCATTTGTCGAGCGCCGTAAAGGTAAGGTTACTGAAGAAGATGCACGCAAGCAATTGCTGAATGTTAACTATTTTGGTACGATGCTTGTTTATCTAGGGAAAGCAGCTGGACTCGTTAGTGGTGCAGCTCACTCAACAGGTGATACAGTTCGCCCTGCATTACAAATTATTAAAACAAAAGCTGGGATTCGCAAAACATCTGGAGTTTTCGTCATGGTAAAAGGTGACCAGAAGTTAATCTTTGGTGATTGTGCCATCAATATTGCTCCTGATAGCAATGACTTAGCGGAGACAGCAATTGCTGCGGCTGAAACTGCACGTGTATTTGATATTGATCCAAAAGTTGCAATGTTAAGCTTCTCAACAAAAGGTTCTGCAGTATCACCAGAAACTGAAAAAGTATCTGAAGCTACACGTATTGCTAAGGAAATGGCGCCAAACTTAGTTATTGATGGTGAGTTTCAGTTTGATGCAGCATTCGTGCCGTCTGTTGCCATTAAGAAAGCACCAGATTCTCCTTTAAAAGGCGAAGCAAACGTGTTCATCTTCCCAAGCTTAGAAGCAGGAAACATCGGCTATAAAATTGCACAACGTTTAGGTGAATTCGAAGCAATCGGACCGATCCTACAAGGATTAAACAAACCTGTAAATGATCTTTCTCGCGGTTGTAACGTAGAAGACGTATATAAATTAGCATTAATTACAGCCATGCAAGGGTTGAATGGATAGAATTTGATAAAAAGACTAACTAAACTAGGTGGCAGTCACCTTTTAGTTAGTCTTTTTTTGCGCGCGCGTGTCCACTTGAGATGGACTTTTAGGGAAAATGTCCACGAAGGGTGTCAGACCCCACTACCCGATCCCTTCGTTTCTCTTTTTCATCCGCTCAAGGTTTGTTTCGAGCAGTTCGTGTTCGCCGCAGACTAGCTGCGTCGATTCGATTGTGACGGAAGGGCCGTGCTTTATAGCATTCAACAGGCGTAACATGACATCTTGAATGGTTAAACTGAGTCCTAGCAATTCATTTAACGACGCCATTGTGCTAGGGACGATGACTGGGTAGGTGAATTTTGTTTCGGCTTCATTGACAGCCAGTTCGTAAAAGTCCTTAATTAAGGCAGCGCGTTTACTACCACTACCACTGACACATAAATAAATTTGCACTGCAACACCACCGCGGACACGTCGTTGTGAGATGCCTGCAAATTTCTTCCCAGCAATACTTAAGTCATAACTACCGGGGCAATACGAACCAACAATTTCCTTCGCCTCGATCTCGCTCGTTTCTTCTTTAAACATTCCTTGAATTAACTCATACATCGCATCATAGCCGCTATTGATCGAAATTTGTTTATCCTCCTTAAAAATCAATGAAATATTTAAAATACCTTCATCTAATACAACGGCTAAACCGCCTGAATTACGAACAATCGCATCATAACCTTCCCTTTGCAAAAATTTAATTCCTTCATTTATAAAAGGTAAGCGACTGTCTTGTATTCCTAATATAACAACATGGTGGTGAACCCAAGTCCGGATAACCGGGATAGAATTTTTTTCTCCTACAGACCAACAAAGTGTATCGTCCGTAGCAAAGGAGATGAGGGGACTAAAGGTTGGCCCGAATGTTGTTTGGTCAATAAAGCGCCAGTTGGTGATCGAATTTATACTCAATTTTTAAAAGCTCCTTAAAAAAACTGCTAATTTCCCTTCATAATAGCAAATCTTTCATTTGCATAACAAGTAGAAACAAGTGTAAAATACTCTTTAGACTTTATTCCATAACGATTTTCCATATTGAAACGTAGTAATAGAAAATTTGTAGCTTATTTACGTTTTTTCTAGTACTATCATCCATTCATCTATAGATTTTGATAGAAAAATGAAAGGGTTTTGATCATGAATAATGAAATCAAGATTTGCGATGTTTGTCAGGCGACGAATATTAAAACACTTGTACCAAGGTTAAAGGATTTAGATCCAAACGCAGAACTTCATATTGGTTGTCAGTCCTATTGTGGCCCTGGTCGAAAAAAAGGCTTTGCTTTTGTGAATAATCGTCCAGTAACTGCCCCAAACGAAGACCAACTAATTGAAAAAATAAAGAAAAAGCTAAAGTAAGATTGTCGCTTTCAACACTGAGGGCGACTTCTTCTTTTTTAATGTAAAATGGAGATTTATTCAGAAAGCTTCGAAGCCAATGCTTTCAATAATTCTACATTCTACATTTTACATTCTACATTATGTGGCGTGTATCATACTCTTTATTTTATAATAAACTCATATATATACACTTAGAACGGTAGAGTTGGTTGAAAGGGGTGCTGGTGTGACAAATATAGTTGGGAAACTTGAGGAAGAAAAAGTTTTTAAAGATCCAGTTCATCGATACATTCATGTTAGAGATCAGTTGATTTGGGAGCTTGTTGGAACAAGAGAATTCCAGCGTCTGAGAAGAATTCGTCAATTAGGAACTACATATGTAACATTTCACGGTGCTGAACATACAAGGTTTAATCATTCATTAGGTGTATACGAAATTATGCGCCGTATTATTGATAACTTCAATGGACGCGAGCACTGGGATGAAAGTGAACGATTAGTTTGTTTATCGGCTGCTCTGCTTCATGATATTGGGCATGGTCCATTTTCCCATTCCTTTGAAAAGGTATTTCATACAGATCATGAGGAATGGACACGACGTATTATATTAGGAAATACAGAGATTAATAAAGTTCTTCGTAAAGTAAGTGAAGAATTTCCTAAGAAAGTATCTAATGTTATTGCCAAAACATACTCAAATAAGCTAGTTGTTAGTTTAATTTCAAGTCAAATTGATGCCGATAGAATGGACTATTTGCAAAGAGATGCCTATTATACAGGCGTCAGCTATGGGCATTTTGATATGGAACGGATCCTTAGGGTCATGCGCCCAACGGAAGAACAAGCCGTTTTTAAACAAAGTGGTATGCATGCTGTTGAAGATTATATTATGAGTCGCTATCAAATGTACTGGCAGGTTTATTTCCACCCGGTTACAAGAAGTGCCGAAGTTATTTTAAGTAAAATTTTGCATCGTGCAAAGTACTTATATCAACAAAACCATCAGTTTAAACAAGCCCCAACTCATTTTTATTCGTTATTTAATGAAAAACTGAGTTTAGAGGATTATTTAAAGCTTGATGAGGCGATAATCATGTATTATTTCCAAATTTGGCAGGATGAAGAAGATCGAATTTTAAGTGACTTATGTGTTAGATTTAATGATAGAAAATTGTTTAAGTACGTCGAATTTGATCCAAGCAAACAATGGAATGAATGGCCAAAGCTTATCGATTTATTCAAACAAGCAGCTATTGATCCAGAGTATTACTTAGTGATCGATTCTTCGTCTGATTTACCGTACGACTTTTACCGTCCAGGTGAAGAAGGAGAGAGAATTCCCATCTTCTTATTAACTCCAAATAGCGATTTACGTGAGCTATCAAGAGAATCGGATGTTGTTGAAGCCATTTCGGGGAAAAAGCGTACAGACCATAAATTATATTTCCCATTAGACGTTCTAGATGACGAAACTGAACATGGAGAGCTGAAGAGACAAATAAAAGCGATACTTTTTAAATAGGGGGAGTAAGGTTGTTAAATGATCACGTAAAAATTATGGCGTTGATTCGTGACGCAGGAGAAGTTATTGGTCGAAAAAAACTGCAAAAAATCATTTATATCGCCAAAAAAATTAATTTCCCATTTCAAGAACGATATAACTTTCATTTTTATGGGCCATATTCTGAAGAGTTAACTCTCCGTATTGAGGAAATGTGCAACTTGGGCTTTGTTTATGAAACAAAGGAGAAAAAAGGTGGCTACTATCAATATCGATATACGTTATCCGAAGAAGGTACAAAATTTTTATCAATTTCTAGTTTAGATATTCCGAAACTAAAAGAATTTACCTTAGATATCAACGAGAAGAGCTCCCGCTTTTTAGAGCTCGTCTCTACGCTCCTCTTTTTCGAGGATTTAACTAAAGATGAAATGATCGAAAAAGTTCACACGGTAAAGGCAAAGCTTAACTACACGGAAGATGAAATTGCAGATGCCTTTAGTTATATTGACGAACTTAGAAAAATGGACAAGCTTAGTTAAATGTAGAATGTAGAATGTAGAATGTAGAATGTAGAATGGTATAAGTGAGGCTTCGAAGTCTTTCGACCATAAAAAAACGGCGACCCAAGGGGGAGACTGCTGAAATTATAAGCATTTTAAAGTTCTCACACTGAAATTAAAAAGATTAGGAAGTGTTCAAATCACATTTCCTAATCTTTTTTGTATTTTGGCTCTTTAAGAGTAAATTAATGGGCTATTACTAACCCATTAACGTGATAATTCGTTTCATATTCACTACGAAGATGGTTGTTGCACTTTGTATGTGCATACCTAAGAGACCATGGGAATGACTTTTTTTAAACCCATGGCGATTCTTTAGCTCTGCGTTCTTAGCCTCGATCATATACCTATTTTTCGCTAACTCTTTGAACTCTTCTGTTTCCTGATAGAGTTGGTGTTCCTCATGAAATTTATCCTTCTTCAAAGTTACGGTATATGTTTTACTTGCAGATCCTTCTTTATAACAGCCTTCTCTTAGTGGACATACCTTACATTTCTCAATATCAAAGTAATGGGTTTCTCGTAATACGGTTCCTTCCGTTGCGTGTTTTTTCTTCCCATGTAAAGCTTTTTTAATTGCCATATGCCCTGCTGTACATACATATCGCCCAGCATCCTTATTGTAATCAAATTCACCTGTTGCCCTTTTAGTGCCCTCTGATACAGTTTTACTTAATTTCGATACTAACTTAATTTCTTTTTCTTTTGTATATTCAATCATATCTTTCTCAGAGTAAGCTCCGTCGCCAATGAATGCTTTCACTTCAATTCCATTTTCAATTGATTTCTCAATTAATTCTTTTGCCTGTTTTCCGTCATTCTGTTCACCTGTTGTAACAACAGCTGATGTCACAATACGCTCTGGAACCATAGCGATGTGAGTTTTGTATCCAAAAAAGGATGTGTCTGAACTCTTATGTCCAACTTTTGCATCTTTTTCTACAGTTGAATTTAAGTGTTCGATATCATCGTTGACAATCTCCTCTAATAAATGAGCTTTTAATCTTACGTCTTCTTTAACGTATAACTGCTCGTCCTTTTTAATGATATCTACTAATTGATTACAATAGTTAATATGGTCAACTAATTCACTCGTACTTGGCTTAGTAGGCATTTTATCTTTATAAGTGTCGTCCTGTTTATAAACGCTCTTCCTTAACTGTTTGGACTGTTCAATCAAGATTTCAATAGGTGATTTAGAGTTAAACATACTATTTGTATGAGTGGAATCCGCAATGATTTGGTTGGATTTAATAAGCCCTTCTTTCAAGGCAATCTCAACCGTCTTTTTAATAAGTAAATTTAATAATGATTCGTCTTGTAATCGAAGTTTTCTAAATTTAGTTAAGCTTGTTGGATGAACCATTTTATCTTCAGGTGCTACATCTAAAAAGTATTTAAATGACATATCAAACGTCGCTCTCTCAATCAAATCACGATCAGACATTGGGTACATCACCTTGAGTAATAGTAACTTAAACATCATAATTGGACATTTGGCTGTAGCGCCAAATGCCTCATTATACATATCTTTTAATTCGTCATAGATAAATTCAAAGTCAACTAAGTTATTAAACTTCCTCAAGAAATGATTTTCTGGGATTAGTATATCGTAAAGTTCACTGTACGAACTGAGCATTAGTTCTTTTTTAGGTAGCATAGTTTCACCAATTTTCTAATGATTTTCTATCTCTATAATACCATTTTTCCTTCACCAGCTAAATAATGCGTATGAAAAAAGGAAGAGTTTCCTCTTCCTTTTCTCACGAAGGCGATATTGAGACTTTTTCAGCAGTCTCCCCAAGGGGTCGACCGTTTTTTTATTGATCACTTTTAAGAACGCCACCGACTGCTAAATGATTTTTTGGCATTTCCTCAATCATGACAAAGATGTTTTCTTTTGGGGCATTTGCAGTTTCGCTCACTGCAGCAGTTACTTTTTCAACTAATGCTCTTTTTTGTTCTTCAGTACGTCCTTCTAACAATTTAACAGTTACAAATGGCATAAGGGTTAATCTCTCCTTTTAAATAAATGAAAAATAGATACACTATGTATTATCATTCGACATTGAAAAGAAAATTCCTGCATTTTAGAAAGAAAGCATCTAACGTGCAAAGGGGACTTTTGTTGTGATAGACTGAAAAAAATATATATAAAAAGGCGGGATAGCAAGTGGACCTGTTAAATAATAAAAACAATAAAAAAGGTAGTGGTTTTAATATTTTAGGAAAAGAATCTACTACTCACGGTGGTTATGGTGCTGGTACATTAAACTTAGATAATATGACTCCTGTGTTTGTCGATGTTCTCTCAGGTGAAGTTTATGTTGATATGGGGGCAATGCACGCACGTAGCGAGGTAGAAAAAGGTATTAAATTTTTACCGAACAAAGAGGAAGTACCCAATGGCAAACCGTATTGGTTAATATGGGTAACCGTTGATAACAATGCGCAAGGTTCTTATTATGCAGGGGTAACTGCATGTGAATTGACGGTAGATCGTGAAATTCGTCGTGGTTATAAAAGTTTGCCAGACCATGTAAACAAAATGGATAAATCATTAAAACGAAAAATTATCGTTGAACATATGGATACTCCATCAAAAGAAGCTTTGAGTAAGTTTTTAAAAGGGTTTAACGAACAAATGTGGAATAACTCTGAAGAGCAATTAAAAAAAGACTTAGCAATTTAATTTATGAACATAATGTGAACAACTTGTAATTTGTTTTCACTATAAGTAAACTGGAATTAGTATAAATACTCTTTATACTAGGACAAAAAAAGGGGCTACCTCTACTCAAGGTAAGCCTCTTTTTTATTATGCTAGTAAAGTATCCTTATTCCCCACCACTAAACCACTTAATAAAGCGCTTCATTAATTTTTCCTTTTTTGCTTCTTCTATTTCGGCAATTTCCTTTTGGATTTCGGAAACTGAACTCGGATTATCGATATGCACTTGGCAATATTCGACTGGTTCGGTGCCTTTCACAAAATAACTAACATGCTGCACGGGGCAAGCATCAGTTGCAAGGCGACCATTATCGGGATTAATAGCCATTGCTACAACATTTGAAGGTTTAGGAAATGGCAGTCTTAGCTTGTCTTCTAAGGCATCCTCAATGAACTTCGCCCAAATTCGTTTCGCGTATTGGCCTTCGCCTCTTTGGAGGTTTGCTTGGTCATGTCCTACCCATACACCTGTAAGTAATTGTGGTGTATAGCCAATCATCCAACTATCGGAAACAGTTGTACCACTTTTTCCAGCGACTGGCCGGTTAACAAGGTGAACAATGCTTCTACCAGTAACCTCACTATGACTGCTGCTCAGATTTAAGTCGAACATACCCGTCATCAAATCGGTCATGATATAAGCTAAATTAGGGTCTAGGATCTGCTCTACAACAGGCTCCTGCTCAAGCAAAACTTTTCCATCACGATCGACAACTTTCGTAATAAAGCGTGGTTCGACTTTTTTTCCACCGTTGGCAAAAGCGCTATAGCTGTTCGTTAATTCTAAAACACCAACGAGCTTTGTTCCAAGTGCTAATGATGGAATTTCAGCTAAGGTACTCGTAATGCCGAGTCTTTCTGCTGTGTTCGTCATTTGGTCAAATCCTAGAAAAAAATGAGTTTTCATGGCATAGATATTATCAGATAAAGCCATTGCCTTAGCCAGTGTCATAAAATCATTCGCATATTTATTATTAAAATTGCTTGGGGCATATGTTTCTCTGCCATCATCGTAGATAAAAGTTGTTTCCTCACTAGTTAACGGTGTCGCAGGCGTAAAGCCATTTTCTAAGGCCGCATAATATAAGATCGGTTTCATCGCCGACCCCGGCATTCTTCGTGCTTGTGTTGCCCGGTTAAATTGACTTTCTAGATAGTTTCGGCCACCAACCATTGCTCTCACATCGCCGCTACGAGGATCGATAGCAACAAGGGCTGTTTGTAACTCTGTGCCTTTAAGCTCTTCTTCTACCCACTTCTCTGCTTTTGCCTGCATAGTAGGATCAAGCGTCGTGTAAATTTGCAATCCACCAGCTTCGATTAGTTGTGGGTCTAATCCATAGTCATCTGTTAAAATTTGATATACGACCTCTTGAAAATAGGGCCCAACAGCGACAGAATTCACAGTATCGTGCTCTAAATTTAGTGGGGTATTATAATAGTCATTTGCTTCAAGATTAGTAATATAGCCTTCATTAGCCATCGCGTTAAGAACCTGTTGTTGTCTACTCTTCGCTCGATCATAATTGCGGATCGGTGAATAATATAATGGGCCCTTCGGAATTCCAGCAAGCATCGATGCTTCGGCAATGTTTAACTCACTAGCACTTTTTTGAAAATAATAATTCGCTGCAGCCTCTATACCATAGGCACCATGGCCATAATAGATCGTATTTAAGTAACCTTCTAAGATTTGTTCTTTTGTATAGTTCATTTCAAGTCGAAGTGCGTAAATGGCTTCATTGATTTTTCGTTGCCATGTTTTGTCATGACTTAAAAATAAATTTCTCGCATATTGCTGGGTAATCGTACTCGCACCTTGAGCCTTTGTTCCTTGTTGAACATTTTTTAAAACTGCAGAACCAATTCTAATAAAATCAAAGCCGTAATGTCGGTGGAATTTTCGATCCTCGATGGCAACCGTAGCTTCAATCACTGCAGGATCGATCTCACTTAATGAGATCCAATGTCGGTTTTGCCCAACAACACGCTGACCAATGATCGATTCGTCACTTCCGTAAAAAACAGTTGTTTGTTGTACTTGTAAAGGTGGCGGTCCTTGCATTTTTGCATAGCTTAATAGCCCTACAACGCTACCCATTAGTAGAATTGCCAAGACTAATGTTAGCCTGATAAGCCTTCTAATTAGACCGATTTTTCTATGATATTTTTTTCTAGTGATGACTTCCATCGTATCCACCCCTACTTAAATGTAAAATGTAAAATGTAAAATGGTGAAAGCAAATCACCAGAGCTTTACTTGCACTAATTCTCCATTCAGCTTTTTGGAACTACTTTCTTCATAACTCCATTCTTGGATTTAACTTCCTTTTTTATACTTGGAAAAGTGGAATAGAAAGTCGATGTAAATTTTTCCTTGATTTTTAAAAAAAGTCAGATATACTTTTTTTGTAGTGCACATGGAAAAATAATGATAGTAACCAAGGACTCGGTGCTAATTCCGAGTTTTTTATTGTTAAACAAAAAAAGCTTTATTGTTCCACATTTAGGGAATGATAAAGAAGGAAAAATAATTATAGAGGTGATTTGAAGTGGGAATTTGGTTTACTGAAAAGCAAACAGAGCATTTTGGAATTACGGCGGAAATTAAACGTACGTTACATACAGAGCAAACAGATTTTCAAAAGCTAGATATGGTTGAAACTGCTGAGTTTGGTAACATGCTTATTTTAGATGGAATGGTTATGACAACGGAAAAAGACGAGTTTGTTTATCATGAAATGGTCGCTCACGTACCATTATTTACTCATCCTAATCCGAAAAATGTTCTTGTCGTTGGTGGCGGGGACGGTGGCGTAATTCGCGAAGTTTTAAAGCATCCATCAGTTGAAAAAGCTACGCTAGTAGAAATCGACGGAAAAGTTATCGAGTATTCAAAAAAATATTTACCTAGCATTGCAGGCGCATTAGATGATCCTCGTGTTGACGTTCAAGTTGATGATGGTTTTATGCATATTGCTAAAAGTGAAGCTGTTTATGATGTCATTATGGTTGATTCTACAGAGCCTGTAGGACCTGCAGTAAACCTATTTACAAAAGGGTTCTATGAAGGAATTGCAAAAGCTCTTAAAGAAGATGGTGTTTTCGTTGCGCAAACGGATAACCCTTGGTTCCACAGTCATTTAATTACAAATGTACAAAGAGACGTGAAAGAAGTATTCCCTATTACAAGACTTTACACAGCTAATATCCCAACGTACCCAAGTGGACTTTGGACATTTACAATTGGCTCGAAAAAATATGATCCACTTGAAGTTGAAGAAGAGCGTTTCCATGAAATTGATACAAAGTACTATACAAAAGAGCTTCATAAAGCAGCGTTTGCCTTACCGAAGTTCGTTCAAGATTTAATTAAGTAAGGGGCTGTTTAATATGAGATTTGATGAAGCATATTCAGGTAATGTATTTATTGGAACAAATAGCACATATGAAGAAAGTAAGGCAGTTATTTATGGAATGCCAATGGATTTCACGGTAAGTTTTCGCCCAGGCTCTCGTTTTGGCCCAGCTAGAATTCGTGAAGTATCATTAGGCTTAGAAGAATATAGTCCTTATTTAGACCGTCACTTAGAAGACGTAAACTATTTTGATGCTGGTGATATCCCACTTCCATTTGGTAATGCACAAAGAAGCATTGATATGATTGAGGAGTTTGTGGACAAGCTTTTAGCTGACGGCAAGTTTCCGTTAGGTCTTGGCGGCGAGCACTTAGTTTCATGGCCTATTTTTAAAGCTTTAAATAAAAAGTATGATGATCTTGTCATTATTCACATCGACGCTCATGCAGATTTACGCGAGCATTATGAGGGCGAACCACTAAGCCACTCGACACCAATCCGTAAAGCGTGTGAATTGTTAGGACCTGAGAAAATTTATTCGTTCGGGATCCGATCTGGAATGAGAGAAGAATTCCAATATGCCCGCGAGTCTGGGATGTATATGGCAAAATTTGATGTTGCTGAGCCACTTAAACAAGTGTTACCGAAGCTTGCTGGGAAAAATGTTTACGTGACTATTGATATCGATGTACTAGACCCATCAGCTGCACCAGGAACAGGAACGGCTGAAGCTGGCGGAATTACATCAAAAGAGCTATTACAAGCGATCCATTTAATTGCTGATACAAAGATGAATATCGTAGGTGCTGATATTGTTGAAGTAGCACCCGCCTACGACCCTTCAGAGCAAACACAAATTGCGGCTAGTAAATTTGTTCGTGAAATCTTACTAGGTTGGGTTAAATAATAAACGGTAGAGTTTAGAGTGTAGAGTGTAGAGTTGTGAAAGCAGTGCTTCGTAGCCGACATTCTAACTTTAAACTCTTTTTTCTATGTTGTATAATGGTGAAAGCTTATTTTGTAGCAAACTCTCAGTGGGGTCTGACCCCACGCGTGGACATTTCCATCAAAAAGTCCACGTCCAGTAAACATATTGTCTAAAAGGATGAAGTACAATGGCTAATCAAGAGGGGACTTTAGTTTCTGTCGCAATGAAAACACAGATTACTGACGGTGATCAAAAGCAAGTCATCGATCTATCCACTGAGGGACGGCTGTTTCGAAAAGCTAGTGGTCTTTATCTTCAATTTCTAGAGGAAAATCAAGATGTCGGCCCGGTCAATCAAATTATAAAAATTGGTGAAAATAGTACCGTAACAGTCATTCGTCAAGGTGCAGTCTCGATGAAGCAGCTCTTTATACAAGGAGAAAAGACGGAAGGTGTTTATCGGAGCAAGTTTGCGACAATGCTGATGACTACACAAACAAGAAAATGCCACGTTGATATTAAAGAAGATGAAGCGTTAGGAAACGTTCAGCTCTCTTATCAATTACATATGCAGTCTGAATTTGCAGGCGATTATAAAGTAACGATTAATTTTAGGAGGAAAAATGAATGAATACTGTTGAGCAAGTAAAAGAAAATTTGAAGCAAGAAATTATCGCTTCAATCGAAAAAGCCGGGCTAGCTTCAAAGGAGCAAATACCAGAAATCGTTTTAGAAATTCCAAAAGATAAGGCAAATGGTGATTACGCAACGAATGCTGCAATGCAGCTTGCTCGTGTAGCGAAAAAAGCACCTCGTCAAATTGCTGAAGAATTAGTTGCACAGTTTGATAAAAATAAAGCATCAATTTCTAAAATTGATATTGCTGGACCTGGTTTTGTTAATTTCTATATGGATAATAGCTATCTTACTGACTTAATTCCAGCTATTTTAACATCAGGTAATAACTACGGACAAACAAATGTAGGGAACGGTAAAAAGGTTCAAGTCGAGTTCGTATCTGCAAATCCAACAGGAAGTTTACATCTTGGACATGCTCGTGGTGCTGCAGTTGGTGACTCGCTGTGCAATATCCTCGCAAAAGCTGGCTTTGATGTCTCTAGAGAATATTATATTAATGATGCGGGAAACCAAATTAATAATCTTGGACTCTCGCTTCAAGCAAGATATATGCAAGCATTAGGACTTGAAGGCGAAATGCCTGAGGGCGGATACCATGGCGAAGATATTATTGGCTTTGGTAAAGAGTTAGCAGATGAATTTGGCGATCGTTTTGTTCAGGATCCAGAAGAAGAGCGACTTGCATTTTTCCGTGACTATGGCTTAAAGAAAGAACTTGAAAAATTAAAAAATGATTTAAAAGAGTTCCGTGTTGAATTCGACCATTGGTTTTCAGAAACGTCACTTTATACAAATGGAAAAGTAATTGAAACACTTGAGCTTCTGAAAGAAAAAGGTGAAACCTACGAAAAAGACGGGGCAACTTGGTTCCAGTCGACAGTTTACGGCGACGATAAAGACCGTGTACTTATTAAAAATGATGGTTCTTACACCTACTTAACACCAGACATTGCCTATCACCGTGACAAATTAGAAAGAGGCTTTGAGAAGCTAATTAATATTTGGGGTGCCGACCACCATGGTTATATTCCAAGAATGAAAGCAGCAATTCAAGCGCTAGGCTACAACAAAGATCAATTGGATGTAGGAATTATTCAAATGGTTTCTTTATATCAAAACGGTGAAAAAGTAAAAATGAGTAAGCGTACAGGGAATGCCGTTACATTGCGCGACCTAATGGAAGAGGTTGGTATTGATGCAACGCGTTATTTCTTCGCCATGCGCAGTGCTGATACACAATTAGATTTTGACATGGACTTAGCTGTATCTAAATCGAATGAAAATCCAGTATTTTATGCCCAATATGCTCATGCTCGTGTTTGTAGTATTTTAAGACAAGGTGAACAAATGGGATTAACAATTAGCACTGATGCAGACTTCTCATTAGTGGAGAGTGAGAAAGAATTCGACTTACTGAAAAAATTAGGTGAGTTCCCTGAAGCAGTATCAGAGGCAGCTAACAAGCAAATACCACACCGCATTACAAATTATATCTACGAGCTAGCTGCTGCACTCCACTCTTTTTACAATGCAGAGAAAGTTCTTGATCAAGATGACAAAGAAAAAAGTAAAGCTCGCCTAGCTTTAATGAAGGCAGTTCAACAAACGCTTCATAATGCATTAACTTTAATTGGTGTTACCGCGCCAGAAAAAATGTAGCATCTACTCAATCGGAGTGATTTTTTCACTCCGATTATTTTTTATATAGTTGTCTGACATCAGACGTCTTACAATAAAAATGGAATTTTCTCAGCGGAGAAAATTTAGAGAAAGTAAATTATGAGGAAGTGAAATTCATGAATGAAATTTTTATGGCATTATTAGCAGGATTAATTGTTGGATTTATTTTTGCTTTTCTTCGTTTACCAATTCCAGCACCACCAGTTTTATCTGGGATTATGGGCATTATCGGAATTTTTCTAGGTTACAAAGTATTTGAAATGCTAATCCCTCTAATTACAAAATAGTAAAAAGCGTACTTTACAAAAATAAAGCATAAATTCTTAATCTAGGTAAACAATACCAATATGAAAAATTTATATTGGTGGTGTACATAATCATGCCTTTTGCAAATCACCCTGATACAACCGAAATTTACTATGAAACTTACGGTGAAGGAACACCTATTATGTTCATTCATCCTCCTGCTATGGGTCATGTTACATTTAAAAGACAGCGTCCATTAGCAGATCACTTTCAGATGATTACAGTAGATTTACGGGGAAATGGTAGAAGTGAAAATAAAGCAGAAAAAATTACAATGTCACTTATTGTGGAAGATTTATTAGCGGTAGTAGATGAAGTGGGCGCAGATAAGGTTGTTGTTTGTGGGTACTCTAACGGAGGATCTATTGCCCAAGAATTTGCGTTATCCTATCCGGATCGTGTAAGTGGTGTCATTCTTTGTGGTGGTTTTCCTGAAGTAAATAGTTTTCTATTAAGGAATGAATTTCGCTTAGGAATTTATGCCGCTCAGTTTAAACTTATGAAACTAATGTCTTTTGTATTAGCAACTGCTCATACAAGGTCAAAAATTTATGAACTAGAATTAGAAGATTACGTAAAAAAAACAGATCCGGAAGTTTTACGTCATATGTACAACGAAGGTCTTCACTACAAATCAACAGATCGCCTTCATCAACTAACCGTTCCACTATTACTGGTGTACGGAGCTAACGATCACTACGTTCACCATTATCAAGAAATCTTTTTAGAAAATGTTCCAACAGACGTCGACATTGTATACATCTCAGGAGCCAAACACCAAATCCCTACCAAACATTACAATGAGTTGAATAGGATTATTTATAATTTCGTTAAAAGAAAATGTAGAATGTAAAATGTAAAATGATTAATTGAATGTAATGCTTCGAGGTCTTTTGCTCTTAAAGCTCCGAAGCATTACAAACACCATTTTACATTCTGCATTCTAAATTCTACATTAACCTCGTAAAAGCCTAAGCCCGTTTAGGATGACCAAAATCGTGCTGCCTTCGTGTCCGATGACTCCTAATGGAAGTGAAACTTGTTGTAGGAAATTACCAATGATCAAAAGAACGATAATAGATAGTGAGAAAACGATATTTTGTTTAATAATTTTATTCATGCGTTTTGATAGTTTGATAGCTTTAGCAATTTTTGATAAATCATTTTTTACTAAAACAATATCAGCTGTTTCGATAGCAACATCTGTCCCAGTTCCCATGGCAATGCCGACATTAGAGACGGCTAGTGCTGGGGCATCATTAATACCGTCACCGACCATGGCCACAGAACCATATCGTTTCTTTAATTCCTTAATTTCTTCTACCTTCGTTTCAGGTAAGCAATTTGCGATATATTCATCAATGTTTGTTTCCTTGGCAATGGCTTGAGCTGTTTTTTCATGGTCACCAGTAATCATGATAGAGTAAATTCCTGCTTCATGGAAGCGGCGGATCGCTTCAATCGCGACGTCGCGAACTGTATCTTGAAGTGCAATAATTCCATAAATACCTTCAGAATCTGAAACGTAGACTAATGTTTTCCCAGAGGTAGATAAATCCTCTGCTTCTTTTTTATAAAAATCATCTGCGACGTCATCACCGATAAAGCTTCTTTTTCCAATCTTATATTTTTTCCCATTAAGGGCAGCTGTAATTCCCCAGCCGGTAATATCCTCTACATCATCAGGTTGCGTGAGCATTGTAAGATCCTGTTTTTTTGCGAAGCTAACAATCGCTTCGGCTAGCGGATGAGTAGAATGACTCTCAATTGACGCTACTGCATAAAGGAATTCCTGCTCAGAGACACCGTCTCTTAAAAGAACATTTGTTACTTCTGGTGTACCCTTTGTCAAAGTCCCAGTTTTATCTAGGGCAATGGCTTTAATCGAGCTTAACGCTTCGAGGTGAACACCACCTTTAAATAGAATTCCGTTCCTGGCTCCATTGGAGATCGCTGATAATGTTGCTGGCATGATTGATGCGACCAAGGCACAAGGAGATGCGACAACGAGCATAACCATGGCGCGATAAAATGTTTCAGTCCAAGTCCAGCCTAGTAAATAATGAGGTGCAAACATCATTAAAGTGACGACAATTAAAACCCCTTTTACATAAGTACTTTCAAATTTTTCAATGAAAAGTTGCGAAGGAGATTTTTCATCTTTTGCTGTTTGTACAAGCTCAATGATTTTTTGGAATAGTGTTTCGTCATTTGTTTTTGTTACGGATACAGTGATGGCTCCGTTCATGTTCACCGTTCCTGAAAAGACGTTATCATCCAATTTTTTGATCACAGGCATCGATTCTCCAGTAATGGCAGCTTCATCGATCGTTGTTTGGCCTTTAATGATTTTTCCATCGGTAGGAATTCGTTCACCTGGCTTTACTAACACGTGATCGCCGACTTGTAAGGCAGTAACAGCAATCACTTTCTCTACTCCGCCAGAAAGAACGGTCGCTTCCTCTGGTTGCAGTTCCATCAAAGCGGATATCTCACGGTGGCTTTTATTTAACGTGTAAGTTTCTAAAGCGCCACTTAGTGAAAAAATGAAGATGAGGATCGCACCTTCAGTCCAGTAGCCGATAATTGCAGCACCAATGGCGGCTAAAATCATTAATAGCTCTACATTTAAAGAACGTTCTACAATTAAATCGGTAAAGCCTTCTTTAGCTTTGAAATACCCCCCGACAATATAGGATCCTAAAAAGGAGGCAATCGCAAAAGCTTGCATATCAAAATATTGTAGCAGAACCCCAATTGCTAAAAAGACCCCACCAACTATAGCGAATATTAATTCCTGATGTTCTTCAAATAAAGACTTTTCTGTTTCTAATGGCTGTTCTTTTTCTCTAGCTAACCCAATATTCTCTCCCATTTTGTCATCTCCTTGTTTGTCTAGATACTGCGAGTCTTATGCCTTTTCTCAGTGTAATTGAGAAAAGCAATCAAACTCATTACCCCTAAAAATGACGAAATGCTGCCACCCAAAAGGGATGACAGCAATAAATTTAAATTTAGAAATATATGTTATTGTATTTATCTTATCATAGAACGTTCACGGTGGAAACAAAAATGTATAGAGAGAGCCTCGAAGCAACACTCTCACAAATTCTACATTTCAAAGCAGAGGCGCAAATACAGTGGCGATTTTTTCTTTACTTTTATGGAAGAAAGATCGTTTTTTCAGTTGGACCATGGTTAGTTGTTCTGAAATAGAGATATCGTGATCCATTACAGCAATAACATCTTTAATGAATTCCTTGTTAAAAATTAAGCAGTTAATCTCATGATTAATATGAAAGCTGCGGCGATCCACGTTGGCAGTTCCGATGTCACAAATTTCTTTATCAATGACGATTGTTTTTGCATGATAAAAGCCACGGTAATAGCGGTGAATTGTGCAACCAGCTTCTAGAAGCGGTTGAAAGTAAGGAAAGGCGGCTTCCCTCACGAAAGGATGATCCCCTTGTTTTGGAACAATTAATTTAACATCGACGCCCCGTTTTGCAGCAGCAATTAGTTCTTCTTTAATGGCATTACCAGGGATGAAATATGGCGTTCCAATGTAAATGGAGTCTTTTGCTTCTTTAATAAAATTAATAAAAGCTTCTTCTAAAAAGGTACCATCAGATGGGACAATCTTAAGTTGGTGAAGTCCTTTTGCTAATGGTGGATAATAGTTGTTAGCATCAATCTTCTCTCTAGTCGCCACCACCCAGTCTTGTAAAAACTGCTCTTGTAAATCTTGGCACCCGTCTCCCACAATACGAAGGTGAATATCACGCCAATCTCCAAACTTAGGATCTCTTCCCAAGTATTCGTCCCCGACATTGTACCCGCCAATATAGCCAATATGTCCATCAATCACGGTAATTTTCCGATGGTTTCGGCGATTTAATGTAAAAAACAAATAGGGGAATTTTGGTGGGTGAGAGTGAGCAAATCGGACACCGACTTTCTTTAGCTCATTTCTCATTTTTTTTGAAATGTGACAGCCGACGCGATCAACAAGAAGGCGCACCTCAACGCCTTCAATAGCCTTTTCCTTGAGAGCTTTTAACACTTGTGTACCAATATGGTCATCGCGAAAAATATAAAAAAGAACATGAATATTTTTCTCTGCATTATTAATATCTGTGATTAGCTTTTTAAAAAGGTCATGTCCCGTGGTGAGCATTTCACATTGGCCGTTCCGAATTTCCTGCACAAAACGATTTGCTTCACTGCGCTGTTTTTTAATACCTAATTTAAAATCTATCCACATCCAAATAATAAGTAGTAATATAATCGCAAAAATCGTCATAAGTAACATGTGAGCACTCCTCATTAAGGTTTCACATTAGTTTGTCCAAATTGAAAGAAGAAGTTGTAAATATTGTAGAAAAAAATTTTTTTAAAAAAAGTCGACTGAATGCTCATTCACAAAAGAATTTATGTTATAATAAAAAATAAATTTAGTATTTTCAGAATTTAATCTCATGTGAAATGAAGGGAGTCGTTGTAATGGATACTTTTCTATATGTAAACTGGGCATTATTTTTAGTTGTTACAGGTTATGCAGCGTATTTATTTATTACGTTAGTCAAAACTCGCTATGAATTTATTAAATTAGGAAAAAAAGCGGAATGGAATAATACAACGAAAGAACGAATTGATGCTGTGTTAGTGAATGTCTTTGGGCAAAAGAAGCTTATGAAAGATAAAAAAAGCGGAATAATCCACGTCATGCTTTTTTATGGATTTCTTTTAGTACAGCTTGGTGCCATCGATTTAATTTGGAAGGGTCTTGCAACAGGATCACATATCCCACTAGGACCACTATATCCGATTTTTACATTTTTCCAAGAAATCGTCGTGTTGATGATCATTATTGCTGTAGTTTGGGCATTTCACCGCCGTTATGTCGAGAAGCTTGTTCGCTTAAAACGTAATTTTAAATCAGGACTCGTGCTCATTTTTATTGGTGGCTTAATGATTTCGAAATTACTTGCAAAAGGAATGGAAATCATTTGGCTTGAAAAAAGCATTTCTTGGGCGGAGCCAGTGGCTGCTTCGATTGCAACAATCGCAGGTGGTTTAGGTTCAACAGCAGCAGGAGTTTTGTTCTTTATTTTCTGGTGGAGCCATCTGTTATTTTTACTAACATTTTTAGTGTATATTCCACAATCAAAACATGCTCACTTAATAGCTGGTCCTGCAAACGTTTACTTAGGTAGAACGCATAAAGTCGGGCAACTTGCTTCAATTAATTTTGAAAATGAAGAGCAAGAAGTTTTTGGTGTAAATAAAATTGAAGATTTCAACCAAAAACAACTTTTAGATTTATACTCCTGTGTGGAGTGTGGTCGCTGTACGAATGTTTGTCCTGCAGCAGGAACAGGAAAACTACTATCACCAATGGATTTAATTGTAAAATTACGTGACCATTTAACAGAAAAAGGTGCAGTTGTTACGTCACAAAAGCCATGGTTACCAGCTTTCGCCTTTAATAATACGAAGGCAAACCAGTTAGCAATGCAGGGTGTTGGTGGTCAAGAAGCAGCAGCAGGCTACGATGTTTCAATGATTGGTGATGTTATTACGGAAGAAGAGATTTGGGCATGTACAACTTGCCGAAACTGTGAAGATCAATGTCCGGTCATGAATGAGCATGTTGATAAAATTATTGATATGCGCCGTTACTTAGTTCTTACAGAAGGTAAGCTAGATGCCGATGCGCAACGTGCCATTACAAATATCGAACGCCAAGGAAACCCTTGGGGGATTAATCGTAAAGAACGCGAAAACTGGAAAGAAATGCGCGAAGATATTCATGTTCCTACTGTAAAGGAAATGGAAAAAGCAGGGGAAGAAATTGAATTTTTATTCTTCGTTGGCTCAATGGGGGCATATGATAACCGTAGTCAAAAGGTAGCTCAATCATTTGCTCGAGTGATGAATGAAGCAGGCATTAAGTTTGCCATTCTTGGAAATAAAGAGAAGAATTCAGGCGACACGCCACGCCGAATTGGAAATGAGTTTTTATTCCAAGAGCTTGTCACGTCAAATATTGAATTGTTCCAAAAACATAACGTGAAGAAAATCGTTACGATTGACCCTCACGCTTACAATACGTTTAAAAATGAATACCCTGAATTCGGTTTAGAGGCAGAGGTTTACCACCATACAGAACTATTAGCGAAGTGGATTGAAGAAGGAAAACTTAAGCCTCAATACGAAGTAAACGAAACCGTAACTTTCCACGACTCTTGTTACTTAGGTCGCTACAACGAAGTTTATGAAGCGCCAAGAAATGTTTTACGAGCGATTCCAGGCGTAAAGTTAGTTGAAATGGAACGTAACCGTGCAGACGGTATGTGCTGTGGTGCAGGTGGAGGCTTAATGTGGATGGAAGAACATGCTGGAACGAGAGTCAATGTGGCCAGAACCGAACAAGCACTTGAAGTAAATCCAACTGTTATTAGTAGTGGCTGTCCATACTGCTTAACAATGTTAAGCGACGGTACGAAAGCTAAAGAAGTCGATGAAAAAATCCAAACATTAGACATTGTCGAGATTTTGGAAAAATCTTTAATAAAAAAAGACCTAGTTTCATAGAAAACAATAGAAAGAAAATTAAGAATGTTGTAAAATTAAAAATATAAAGTGCGCCCTATAATTGGGCGCACAACCAAATTTAGTAAAACTATATTTAGGGACTATCGATTTAGCTCCCTAGATTGTTTAAGAACCATAAAATAAAAGAAAGCAACGGCTTATCCTTTAATTTGGAGGTAAGCTAATTTTTCCAATGCTTAATGTCTGAGCGAGCGTTCAATCGAAGTATTCATTTATGAAGGGGGAAATTGAGATGACAAGAACTGTAATCGTAAGTGGAGCAAGAACACCTTTTGGAAAAATGGGAGGTAGCCTTAGTAATCTAAAGGCTGTAGAACTAGGTGGTTTCGCTATTAAAGAAGCGCTAGTACGAGGAAATGTAAACGCTTCAGAAGTTGACGAATGTATTTTAGGAATGGTTCTACAAGGAGGGCAAGGACAAATTCCTTCTAGGCAAGCGGCTAGCCTTGGTGGTTTACCGTGGAGTGTTCCAACTGAAACGATTAATAAGGTTTGTGCTTCTGGAATGAGAAGTATTACGATGGGGGATCAACTGATTAGAGCTAATGATGCAGAAGTAATCGTTGCTGGCGGAATGGAATCAATGAGTAGTGCTCCTTATTTTATGTCAAAGGCTCGATTTGGCTTTAGAATGGGCGACGGAAAAGTTCACGACTTAATGGTACACGATGGGCTTACTTGTTCTTTTAAAGGTACACATATGGGTTCTTACGGAAATGGTGTAGCAAAAGAATTAGAGATAACAAGAGAAGAGCAAGATCAATTGGCATTGCGCAGTCATCAAAATGCGATTGCAGCCATTGAAGCTGGTCGACTAGCCGAAGAAATTGTACCGGTCTCTATACCAGTAAGAAAAGGAGATCCAATTGTCGTTACTCAAGACGAGTCACCTAGAGCAGACACATCAATTGAGAGACTATCAAAACTTGCACCAGTATTTGATTCTACAGGGACAATTACAGCAGGAAATGCCCCAGGTGTTAATGATGGTGCGTGTGCAGTCGTTCTTATGTCTGAAGAACGAGCGCAAAAAGAAGGGAAAGACATTTTAGCAACGATTATCGGACATACAACGATATCAATTGAGCCAGAAAACTTCCCGAAAACACCAGGCTTAGTGATAAATAAACTTTTAGAAAAAACAGGGAAATCGGTAGAAGAAATTGATTTATTTGAAGTGAATGAGGCGTTTGCAGCAGTTGCTCTAGCAAGCGAAAAAATCTCAGGGCTAGATCCAAACAAAGTCAATGTAAATGGTGGCGCTGTTGCACTAGGTCACCCAATTGGAGCTAGTGGAGCGAGAATCGTCTTAACATTGGCCTATGAATTAAAACGCCGTGGCGGCGGCATCGGTATTGCGTCGATATGTAGCGGCGGCGGCCAAGGCGATGCGATTATGATTGAAGTTTAAAAATACAATGATGAATTATGACTGACGAATTAGGTCGGGGCTGATAAGCTTCGAGACTAAAAGGTTAATAATTAAAAAAGTTAGAGCTTATGTTGTATATGAAAGTTAATTATGGTTTTGCTTCGAAGCATAACAAGCAAAATAAAATTCTACATTTTACATTCTACATTTAAAAAAAGTGGGGGAAGCGGACATGGATATTAAAAAGGTAATGGTTATTGGTGCAGGGCAAATGGGGTCAGGTATTGCTCAAGTATGTGCCGAAGCAGGTTATGAAGTATTTCTAAATGATATAAAAGATGAGTTTGTTGACCGTGGCTTAGGGATTATTAATAAAAATTTAAACCGTCAAGTTGAAAAAGGTAGGCTATCAGAAGGTGATCGGGATGCAATTTTAAATCAAATTACAGCTTCTGTACAACTTGAAGATGCAAGCGAAGTCGATTTGGTCATTGAAGCAGCTGTTGAAAACATGGAAATTAAATCGAAAATCTTTACACAATTAGATGAAATAGCACCAGCTCACGCTATTTTAGCTACGAATACATCATCGCTGCCAATCACCGAAATTGCGGCTGTGACGAAGCGTCCTGAAAAAGTAATTGGTATGCATTTCATGAATCCAGTTCCAGTTATGAAGCTTATTGAAGTAATTCGCGGCTTAGCGACTTCTGATGAAGTGTATGAAGTGATTGAAGAAATGTCTCATAAATTAAATAAAACCCCGGTAGAAGTAAATGATTTCCCAGGTTTTGTTTCAAACCGTATTTTGATGCCAATGATCAATGAAGCGATCTACACAGTGTATGAAGGTGTTGCAACACCTGAAGCTATCGATGAAGTGATGAAATTAGGAATGAACCATCCAATGGGACCACTAACACTAGCCGATTTCATCGGGTTAGATACTTGTCTATACATTATGGAAACACTTCAAGAGGGCTTTGGTGATGACAAATATCGTCCGTGCCCATTACTTAGAAAATATGTAAAAGCCGGCTGGCTAGGCAAGAAGACAGGCAGAGGGTTTTATCAATACTAAAATGTAGAATTCAGAATGTAGAATGTAAAATGTCTTTGTCTTTGGCATAGCTCCGAAGCGTCGCTTTCAAAAATTATACATTCTACACTTTACATTCTACATTTAAAAAGGGAGTTGACGGGGATGGAGTTACGTTTTACGGAAGAACAAGAAATGATGCGGAAAATGGTACGCGATTTTGCCCAAGAGCAAATTGCGCCAATGGTTGCAGAAATGGAAGAAACAGATCGCTTCCCTAAGGAAATAATCAAACAAATGGGTGACCTTGGCCTTTTAGGTATTCCGATTTCAGAAGAATATGGTGGGTCTGATATGGATTTCACATCCTATATCATTGCTATTCACGAATTATCGAAGGTGAGTGCAACAGTAGGTGTCATTCTCTCGGTGCACACATCAGTTGGTACGAACCCAATTCTTTACTTTGGAACTGAGGAGCAAAAACAGAAGTATGTTCCGAAATTAGCAACTGGAGAGTATTTAGGTGCATTTGCCATTACTGAACCTGGTGCAGGAAGTGATGCTGCTAGCATCCGTACGAGTGCAGTGAAAGATGGCGACCATTACGTTATAAATGGGTCGAAAATCTTTATTACAAATGCTGGTGAAGCAGACACGTATATTGTTTCAGCAAAAACAGATCCAAGTGCTGGTGTAAAAGGGATCTCTGTTTTTATTGTGGAGAAAGACACACCGGGGTTTTCAGTAGGAAAAAAGGAACACAAGATGGGTCTACACGGTTCCAACACTTGTGAGTTGATTTTTGAAGATGTTCGTGTACCTGTTAGTAACCTCCTTGGTGAAGAAGGAGAAGGATTCAAAATTCTAATGTCTAACTTAGATGTAGGAAGAATTGGTATTGCTGCTCAATCATTAGGGATTGCTGAAGCGGCATTAGAAAGTGCCATCGGCTATGCGAAAGAACGACAGCAATTTGGTAAACCAATTGGAATGCAACAAGGATTAGGTTTTAAATTAGCCGATATGGCGACAAAAGTAGAGGCTGCAAAACTATTAGTCTATCGTGCAGCAGCACTCCGCCAGAAAGGATTACCGTGCGGTCAAGAAGCATCAATGGCGAAATTATTTGCTTCACGTGCAGCAATGGAAGTTGCTACGGAAGCCATCCAAGTATTTGGAGGCTACGGTTATACAAAAGATTATCCGGTTGAACGTTATTTCCGTGATGCAAAAATTTGTGAAATTTACGAAGGTACAAGCGAGATACAGAGAATTGTCATTAGTAAGCATTTGTTAAGAGATTAATAGAGGATGTTCAAAAAGTCAGGTAATCAAGCTTGCCAATCTCTTCGTTGGCTTTGATTATCCTCTCTTTTAACACGTATGAATAGAAAACCTTAGGGGGAATAAAAATGAATTTTTTATTAACTGAAGAACAAGAAATGATTAGAAAAATGGTTCGCGATTTTGCAAAAAATGAAGTTGCACCAACAGCTGCTGAACGTGACGAAGAAGAGCGCTTTGACCGTGGTATTTTCGATATGATGGGCGAACTAGGCTTAACGGGGATTCCTTGGCCAGAAGAGTACGGTGGAATTGGTGGCGACTATTTATCTTATGCAATTGCGGTAGAAGAACTTTCTCGCGTATGTGCTTCAGTAGGCGTTACGCTGTCAGCACATACATCGTTGGCTGGCTGGCCTGTTTATAAATTCGGTACAGAAGAGCAAAAACAAAAGTTTTTACGACCAATGGCAGAAGGAAAAAAACTAGGGGCATATGGCTTAACAGAGTCTGGTGCAGGATCTGACGTTTCCGCCATGAAAACAATAGCCAGAAAAGATGGCGATGACTATATTATAGATGGTTCAAAAATCTTTATTACAAACGGTGGCGACGCTGAAATTTATGTCGTATTTGCAGTGACACAACCAGAATTAAAACATAAAGGCGTAAGTGCATTTATCGTTGAAAAAGGCACACCAGGATTTTCTTTCGGTAAAAAAGAAAAGAAATTAGGAATTCGTTCATCGCCAACATTAGAAATTATCTTTGATAACTGCCGTGTCCCAAAAGAAAATCTTCTCGGAAAAGAAGGAGAAGGCTTTAAAATTGCGATGATGACGTTAGATGGTGGACGTAACGGAATAGCGGCACAAGCTGTTGGAATCGCTCAAGGGGCTCTTGATGCAGCCGTTGGATATGCTAAAGAGAGAAAACAGTTTGGTAAGCCAATTGCAGCACAACAAGGATTGGCGTTTAAAATTGCCGATATGGCAACAAAAATTGAAGCATCAAGATTATTAACGTATCAAGCAGCATGGCGCGAAAGCGAAAACCTGCCATACGGAAAAGAATCAGCAATGTCAAAATTATTTGCTGGTGACACAGCCATGGAAGTAGCAATTGAAGCAGTTCAAGTATTCGGTGGCTATGGATATACAAAAGATTATCCAGTTGAACGATACATGAGAGATGCAAAAATTACACAAATCTACGAAGGAACAAATGAAATTCAAAGACTCGTTATTTCCAAAATGCTTCTAGCAGACTAAAATGAATGTAGAATTCAGAATGTAAAGTGTAGAATTGTTGTGAGCATTGCTTCGGAGCAACAGCTTACATCATTCCACATTCTACATTTTACATTCTACATTAAGACAGGGGAGTGTATTAGTCGTTGAAAAAGAAGAAAGTGCCTTCAATGGTCAAGGATCAGCAGTTAGTTAAAAAGAGAAGAGAACAAATGATAAAGGCGGCAGTAACCCTTTTTAAAGAAAAAGGTTTCCATAGAACAACGACGAGAGAAGTAGCAAAAGAATCTGGTTTTAGTATTGGAACTCTTTATGAGTACATTGGCTCTAAAGAAGATATTCTTTATCTAGTATGCGACGCAATTTATGACGAAGTTAGTGAAAAATTAAAAAAACGCCTTACGCATGATGCCGAGGGGATCGAAAGCTTAAAATCAGCAATAGCAGCTCTTTTTAAAGTAATCGATGACTTACAAGATGAAGTGTTAGTTATGTACCAAGAATCTAAGTCGCTTCCAAAAGAAGCGTTAGCATACGTTTTACAGAAAGAAATGGATATGACTGAAATGATCGAACAAGTCATTCAAGAGTGCGCTAGCCAAGGTCATCTACAATTAACAGACCAAGAAATAAAACTAGCAGCACACAACATCCTCGTCCAATCCCATATGTGGACCTTTAGACGCTGGGCAATTCAAAAAAACTACACCCTAGACGAATACATTCAATTACAAACAAAATTGATTTTAGAAGGACTCTTAAAAAAACCAATGTAGAATTCAGAATGTAAAATGTAAAATTGAGCAAGGGATGCTTCGAAGCTTTCCCCTCAAATTATTCTACATTCTACATTTTACATTCTACATTTTAAATGGAGGATGATTCGATGGAAAACGTTCATACTTATCGACCGAAAAATCATGTACGCTTTGTAACTGCATCTAGTTTGTTTGACGGTCATGATGCATCTATTAATATTATGAGAAGAATGCTACAAGCTAGTGGAGCTGAAGTTATTCATTTAGGTCACAACCGCTCTGCAGAAGAAGTTGTTCATGCTGCGATTCAAGAGGATGTCCAGGGGATCGCTCTTTCTTCTTATCAAGGCGGTCATGTGGAATACTTTAAGTATATGTACGACCTTTTAAAAGAACAAGGAGCTTCCCACATCCGTATCTACGGTGGAGGTGGTGGAGTTATTATTCCTACTGAAATTAAAGAGCTACATGAGTACGGAATTGCCCGAATTTTTTCTCCTGAAGATGGAAGAACACAAGGACTCCAAGGTATGATTAACATGATGATGGAGGAGTGTGACTTCCCAACTGTTAAAACAGTAACAAATGAAATTGAGCAACTAAGAGAGAAGAATGTTCAAGCAATCTCAAAATTAATTACACTAGCAGAAAAACAAGAGCTTGATAATCAAGAAATCGCTACAACTGCTGAAGCTGCCTTTGAACAAATAAAAGCATTGGCACTAGATGTTCCTGTTATCGGGATCACTGGAACTGGTGGAGCTGGAAAAAGTTCATTAACTGATGAATTAGTTCGTCGATTTTTATATGAATTCGCTGAAAAAACAGTGGCGATTATTTCGATTGACCCAACGAAACAAAAAACAGGTGGGGCTCTTCTTGGTGACCGTATTCGCATGAATTCAATTAATTCGCCAAGAGTATTTATGCGCTCGCTTGCAACACGTGGTTCGAGAATGGAGATTTCTCAAGGGATTCGCGATGCAATCCAAGTTGTAAAAGCGGCAGGCTTTGATTTAATTCTCGTTGAGACGAGCGGAATTGGCCAAGGAGACGCAGCGATTGTCGACGTCGTTGATATTTCTATGTATGTGATGACGAGTGAATTTGGAGCGCCGTCCCAGCTTGAAAAAATTGATATGATTGATTATGCAGATTTAATTTGTATTAATAAATTTGAGCGAAAAGGTTCTGAAGATGCTCTCCGTGATGTAAAGAAGCAATATCAACGTAGCCGTACTCTTTTTGATGTCGATACAGACCTCATGCCAGTGTATGGAACGATTGCTAGTCAATTTAATGATCCTGGAACGAATACACTTTTTGTAGCTCTAATTAATAAAATTAACGAGAAGTTCGAACTAGATTGGCAGACAACGTTAGAAACGACAAAAAACGTTGTCAAAAATAACATGATTATCCCTCCAGAACGTTCTCAATACTTATTTGAAATCGTTTCGACGATTCGTAGTTATAAAGAGTTTTCAGAAGAACAAGTAACGGTTGCTAGAAAGCTATACCAAATCAAAGGTACAATCGAAGCACTTCAGTCGATGAGTAGTAGTAATGAAGCACCTGAGTCAGTTCTCCTTGAACTAGAAAAGGTGAAAACTTATTTTGAAGAAAAATTACATCCTGAGACAAAAGTGATTATCGAAAGATGGCCAACATTAAAAGAAAACTACTCAAAAGAAGAGTTAGTAACAAAAATCCGTGATAAAGAAATTCGTACACAGTTAACGACGACTAGCTTGTCCGGCATAAAAATTCCAAAGGTATCGCTACCGAAATTTGATGATTGGGGAGAAATTATTCGCTGGTGCTTTAAAGAAAACGTGCCAGGAGAATTCCCTTATACAGCTGGTGTATTCCCGTTCAAACGTCAAGGCGAAGATCCGAAGCGGCAATTTGCTGGTGAAGGTACACCTGAGCGTACAAATAGGAGATTCCACTACTTATCAAAAGATGATGATGCGAAGCGTTTAAGTACAGCTTTTGACTCTGTAACACTTTACGGAGAAGATCCAGACTATCGGCCAGACATCTACGGTAAAGTTGGTGAGAGTGGTGTAAGTGTTTGTACATTAGAGGATATGAAGAAGCTTTATGCTGGTTTTGATTTATGCGCTCCTTCTACATCTGTTTCAATGACGATCAATGGTCCAGCACCAATCATTCTTGCGATGTTTATGAATACCGCTATAGATCAACAAATTGAAAAGTTTGAAGTGGAAAATAATCGTCAAGCTACAGATGAAGAGCGTAACAAGATTAAAGCTCTTACTCTGGCAAACGTTCGTGGTACAGTTCAAGCCGATATTTTAAAAGAAGACCAAGGTCAAAATACATGTATCTTCTCGACAGAATTTGCCTTACGTATGATGGGTGATATCCAGCAGTACTTTATTGACCATAATGTACGTAACTATTATTCTGTTTCGATTTCGGGCTACCATATAGCTGAGGCAGGTGCGAACCCAATCAGCCAGTTAGCCTTTACATTGTCAAATGGATTTACGTATATCGAGTATTACTTAAGTCGTGGGATGAAAATTGATGACTTTGCTCCAAACCTTTCGTTCTTCTTCTCAAATGGCCTTGATGCAGAATATACAGTTATCGGCCGTGTAGCAAGAAGAATTTGGTCGACGGTAATGAAAAATAAATACAAAGGTAATGACCGTAGTCAGAAATTAAAGTACCATATTCAAACTTCTGGTCGCTCCCTTCATGCTCAAGAAGTTGATTTTAATGACATTCGTACTACATTACAAGCGTTGATGGCGATTTATGATAATTGTAATTCATTGCATACAAATGCTTATGATGAGGCTGTTACAACACCAACTGAGGAATCAGTACGTCGTGCGATGGCCATTCAAATGATTATTACAAAAGAGCTTGGATTAGCAAAAAATGAGAATTCGCTTCAAGGTTCCTATATTATTGACGAATTAACGGATCTAGTAGAAGAAGCGGTGCTGCAAGAGCTTGAAAAAATTAGTGACCGTGGTGGCGTTTTAGGTTCGATGGAAACACAGTATCAACGTGGAAAAATTCAAGAAGAGTCAATGTTCTACGAGATGAAGAAGCATAGTGGCGAACTTCCAATCATCGGTGTTAACACATATTTAAATCCAAACGCACCTACTGAGGAAGAATTTACCATGGAAATCGCACGTGCTACAAAAGAAGAGAAAGAACAGCAAATTATAAATTTACGTTCATTCCAAGATCGTAACAAAGATCAAGTCGAGACAGCCCTTAAACGTTTACAACAAACGTCTATGTCTAACGGGAACGTCTTTGAAGAATTAATGGAAACAGTTAAAGTAGCCTCCCTTGGCCAAATCACCCAAGCACTTTACCAAGTAGGTGGGCAATACCGTCGGAATATGTAACTTCTCTCTTCGGAGTTGGGGACTACTTACACGTAGTTCTCAGCTCTTCCTTTTTTTAATGTAGAATGTAAAATGTAGAATGGTTTGGGAGAATGCTTCGAAGCGAGAAACCTCACTAATTCTACATTCTGAATTCTGCATTCTATAATTTTTTTTAACTGGACTAGCATATTGTTTTCATTTATGTTTATAATGAAAGGTATGATTTTCCTTAATGTGTTTTAGTGTCCTAGCATTCAAATTTTGCTTGATAGGATAAGGTTCTTGTCAACTTGGTAAGTCAATTTATTAATATAAATAATGATCAATGTTCATTGAAAGGATGTGTCTACTTTGACGCTAAATGAGTACACGCCAGAAGAAATCAAAGAAATGTCCATGGTGGAAATTGCTTTTGAACTAATGCAAGATGAAAAGCAACCTTTTGTATATGGCGATTTAGTTAAGAGAGTTGCAGAAATAAAGGGGATGTCTGAGAACGAGGTATTGGATCGCATCGCTTACCTATATACAGACTTAAATGTTGACGGCCGTTTTATTTGTCTTGGTGAAAATCGTTGGGGCTTAAGAACATGGTACCCATACGAGCAGGCTGAAGAGGAAGTAACGCAAACGGTTAAACGCAAGAAGGCTAAGAAGAAAGGTGACGATGATGATCTAGATACCGATTTAGATGAGGACTTTGATGATCTAGAAGAAGAACTAGATGATGAGTTTGAAGATCTAGAGGATGAACTAGATGAACTTGTTAGCGATGAAGACGACGATGAAGACGTCGACATTGATTTAGATGACGATGATGTAGACGCGGATGATGAAGAGGAACCTGAATTAGAAGAAGATGACGAAGACGATTTGCTTTAGTCTATGACTTCTAATCTTACTTTTCTGCTTCCTTAAATTCTCATCTTGACAATTATCGCTTGTCTAGGATAAAATTCTTTTTGGGCTTTTCTTATAAGCAAAATTAATAGAACTTAAATTAATTATTAGAAAATATGTGTATCCATCAACTTGGATTAGCTATTTCTTAATACTTAAAGTAAAAAACAAAAGTTCGCCCCCGTTAAAATTGGGGCAGTGGCTTTTGTTTTTTTGTTTTATAAAGTGAATTCCGTCTTTTTCTCAGCCTATTAAGGTACATCTAGTTGAAATGATTTAGCTGTTAATCTCATTGGTGTTGAAATTGAATGATGAAATTCATAAGATTGGAAAGTATAAAAGTGGAAACCAATTTTTTGAGGTAGATTATGAACAAGAGCGGTAAAAGTAAGAAGCACTAATCTATTTTATTCTTTTTAAAAAGACTTCTGATAAAAACTTACACCAACTCTAAACTTACACTCTACGCTCTACACTACAAAAAAAGAGAGGGAACAATATGGCGACAAAGTATATTTTTGTAACTGGTGGGGTAGTATCTTCGCTTGGAAAAGGTATTACAGCAGCATCTTTAGGACGTTTATTAAAAAATCGAGGATTAAAAGTATTTATTCAAAAATTTGATCCTTACATCAATGTTGACCCGGGTACAATGAGTCCTTATCAACACGGGGAAGTATTCGTAACCGATGATGGTGCAGAAACTGACCTTGACCTTGGGCATTATGAGCGTTTTATTGATATTAACTTAAGTAAAAATAGTAATGTTACAACAGGAAAAATTTACTCAACAGTTCTGAAAAAAGAACGCCGTGGCGATTATTTAGGTGGAACGGTTCAAGTTATCCCTCATATTACAAATGAAATTAAAGAGCGTGTTTTCCGTGCTGCACGAGAAACAACGGCTGATGTAGTTATTACTGAGATTGGCGGTACGGTTGGTGACATTGAATCACTTCCATTTTTAGAAGCTATTCGCCAAATCAAAAGTGATGTAGGCGTGAGAAATGTTATGTACATCCACTGTACGTTAATTCCTTATTTAGCAGCTGCAGGGGAAATGAAATCAAAGCCAACACAACATAGCGTAAAAGAACTTCGAAGCCTTGGTATTCAACCTAACGTGATTGTTGTTCGTACTGAACGTCCTGTTCCAGCCGATATGAAAGATAAAATCGCACTATTTTGTGATATCGATAAAGAAGCAGTTATTGAAGCTAGAGATGCCGAAACATTATATGAAGTACCTCTTGAGTTACAAAGACAAAAGCTTGACCAGTTCGTATGCGAGTATTTAAAGCTTGATTGTAATGAAGCTGATATGACAGAGTGGACAGCACTTGTAAACAAAGTGAAAAACTTATCTGGCAAAGCTAAAATCGGTCTTGTAGGTAAATATGTTGCTCTTCAAGATGCATATCTTTCAGTTGCAGAATCACTAAGACATGCTGGTTATGCATTCGATGCTGATATTGAGATTAAATGGATCAATGCCGAAGAAGTAACAGAAGAAAATGTAAGTGACTTGTTACAAGATGTTGATGGAGTTTTAGTGCCAGGTGGTTTTGGAGACCGTGGTATTGAAGGGAAAATCTCTGCGATTAAGTATGCACGTGAAAACAAAGTTCCTTTCTTAGGAATTTGTTTAGGAATGCAACTTGCGTCAATTGAATATGCAAGAAATGTTCTAGGTTTAGACGGAGCTAACTCTGCCGAACTTAACCCTGATACGAAATATCCAGTCATCGACCTTCTACCAGAACAAAAAGACGTAGAAGATTTAGGTGGAACATTACGTTTAGGACTTTATCCGTGTAAATTAATCGAAGGTTCAATCGCGTACGAAGCTTACCAAGAGCAAGTCGTCTATGAGCGTCATCGTCACCGTTATGAATTTAATAATGAATACCGTGATCAAATGGAGAAGGCAGGCTTTAAATTCTCTGGGACAAGCCCTGACGGCCGTCTTGTAGAGATTATTGAAATTGAGGATCACCCTTACTTTATTGCTTCTCAATTCCATCCAGAATTTGTTTCACGTCCAACTAGACCACAACCATTATTTAGAGAATTTATTAAAGCATCTTTAAAAGCGTAGCCCTTAGGCTATGCTTTTTCTTTTCAATAAAAAGTATTTTTTTGAAAATAGAAGGAGAAATGGTTATTAAAAAAGAATTATTATGTTAGGTAGAAGTTCGTAAAAATCGTGAAGGTGGTGGATTTATGAAGAAGAAAATCCTAATTGTTGATGACCAATTCGGAATTCGTGTGTTATTAAATGAAATATTTCAAAAAGACGGATATGAAACATATCAAGCGGCGAGTGGTGTTCAGGCGTTGAGTATTGTTGAGTCCAATTTACCTGACCTAGTTATTCTTGACATGAAAATTCCAGGAATGGATGGCTTAGAAATACTTAGAAGATTAAAAGAATACAATTCAAGTATTGAAGTCATCATGATGACGGCGTATGGTGAGTTAGACATGATCAATGAAGCGATGAAATTAGGGGCTATTACCCATTTTGCTAAACCTTTTGATATTGATGAGGTACGCTCCGTTATTAAGAAACAACTATGTGTATAAAAAAATAGAGCAAACGCTTACATCAATGTTATGTGATTTGTCAAGATATTTTCGTGATTTTTTTTCTTGTTATGCTATAATAGGTCTGTACAACTCGAATAAATTCTTTAGTAAAGTTAGCTATAGCTCATTTAAAGAAATGAGTAGTCCTTTTATACATAATTTCTATGTACTTATGGTTAAAATTTAAGAGTAAAGCTACTTTCGAAGAGTTTTTATTCAAGAAAAAGGTACCTAAACATGAGCGTTTTAATTAAAAGGAGGAAATTACCAATGCCTTTAGTTTCAATGAAAGAAATGTTAGAAAAAGCAAAAAGTGAAGGATATGCTGTAGGACAGTTTAACCTTAACAATCTTGAATTTACACAAGCGATTCTACAAGCGGCACAAGAAGAAAACTCACCAGTTATTTTAGGTGTATCAGAAGGTGCAGCACGTTATATGGGCGGTTTTAAAACAATTGTAAAATTAACTGAAGCGCTTATGGAAGAGTATAAAGTTACTGTTCCAGTTGCTATTCACCTAGATCATGGTTCAAGCTACCAAAAATGTGCTGAAGCAATTCATGCTGGATTTACTTCAGTAATGATTGATGCATCACACCATTCTTTTGAAGAGAACATTGAGATCACTTCAAAAGTTGTTGAGCTTGCCCATTTCCACGGTGTATCTGTTGAAGCAGAATTAGGAACTGTTGGTGGACAAGAAGACGACATCATTGCTGATGGCGTCATTTATGCAGACCCAAAAGAGTGCGAAGAGTTAGTTAAGCGTACAGGGATTGACTGCCTAGCACCTGCTTTAGGTTCAGTTCACGGTCCTTATAAAGGTGAGCCTAACTTAGGATTTAAAGAAATGGAAGAAATCCTTAACAGCACAGGTGTTCCTCTAGTACTTCATGGTGGTACTGGAATTCCAACAGCTGATATTAAAAAAGCTATTTCTTTCGGAACAGCAAAAATTAACGTAAATACTGAAAACCAAATTACATCTGCAAAAACTGTTCGTGAAGTACTAGCAGCTGATCCTGACGTTTATGATCCACGTAAATACTTAGGGCCAGCTCGTGAAACAATCAAGCAAACAGTAATTGGCAAAATGCGTGAATTTGGATCTTCAAATAAAGCTTAATAGTGTCTTTTTGAAAGTTGGTCTTATACTTGAGACCAACTTTCTTTTAAAATTTCCGAGTAGTTAAGGGAAACATTGTTGCTTCGACACGAGTGTAAACGTTGTGTTACAAAGAATGACGAAAAACGGCGACAACTTATAAAAGGAATTAGCCTAAAACAATTGAATATTGTAAATGAGTGATTTTTATAATTTCTACCATTGAGCCGAATTAAACCATATCTAGTTGCGAAAAACTTTACACACACAATTATTATGTACGATAATGGCGCAAAAAAGTGAAATTGTGAAATTCATTAAATTAACAAACTTTTGTCTAAAAATTGTAGGGGTGATGATTAATGAAATTCTTTATTGATACAGCAAACTTAACAGAAATTAAAGAGGCAAACGAATATGGAATTCTAGCCGGTGTGACAACAAATCCCTCTTTAGTTGCAAAAGAAGGGGTAGACTTTCATACAAGATTAAAAGAAATAACAGCGGTTGTTTCTGGGTCAGTAAGTGCTGAAGTAATAGCCCTTGATTTTGAAGGAATGTTTAAAGAAGGAAAGGAACTGGCGGCGATTGCACCAAATATTACGGTGAAGGTCCCGATGACAACCGAAGGATTAAAAGCAGTCAGAGCTTTTACAGATATAGGTATTAAAACAAATGTCACCCTTGTCTTTTCAGCTGTTCAAGCATTACTCGCAGCGAGAGCAGGTGCAACATATGTCTCGCCATTCATTGGTAGACTTGATGACATCGGCCAAAATGGCCTTGACCTAGTTTCCGAAATTGCAGAAATGTTTTTTATCCATAACATTGAAACTGAAATTATTGCAGCCTCAGTTCGCCACCCTATGCATGTTCATGAAGCCGCCATGAAGGGTGCCCATATCGCCACAATTCCCTTTAAAGTCATTAACCAACTAGTAAAACACCCACTGACCGATCAAGGAATAGAGAAATTCCTAGAAGATTGGAATAACCAAAAATAACGGAATAACCAGAAATAATGGTATAATAAGAAATGCGTAGGCGACCTGCCTAGCTCCGACAGGTAAATGTTCTGTAAGAAAAAAGTGAGATTTTGACTTTTTATCTTGCAGGTTATTTGATCCCGAGGAGCTGGGAGCTGAAGCTAGACAAAGAAAAGCGTAGGCGACCTGCCTAGCTCCGACAGGTAAATGTTCTGTAAGAAAAAAAGTGAGATTTTGACTTTTTATCTTGCAGGTTATTTGACCCCGAGGAGCTGGGAGCTGAAGCTAGACAAAGAAAAGCCAAAAGCACCCTTTAGGTGCTTTTGGAGTGTAGAGTGTATAGTTTAGAGTCTAGAGTAAAGAAAGTGCTGCTTCGTAGCAGAGCTTTCATGAACTCTACACTCTACACTCCAAACAATTTTGTATTTTTTAAGACTGTTTTCAATCATTATGGTTATAATGGTAAAAAACATCAAGAATGCTATTTTCGAAATGAATTTAAATAAAATAGTTCGTTTAATGTTGTCCAGATTTAATTCTGAGAGTATTAAAAAGAAGGGAAGCTGTTATGGAAAAGTTATTAATTGAGGGCGGTTATCCTCTAGAGGGAAGAGTAAACATAGGTGGAGCTAAAAATAGCGCAGTGGCACTCATTCCAGCTGCTATATTAGCCGATTCCGAGGTGACTATTGACAATTTACCCCAAATCTCTGACGTACAGTTACTTAGTGAACTTCTTGAAGAAATTGGAGGGAAAACAGCTTTAAACGGTGATTCTTTAACTGTTTATCCTGAAAATATGTTTGCTATGCCATTACCTAATGGTCGAGTTAAAAAATTGCGTGCTTCTTATTATTTAATGGGAGCAATGCTTGGTAAATTTAAAAAAGCGGTTATTGGTTTACCAGGTGGTTGTAATTTAGGTCCTAGACCGATTGATCAACATATTAAAGGTTTCCAAGCCCTTGGAGCAAAAGTTACCAATGAACAAGGTGCTATTTATTTACGTGCTGACGAATTACGTGGGGCAAAAATTTACTTAGATGTTGTTAGTGTAGGTGCAACAATCAATATTATGTTAGCTGCAGTTAAAGCCAAAGGCAGAACTGTGATTGAAAATGCAGCAAAAGAACCAGAAATTATTGATGTTGCAACTTTATTAACAAGCATGGGGGCTCAGATAAAAGGTGCTGGCACAAATGAGATTCGAATTGATGGTGTAGATTCACTGCACGGTTGTCGCCACTCGATTATTCCTGATCGTATTGAAGCAGGAACTTATATGATTATGGCAGCTGCCATGGGAAAACAAGTGTTAATTGATAATGTCATTCCAGACCACTTAGAATCTTTAATTGCGAAACTTCGTGAGATGGGCGTTCACATTGAGACGAACGATGATCAAATTTATATTTACCAAACTGGAAACTTAAAAGGTGTTGATATTAAAACTTTAGTATATCCAGGTTTCCCAACAGATTTACAACAACCATTTACTTCGCTATTAACAAAAGCAAGTTGCACAAGTATTGTGACGGATACGATCTATAACGCAAGATTTAAACATATAGATGAATTAAGAAGAATGGGTGCCAGCGTAAAAGTAGAAGGCAGATCTGCAATCATTAATGGTGGCACGACTCAGCTACAAGGCTCAAAAGTTAGAGCGAGCGACCTACGAGCTGGTGCAGCACTTGTTGTAGCTGGACTTATGGCAGAGGGAATTACTGAAATCTCAGGTATCGAACATATCGACCGCGGTTACGAAAACTTAGAAGAAAAATTAATCGGACTCGGAGCAAAAATCTGGCGAGAAAAAATGAATGCCGAAGAAATGAAAGAAGTGGAAAACGCTTAAAATGTAGAATTCAGAATGTAGAATGTAGAATTCGAGTGGGTTTAGCTTCGAAGTGTTGCTAAAATCATTCTAAATTCTACATTTTACATTCTACATTAGAGAATGGGGGAGTAGTAATGGAGAGAAGTTTAACAATGGAACTTGTTCGTGTTGTGGAAGCGGCTGCGATCGCATCTGGTCGTTGGATGGGAAGAGGAGATAAAGATAACGCAGATGATGCAGCAACACAAGCGATGCGAGACGTGTTTGATACGATCCCAATGAAAGGCACTGTTGTCATTGGTGAAGGAGAAATGGATGAAGCTCCAATGTTATACATAGGTGAGAAGCTTGGAAACGGTTATGGACCACGATTAGACGTTGCAGTAGATCCTTTAGAAGGAACGAACATTGTTGCTTGTGGTGAGTGGAATGCTTTAGCAGTTTTAGCAGTTGCTGATCATGGCAACTTACTTCATGCACCGGATATGTATATGGATAAAATAGCTGTAGGTCCTGAATCTGTTGGAAAGGTTAGCCTTGATTTTACAGTTCTCGAAAACCTTCAAGCAGTCGCAAAAGCAAAGAATAAAAACATTGAAGATATTGTCGTAGCTATATTAAAACGTGAACGTCACGAAAAACTAATCCAAGAAATTCGTGATGCTGGTGCGAGAATTAAGCTTATGCAAGATGGCGATGTGGCTGCGGCAATAAATACAGCCTTTGAAGATACAGGTGTTGATATTTTGTTAGGTTCTGGTGGAGCTCCTGAAGGTGTTTTGGCAGCCGTTGCTCTTAAGTGCATTGGCGGAGAACTTCAAGGTAGATTACTTCCACAAGACGATGATGAAATAGCACGTTGTAAAAAAATGGGCATTGATGATGTAAACCGAGTTTTACTTATGGATGACCTAGTTAAAGGTGACGATTGCATTTTTGCTGCTACAGGTGTGACTGATGGAGAATTATTAAAAGGTGTTCGCTATCAAGGTGAGGTTGCTTTCACTCAATCAATTGTTATGCGTGCCAAATCAGGGACAGTAAGATTTATTGATGGAAAACATAGCTTGAGAAAGAAGCCGGATCTATTTATTAAATAATAGTTTTACTAGAGTTTAGAGGGTTTATTACTCTAAACTCTATCATTTTTCAATTGTATAAACGAACAAACGTTCTTTACAATAAGCAAGTTTTAAGTTATAATAGAGTAGAAAAATAGAGAGGCCCTATCTAAAAATCAAAGCTATTCTCTTGAATAAGAGTGGCAGATATGGTTAAAATAATAATTGAAACTATATGTTTAATAGAAAAACAACAATTTCATGATATTATTAAACAAGGGTACGAGTAGGAACTAGTTTCACTCGTTGTTTTGAGCGCTATAAAAAGTTAAGGGCATTACAAAATGTTCTTTTTGAATATCTTCTTAAGAGACAACTGAACCTCAGTTTTTATCTTCACACAACATTTACCCTTTCTTTCAAAAATAAATTCCGATTATGAAAATTTGAACTTTTATCTATTCTTTCTCTTTATGTGCAAGAGGCATTTTTAGTGCGTTACTATATAAAAAATCTATTAAAAAGAAGTGGTGTCAAATATGGGAGTAAATATTGCCGAATTAGAAACTAAAAAGTTACGTGAGTTATATGAATTAGCGAAACAATTTAAGGTAACTTCTTACAGCAAGTTAACAAAGAAAGAATTAATTTTTGCTATTTTAAAAGGACAAGCAGAAGAAGATGGATTAATGTTTATGGAAGGAACATTAGATATCGTTTCATCAGAAGGGTTTGGCTTTTTAAGACCAATTAATTACCTACCTAGCTCCGAGGATATTTATATTTCTGCCTCGCAAATTCGTAGATTTGAGCTTAGAAACGGAGATAAAGTTTCAGGGAAAGTTAGAAAACCTAAAGAAAATGAACGTTTTTATGGACTACTTCATGTAGAAGCTGTTAACGGTGATGATCCAGAAACAGCGAAAAGCCGCCCTCATTTTCCAGCATTAACACCGTTATATCCAGAAAAGAAAATCCAATTAGAAGCTGCTCCTGAAAAAGTTTCATCGAGAATTATTGATATGATCTCTCCAGTAGGGTTTGGGCAACGTGGCTTAATTGTGGCTCCTCCAAAAGCAGGTAAAACACTCTTATTAAAGGAAGTTGCTAATAGCATTTCAATCAATCATCCTGATGCGGAATTGATTGTTCTCTTAATTGATGAGCGTCCTGAGGAAGTAACGGATATCGAACGTTCGGTAGATGCAGAAGTTGTTAGCTCAACGTTTGATGAAGTTCCTGAAAATCACATCAAAGTAGCTGAACTTGTTCTTGAACGCGCCATGCGTCTTGTTGAGCACAAAAAAGACGTGATTATTTTGATGGATAGCATTACTCGTTTAGCTCGTGCTTATAACTTAGTGGTTCCGCCAAGTGGACGTACTCTATCTGGTGGTATTGACCCAGCGGCATTCCATCGTCCTAAACGTTTCTTTGGTGCAGCGAGAAACATCGAAGAAGGCGGTAGTTTAACTATTTTAGCTACAGCATTAGTAGATACCGGTTCACGTATGGATGAGGTTATTTACGAGGAATTTAAAGGAACTGGAAATATGGAACTTCATCTTGATCGTAAGCTTGCAGAACGACGCATATTCCCAGCGATTGATATTTTACGTTCAGGTACAAGACGTGAAGAGCTTCTTTTACCTAAATCACAGCTTGAAAACCTATGGGCAATCCGTAAGACAATGAAAGACTCTTCAGAATATGTAGACCATTTCATTCGCAAAATTAAAGCAACGAAATCAAACGAAGAGTTTTTTGCTTCAATTGAAGAAGATAAAGCTGGCCGAAAAGTTCGATCTTAATCGAAAAGCGTAAGCGCCTTGATTAGCCCCGACAAGCAAATGTTCTGGAAGAAAAAAGTGTGCTTTTTCACTTTTTATCTTCCAGGTTATTTGACCTCGAGGGGCTAGGCGCTAAAGCTAGACAAATCGAAAAGCGTAAGCGCCTTGATTAGCCCCGACAAGCAAATGTTCTGGAAGAAAAAAGTGTGCTTTTTCACTTTTTATCTTCCAGGTTATTTGACCTCGAGGTCTAGGAGCTTTACCCACAAAATTACAGTTGCAAAACGAACTTTAAGTTGATATAATTTCGTCATGTGTGAAAAAGGTGTTACTTAAAATAGCACCTAGTTAACTCTGTTTCGAAGAGATTCAGGGCAAAAAGGAGATGACAAGTATGAAACCGGAAATCCATCCTAAGTATCAAAAAGTTGTATTTAAGGATACAAGTACAGGTTTTATGTTCTTAAGTGGCTCAACTAAGTACTCGAAAGAGACTATTGAGTGGGAAGATGGCAAAACTTATCCACTACTTACAGTAGAGGTTAGTTCTGACTCTCATCCATTCTACACAGGCCGTCAGAAGTTTGCTGACGCTGGTGGACGTGTGGATCGCTTCAAGAAGAAATACAACCTTAAGTAATCAAAAAATAAAGAAGACAGGCAAGCGATCTTTTACTTGCCTGTTTTTTTTGCTCTTATGCTCATAAACATCAGCTACTGTTTGTATTCTACATAATAAAACTTAAAGTGCGTGTTTAAAAAGGAGGATAATCAGAGCCGAGAAGGTCGATGCTTTGATGCTTCGAGCAGCGGAATGTATGTTAATAATACATGAGCAGCACAGAAGCGAGCCAACGAAGAGATTCGCAAGCTTGTATACCGGACTTTTTTAACATCTTCTTAAAGAAGAATACAAAAGGACCATGAAATTTGGTCGAAAAAGCTGTAATATAGAAATGTTGAAAAAAATCGTATAAGTCGATCTCTTTTAGGGAGAGAATACTTGAACATCATTGATGGGAGAGACAAAACATATGCATTTAACAAGAAAAGAAGGCTGGTTAGAAGTTGTCTGTGGAAGTATGTTCTCGGGGAAATCGGAAGAGCTTATTCGACGCGTTCGAAGAGCAAGCTTTGGAAAACTTAAAGTTCAAGTTTTTAAACCAGCTCTAGATAATCGTTATAGTAGTGAAGAAGTGGTATCCCATAATGGGACAAAGGTGGTAGCAAAACCTGTTAAAGCATCAATGGATATTTTAGACCTTATCGATTTTGACACCCAAGTCGTTGCTATTGATGAAGTACAGTTTTTTGACAGTGCTATAATTGCTGTTGTTCAATCCCTAGCTGATCGGGGAATCCGAGTTATTGTTGCTGGATTAGACCAAGACTTCCGCGGTGAACCATTTGGTCCTGTACCGACATTAATGGCCTTAGCGGAAACAGTGACAAAGTTTCAAGCAATTTGTTTATCTTGTGGCTCTCCAGCAAGTCGAACGCAACGATTAATTAATGGTGAACCGGCTAATTACAACGATCCAATCATTTTAGTCGGTGCCTCTGAGTCCTACGAACCAAGATGTAGACATTGTCATGAAGTCCCAGGTAAGCCGGAATTATTAACTATAAAGCAAGAACAAACCAATCTTTCTTAAAGGATTGGTTTTTTGTTTGCCCTGAAATCACAAAATTTACATCTACAAGAGCTGCTCAAACCGCAATTATTTTATTTGTCTTGGGTAAGCTAGTGGTAGGAGGTGTTTTCATGAAAAAAGCAATACTAATGATTGTGGTTATATTCATGTTAAGTGCATGTTCACCAATAAATCCCCCAGAGGCAGGGCAAAACAGGGTAGATGGTAATCAAGTTGCCTATGGTTTATTGGGTCCTGGGCCAATCAATTATGGTGTTATCCGTGATGATGTAGATGAATACCGATATGATGGAATGATTAATCAAACGCCAAGTTTTCGAACATTAGACCGTCATCGTCCAGACTTTGGAGATGACCAAGATAAAATCCGTACAATTATACGTCAAGAAGGAGCCGAACCTGGTCCTATTTTTATTGTTGGGAAAGACATTTGGGTAAATGCTACTATACATGCAGACGATAAAAAGGAACGCAAGCAACAACAGGCCAATTTGCAAGAAGTATTAACGAAAGCTATGCAACGTTACGATATTCATTTACAAATTAACCAATAGAAAAGTGGACTCAAATCGAGTTCACTTTCTTTTTTCATTGTCTAGCACACAATGCCTACGGTTACTAGTTGCAAATTGTAAAATCGATTACTCAAGAAGAGGCTTTGTTTTTTCAATTATACGCGGCACATTCGCATTTCTTACATAGAACCTTTGACTATCCGTTGCTGTTATACTATAATTATAATGTTATGCTATAAAAAGAGGTGAATGGGCATGTTTGAACGATTACAGTCATTAGAAGATCGCTATGAAAGATTAAATGAGCTATTAAGTGATCCTGATGTTATTAATGATACAACGAAACTTCGTGAATATTCGAAAGAGCAATCAAACTTAACAGATACAGTACAAGCGTATAGAGAGTATAAAGAAGTAGTCACTCAATATAAAGATGCAAAGTCAATGTTTGAAGAAAAACTTGATGATGACATGTATGAAATGGTTAAAATGGAAATTAACGAGCTAGAAGAGCAAAAAGAAGAGTTGGAGAAAAGGCTCAAAATTTTGTTGCTTCCAAAAGACCCTAATGATGATAAAAACGTTATTATGGAAATTCGTGGCGCAGCAGGTGGAGATGAAGCTGCATTATTTGCAGGTGATTTATACAAGATGTATACACGCTTCGCTGAGGCTCGTGGCTGGAAAACAGAAGTTATTGAAGCAAACTATACGGAGATCGGTGGTTATAAAGAAATTATCTTTATGATTAACGGTGCCGGTGCATTCTCAAAACTTAAGTATGAAAATGGTGCCCATCGTGTTCAACGTATTCCGGCAACAGAATCAGGTGGTCGAATTCATACGTCTACAGCTACAGTAGCTGTATTAGCAGAAGCAGAAGATGTTGAAATTGAAATCCATGAGAAAGATATTCGTGTTGATACGTTCTGTTCAAGTGGAGCTGGTGGACAGAGTGTTAATACAACGGCATCGGCAGTTCGTGTCGTGCATATTCCAACAAATACTGTTGTAACGTGTCAGGATGAAAAGTCTCAACATAAAAACAAAGATAAAGCGATGAAAGTTTTAAGAGCTCGTATCTTTGATAAAATGCAACAGGAGCAACAAGCAGAATATGATGAAGTAAGAAAATCAGCTGTTGGTACAGGAGATCGTTCAGAGCGCATCCGTACGTACAACTTCCCGCAAAGTCGCGTTACGGATCATCGGATTGGTTTAACGTTACAAAAGTTAGATCAAATTTTACAAGGTAAGCTTGATGAAATTATCGATGCGTTAGTTGTAGAAGAACAAGCAAGCTTAATGCAGCAGGCTGACGAATAATGGCTAAGCAACCAATGAAAATTTTCGAAGCCCTCCGCTGGGCTTCTTCTTTTTTAACTGAAAATGAGCTTGAACATCCAATTGCGGAAATTTTATTAAAGCATTACCTTGAGATCGATCGTGCCAAGCTTTTTAGTATGCTTCAAGATGAGCTTCCATTAGACGTCGAAAAAGCGTTTAAAGATGCTTTAAATAGGGTTGCAGAGGGAACTCCTGTCCAGCACATTACTGGTGTCGAGGATTTCTATGGCAGGCAATTTGTTGTAAATGAACACGTCTTAATTCCTCGGCCTGAAACGGAGGAGTTAGTTCAAGGACTTTTACAACGCATCAGCAAAGTTTTCTCTGATCAATCATCAATTTCAGTTGTTGATATAGGTACAGGCAGTGGTGCCATTGCTATTTCACTATCCTTAGAAAACTCAAAACTCTCAGTTGCAACGGTAGATATTTCTCCTGAAGCTACGATGGTAGCAATGAAAAACGCTCAAAGATTAGCTGCCAATGTTCAATTTTTAGAAGGAGATTTGCTCCAACCTTTAATTGAGCAGAAAAAAAAGGTTGATGTTGTTGTCTCAAACCCACCTTATATATCAGAAGCAGACTTTCATTTGCTTGCAAAAAATGTTCGTGATCATGAACCTACATTAGCCTTAGTTGGAGGCATATCAGGGTATGAGCTATATGAAAAATTAATTGCCCAAATTCCACTCGTTTTAAACGAAAAAGGGATTATCGCTTTTGAAGTCGGTGCCGGCCAAAGCAAACAAGTAGAAGCTCTAATCAAAAGCCAATTCCCAAAAGCTCACACCGAAATCGTCTTTGACATCAACGGGAAAGATAGGATGGTATTTGCTACTTTAATGTAGAATGTAGAATTTAAAATGTAAAATTGGAGAAAGTGTTGCTTCGAAGCGGAGCGGTAAAGGATGAATTTTTAATTCCTATGTAATGCTTCCAGTCAAAGCCCTCAATTAATTCTACATTCTACATTTTAAATTATAAATTTTTTTAAAAAACTAGGTTTAAATCTCGTAATCTTGTCCACACTTATACTATTGAAAGGGTGGGGGATGAAAATGAGATTAAATCAAAAAATGGTTGTATATATCATTACTAGTTTACTAGTTTTAATAATGAGCTGGGAGGCTCAAAGAAGTATGTCGGTAACGGCAGCTAATATGGTGACAATTCCAGAGGATGCGATTCGCCTTAGAATTTTAGCTAATAGTGACTCTCCGAAAGACCAATGGTTAAAACGAGAAATTCGTGACCAAGTAAATGCTGAGATCACAAATTGGGTAACCGAGTTAGAATCGATTGATAACGCAAGAGATGTTATTGAATCTCAGCTAGATAAAATCGAAGCCATCGTTGAATACGAGCTTGCTAGAATTGGTGTGACAGACAGTTTTACAGTAGAGTTTAATGAAGTGCAATTTCCAACAAAGCTTTATGGAAACGTCGTTTATCCAGCTGGAATGTATGAGGCGGTTTTAATTACGATTGGTGAAGGCAAAGGTGAGAATTGGTGGTGTGTTCTCTTCCCACCGCTATGCTTTATTGATTTTGCTAACGGAGATGCTGTGGCAGATAGTGATCAAGAGCAAGAAGAAACTGAAGTTCGTTTTTTCGTAGTAGAGATTTTTAACAGTATTAAAAGTTTGTTTAGTTAAGGACATTCATTAATGTTATTAGGATCTTTCATGTATTACAAAAAAAAGTGATATTCTCTTAATCTCTTTCATAGGATGGTAGTACAAGCCATTTTGTAGGAGGAGAAGGAATGGGAATCGTAATAAGAATAGCTACAGCAAAAGATTTGTTACCGATCCAGCACTTATTAGCAAAAGCTAGTTTATCTGAACGAGGAATTGAGCAAAATATTGATAACTTTCTTGTTGTTGAAGACCCAGAGAAAAAGATAATTGGCACTGTTGGCTTTGAACCAATTGAAAAAGACGGATTGTTAAGATCTCTCGTGATGTCATCGGAAAGTTGGAATGCAAAAATCGGCTTAGATTTTATTGAATTAGCGGTTTCGTACGGCAAACAAAAAGGGTATGAAACGTTATATTTATTAACAAACTCATCGTTGCCATTTTTCGAATATATCGGGTTTCGGATCCTTGAGGAAAATGAAATTCCAAAGCATTTAAGGGCATCAGAGCACTTTGCCCAGTATGTAGATGGTGTAACAAAAGTGTTAGCGTTATCCACAAAAGACCTCTAGTAGGAAATACTTGTGGACAAATAATGTTATAATAAAGTAAATTTAAAGCATAATCTTTATTTCTAAGTAATTATATTTATCAACAGGTTATCCACAACTAGTGGATAACTATTTTTTATTCCATTTCGGTCAACTAGAATAAGTTGTCCACAATACATATATAATTGACAATTAAGGAGTTTTTACAATGGCTATCATTGAAACAAAGAAGTGGTTAGTTGAAAATGTGAATTTGAGTTTTCCACAAATAAAAGAAGCTGCCATGTGGATAAGAGAAAATGAAGTCGTAGCCTTCCCTACGGAAACTGTCTATGGCTTAGGAGCTAACGCGTATTCTTACGAGGCAGTAGCCAAAATTTTTCAAGCAAAAGGAAGACCTTCTGACAACCCACTAATCGTTCACATTGCTAAAATGGAACAATTACAGCCGCTTGTTCAAGATATACCAGAGCATGCCAACAAACTTATAAATGCCTTTTGGCCGGGACCATTAACGCTAGTATTGAACAAAGGTGAGGGAATCGCAGAAAATGTCACGGCTGGATTATCCACAGTTGCTGTTCGAATGCCGGATCACCCAGTGGCTCTTGCCATAATTGCTGAAGCAAACTTACCGATTGCAGCACCAAGTGCCAATGTTTCAGGTAAACCGAGTCCAACAACAGCTGCACATGTATTTGATGATCTAAATGGGAAAATTGCTGGGATTGTCGATGGTGGGGCTACGGGTGTGGGAGTCGAGTCGACGGTACTTGACTGTACAACAGAAATTCCAATGATTTTACGCCCGGGTGGTGTTACAAAGGAACAGCTTGAAGAAGTTATTGGGCCAGTTTCAGTTGATCCAGCGCTTGAAGAAGATGGACAAGCTCCAAAATCGCCAGGGTTAAAATATAAACACTATGCTCCAAAGGCAAAATTATTTTTAGTTGAAGGAAATCCGCTTTTTTTACAGCAACAAGTTTTAGCTGAAAAAGCAAAAGGCAAAAAAGTAGGTATACTGACGACAGTTGAAAATCAAGTTGAATATGAAGCGGATGTTATTTTACCGTGTGGTTCAGTAAAAGACTTATCATCAGTCGCGCAACACCTCTATGAAGTCTTAAGAAAATTCGATGAGTATGACCTAGATATCATCTTCAGCGAAACCTTCCCAGAAGAAGGCGTCGGCAAAGCCATCATGAACCGCCTCACAAAAGCAGCAGGTGGGGACGTTGTTAAATGTAAAATTTAAAATGCAGAATGTAGAATTAGTTTGGTTATTCAACGAAGCGAAACCTAAGGAATTCTACATTTTACATTCTACATTCTACTTTATAAATTCACATAATTCCCCTCGGACGTGCATAGGGTAGAGTAGCATGTACTAGGGGGGAGATCCTTTGTTGAGTGAACTTTTAACGATAAGTATTATGGCATTTGCCTTGGGCATGGACGCTTTCTCCTTGGCTCTTGGGATGGGAATGCTAGGGTTACGTTATAAGCATATTTTTAAAATAGGCGTTACGATCGGTGCTTTTCATGTAATTATGCCATTTCTAGGAATTGTCATTGGGAAGTTTTTATCACAGTACTTTGGCATCGTAGCCATTCTAATTGGTGGGGTTCTATTAGTTGCCCTTGGTTTACAAATGTTATATTCAGCTTTATTTTCAGACGATGAAGAAGGTAGGACGCTACATCCAGTAAGTATTGGTCTGTTATTGTTTGCATTAAGCGTGAGTGTTGATAGTTTTTCAGTTGGATTGAGTCTAGGAATGATCGGAGCAAAAACAGTTATTACGTTGTTAAGCTTTGGGTTTATTAGCATGGGCTTGTCTTGGCTTGGTTTAATTATTGGAAAGAAAGTTCAAGGGTACATAGGGGTTTACGGTGAATTATTAGGTGGATGTATTTTATTAGGGTTTGGAATAAAACTTTTATGGCCAATTTAGAAAAATAGTAAAGGGTTATTCTTTCTATTTATGATAAACTATAAATGTTAACGGCAATTCGTTGTTGTTAACATTTTTTAAGGTGATTTTTATGTTGGGAAATTAATGTTGGAAAAAATTCAGAAATTTTTATAAAAAGACTCTTATATATTTTTGCAAAACATTGTAACATTAAGTAGAAGGGAAGTGAGGAAATGAAACGATTCCTCTTCGTGTGTACAGGCAATACTTGCAGAAGTCCCCTTGCACAAGCTCTTTTAAAAGAGAAACGTCCTGACGCTCTAGTTAAGTCAGCTGGTGTTTATGCGTTACCGGGAATGAATGCATCTGGAGGTACATTAGAGGTATTAGCTGAGAAAGGGATTACTCTTGATCATAGTTCAAATCAAGTGAGTGAAGAATTGTTGAATTGGGCTGATATAGTCTTTACACTAACAGAAAGTCATAAGGCAACTCTGATTAAACAATTTCCTGCTTTTGTCGATAAAATACATACACTGAAAGAATTTGCATATGACAAAGATATAGAGGGAATCCGTCAACAACTTCAACACCATTATGCTCAACTAGAATTAAAACAAGCTCAATTTTTACAAGAACATAAGGAAGAAATTGAAGAGTTGAATAGACGCACAGATCTAGAGGCGAAAAAGCAACTTGACCACTTAACGAAAGCGCTTCAAAACTTAATTAAAGAAGATCGTGACGCAATTGAGAGATTAGAAAATCTTATGCCTTGTATGGATATCTCTGATCCTTTTGGAGGTTCAGTTGATGTGTACAGAAGAACCGCTTTGGAAATTGAAGACGCAATTGATAAAATGCTAGCAAGGATATAAAAGAGTATTGTTAAATTTAAACAGAGACGAGGCTCTCGTACAGGCCTTATTTTCTAAAACTATCTAATGGGAAAGCGGGAGGCGCGCAATGAACGAGAAGAAGAAATACAAATTTAGTCTACGAAAGAAAATGGTTGTAGGTATTTCAACAGTTGCGGCAGTTACTTATGCAACAAGTGCCTTTTTTATTTTTTACTTAAGCGAATTATTAGGTAGCCAACTAGGTGTGAACGAGGATATTTTCACAGTCATTACATTAGTACTTGGTGTCTTTTGGTGTGGAATTCTTGGGTTCTTTGCAGCTGGGTTAATTACAAAACCTTTAACAAAGCTAGAAGCAGCATCACGAAAGGTTGCTAATGGCGATATTAGAGTTGATGTTGAAGTGACAAAATCTGATGATGAAATTCGTGCCTTAGGTTTAGCATATCAAGAAATGGTTCATAACCTACGAGGAATGGTTTCTGATATTGGGACAAACTTCGAGTTAACAAATGAAAAAGTAAGTGAAATCAAAACGGCATCTCAAGCTGCAGCTCTTCAAGCTGAAAATATTGGGCGAACAGTTGATGAAATTGCTGTTGGAGCTGAAAATTCAGCTAGTGCTATTCAAAATACGGCAGAGTCAATGGAAGATGTAATGCAGTTGGCAGATCAAGTGCAAGAACGAGCGAACGCTTCAAGACAACTATCAATTGAAATGGTAGAAACGCTAGAAGAAAGTAAACAAGTGATTCATTCCCTCGTATCAGGGATTAATCAACTAGCAGAAGACAATCAAAATTCATTAACAGTAGTAGGTCGTTTAGAATCTCATGCTAGAAAAGTAGGCGAGATTATTTCTTTAGTTGGGGATATTGCTGAACAAACAAACTTACTAGCACTAAACGCATCAATTGAAGCTGCAAGGGCTGGTGATCAAGGTCGAGGGTTTGCAGTTGTTGCTGATGAAGTTCGTAAACTAGCTGATGAGAGTTCAAAAGCCGTTCAAGGTATTTCTCAGTTGATTAAAAATATTCAAGACGAGGTAGCTAATGTTGTTTCACAAATCTCTAAACAAGTAGAGGTTGCCAATAAAGAAGCAGTAAAAGGTTCTCATACAAACGAAGCTATTGCGGATATGACAAAATCAGTGAATGAAGTTGCAAATGCGGTTCAAGATATAACAGAGATTATTAATCGTCAATTACAATCAATTAGGGTTACTACGAAAGAATCTCAAGAAGTAGCGGCTATTGCTGAAGAAACATCAGCAGGGACAGTAGAAGTTTCTTCTGCGACTCAAGAGCAAACAGCAGTTATGCAAGAAATTGCAGCATCGGCTGAAATTCTAGCGACTCAAGCTAACGAATTACAAAAGACAATTGGGAAATTCACAACATAATTATATTTTTACAGAAGAGAGGCTTAACATGAAAGTAGCAATTGGTTCAGATCATGGTGGAATAAATATTAAGGCAGAAATTAAAAATCTAATGGATGAATTGAACATCCAATATGAGGATGTTGGCTGTGCTTGTGACGAGTCTGTCGACTATCCTGATTATGCATTACCAGTAGCGAAGAAAGTTGCTAGTGGAGAAGTAGACCGTGGCATTTTAATTTGTGGCACAGGTATTGGTATGAGCATCGCAGCTAATAAAATCAGCGGAATTCGTTGCGCACTAGTTCATGATACGTTTAGTGCAAAAGCAACGAGAGAGCATAACGATAGTAACATTTTAGCTATGGGTGAGCGAGTAATTGGTCCGGGGTTAGCAAGAGAAGTTGCAAAAGTCTGGTTACAAACAGAATTCGAAGGTGGCCGTCACGCCCGTCGAGTTGAGAAAATCACTTTATTAGAAAAATAGACACTTATTAAATCCATCAGATAGAGCAAAAACTCTATTTGGTGGATTTTTCAAAAATGTAAAATGTAAAATTCAGAATGAAGAATAGAATTGCTATTAAGAAAATGCTACGAAGCTAAACCTTCAAGAATTCTACATTTTACATTCTACATTCAACATTTTACATTCAACATTTTACATTTTACATTCTAACAAGGTTGGTGATTTAGGTGGAAAGTATACATGAAATTTACGAACAAGTGAGTCAGGCGTTAGTTGATTTAGGAGAAAAAATGAACTTAACTGACAATCATGTATTGGTCATTGGTACAAGTACGAGTGAAGTTATCAGGCAACATATTGGAACGGCAGGAACAAATGAAGTGGCTGAAGCTATTTTTAAAGCGTTACTTTCGTTCCACCAAAAAACAGGTGTCCAACTTGCATTTCAATGCTGTGAACATTTAAATCGAGCCTTAGTTGTTGAAGAAAAAACACAAAGGCAATATAATTTAGAGCAAGTGTCAGTTATACCAGTTGCAAAAGCTGGAGGCTCTATGGCTTCCCATGCATATAAGCAGCTTAAAAATCCTACCGTTGTCGAATTTATTAAGGCAGATGCGGGAATTGATATAGGTGATACGTTAATTGGTATGCATTTGAAACATGTAGCTGTTCCGATAAGAAGTCAAATCAAATTGGTTGGACAAGCCCATCTAACTTTAGCAATTACAAGGCCAAAATTAATAGGTGGAGTTAGGGCAGTTTATGAACGACAACAAGAAGATGGTAACTGTGATTAATTTTTTAAGGGTTTAGTTTAATGAATTTCAAATTTTATATTATCGCCATTAAGAGATCCTATATTTAATTGCGTAGAGTCACTCACAACGAAATATAGTCTGTTGTGACTCGTTTTAGGTAATTATGAAATTCGCTTTTTATGTAAAATTCTGAAAGATGTTTAAATTTTCAATGAAAAGTTCATTAAATGTGATAAAATAGTGAACATGTAATTTTAACGATTTAAAGCTTGGAAGGGGATTGTAAAATGGAAAGGCTAAAGCAACAGGATCCAAAACTTTATGAAGCAATGCAAGATGAATTATCAAGACAACGTGACAAAATTGAATTAATTGCATCAGAAAACTTTGTAAGTGAAGCGGTAATGGAGGCACAAGGCTCAGTCCTAACAAATAAATATGCTGAAGGGTATCCTGGCAAGCGCTACTACGGTGGTTGTGAACATGTTGACGTAGTTGAAGACATTGCTAGAGATCGTGCAAAGCAAATTTTCGGTGCTGAACATGTCAATGTTCAACCACATTCAGGTGCTCAAGCGAACATGGCTGTTTATTTTACAATCTTAAACCATGGGGATACTGTTCTAGGGATGAACCTTTCCCACGGGGGTCACCTAACTCATGGAAGCCCGGTTAATTTTAGTGGAGTTCAGTACAACTTTGTAGAATATGGTGTCGATGAAGTAACACACACAATTAATTATGAAGATGTAGCCGAAAAAGCTAGATTACATAAACCTAAGCTAATTGTCGCAGGGGCAAGCGCTTATCCTAGAGCGATTGACTTCAAGAAGTTCCGTGAAATCGCTGACGAAGTTGACGCTTATTTTATGGTAGATATGGCTCACATTGCAGGACTTGTTGCTGCTGGAGTGCATGAAAATCCAGTTCCATATGCAGACTTTGTGACAACAACAACGCATAAAACACTTCGCGGACCTCGCGGTGGGATGATTTTATGTAAAGAAGAATGGGCGAAAAAAATTGATAAGTCGATTTTCCCTGGAATTCAAGGTGGCCCATTAATGCACGTAATTGCAGCTAAAGCAGTTGCATTAGGTGAGGTCCTTCAGCCTGATTTTAAAAATTATGCCGAGCGCGTTGTGGCAAATGCAAATCAACTGGCTAAAAAGCTCGTTTCTGAAGGAATTAATTTAGTTTCTGGCGGAACAGACAATCATTTAGTTCTTCTTGACTTACGTAGCTTAGACCTAACTGGTAAAGTAGCAGAGCATGCTCTTGATGAGATCGGTATTACAACAAATAAGAATACGATTCCATTTGATCCACAAAGTCCGTTTGTAACAAGTGGTATCCGTATTGGTACGGCTGCAGTAACTTCACGTGGCCTAGGCTTAGACGATATGGACGAGATCGGTGAAATTATTGCTTTAACTCTAAAAAATATCGAAGCGCCTGAAAAACTTGCTGAAGCAAAAGATCGGGTAACAGCATTGATGAATAAACATACTTTATATCCAAACCTATAAATTATTTAAGAAAGCACAAAGAACTCGACTGTCGAACTTTGTGCTTTTTTGTCGTTTGGCAAATAAATGCGTTAGTTTGGCTAATAAAAGCTTGGTTTTGGCTAATAAGTCTTTCAGTTTGGCTAATAAAAGAAAGATTTTCGCTAATAAATAATTCGAACTGCTCTAAAGCATCAAATATTGCTACCAATTTTAGTGGGATCGCTGGAACACATTGACTTTTACGAGTGAAACCAATTTTTTAGTTATAAACATTTGCAATTCGGGTATCTAACTTAGACACTAATTAAATTATTCTAAGTTTTGAAACCTTAATGCGAATTCCACTTTTTAAAAATAGCCCTTGAAGTAACGTTGCTTTTTATGTAAAATCTTTAGGGAGCAAAAATGATTTTACGTGGTATATTAACATATGATGTGTGTTCAAAAAGCAGGATAATCAGAGCCGAGGAGGTCGAGGCAGTGAAGCTTCGAGCAGCGGAATGTATGGTATTAATACATGAGCAAGGCTACTGGTTCCAAAAGCATCTTTGCAGCCTTGCGACGAGGAAACACTCTTCGAAGCAATAACTGGTAGACGCAGGAGCAGTGCTTCCACAGAAGCGAGCTAACGAAGAGATTTGACAGCTATGATTATCGGACTTTTTGAACATCCTTATATAGTACATAACTCACAACAATAAGGAGCGGATAATAATGAGCAAAGTATTTGTTTTTGATCACCCATTAATTCAGCATAAACTAACGCACATTAGAGATAAGAGCACAGGAACAAAAGAATTTCGTGAGCTAGTTGACGAGGTTGCAGCGTTAATGGCATTTGAAATTACTCGTGACCTTCAACTTCAAGAAGTGACTGTAGAAACACCAGTTGGTCCAGCCAAAGCAAAAACACTTGCTGGTAAAAAATTAGGACTAGTTCCAATTTTACGTGCTGGTTTAGGAATGGTGGACGGAATTTTAAAGCTAATTCCAGCAGCAAAAGTTGGACATGTTGGTCTATACCGTGACCCGGAAACATTACAACCAGTTGAATATTACGTTAAGCTTCCTACCGATGTTGAAGAGCGTGAGTTTATCGTCATTGACCCAATGTTGGCTACTGGTGGATCAGCGGCTGAAGCAATCAATTCATTAAAGAAACGTGGCGCTAAGAATATCAAATTAATGTGTTTAATTGCAGCACCAGAAGGCGTTGAAGTCGTTCAAAAAGAACACCCAGACGTTGACATTTATTTAGCAGCTATGGACGAAAAGTTAAATGAAAAAGGCTATATCGTCCCTGGATTAGGCGACGCCGGCGACCGCTTATTTGGAACGAAATAATCTAATGTAGAGTGTAAGATGTAAAATGTAAAATTTTTTCGGTTTAGCTTTGAAGCAAAGCCCAAATCATTTTACATTCTACATTCTGAATTTTACATTTTAAAAAGGGGTTTAATCATGGATCAGAAAATTAAAGTGATGACGATTTTTGGTACTCGTCCTGAAGCTATTAAGATGTGTCCTTTAGTATTAGAACTTGAAAAATACAAAGATCAAATCGAATCAATTGTTACTGTGACCGGGCAACACCGTGAAATGCTAGATCAAGTGTTATCAATTTTTGGTGTGAAGCCAGACTTTGACTTAAATATTATGAAAGCAAGACAAACTCTTCTCGATGTGACAGTGAATGTCCTTCAAGGGCTTGATCAAGTGATGAAAGAGGTAAAGCCAGATTTAGTTCTTGTCCATGGTGATACAACGACGACATTTGTTGCGAGCCTGGCTGCATACTACAATCAAATTGCCATTGGTCATGTGGAGGCAGGACTTCGGACGTGGAATAAATATTCTCCGTTTCCTGAGGAAATGAATCGCCAGTTAACTGGAGTGATGGCTGACCTTCATTTTTCACCTACAGAAAAATCTGCTGACAATCTACGAGCAGAAAATAAACAAGAAGATACAATCTACATAACAGGAAATACAGCCATTGACGCTTTAAAAACGACGGTTTCTGAGACCTATCAACATGAAGTGTTAGATAAACTAGGTGATGACCGTCTTCTCTTATTAACTGCTCATCGTCGTGAAAATTTAGGTGAACCGATGCGTAACATGTTCCGTGCGATTAAACGTTTAGTGGCAGAACACCCAGATTTACAAGTTGTCTATCCTGTTCATCTAAATCCAGTGGTCCGAGAAATTGCCGATGAAGTATTAGGCAATGATCCACGCATTCAATTAATTGAGCCTCTAGGAGTATTAGATTTCCATAACTTCGCGTCAAGAGCTCATATTATCCTTACTGATTCTGGTGGAGTCCAAGAAGAAGCTCCGTCTCTAGGAGTTCCTGTTCTCGTTTTAAGAGACACGACAGAGCGCCCAGAGGGAATTGAGGCTGGAACGTTAAAACTAGCAGGGACGAATGAAGAAACGATTTATGACCTTGCAAAACAACTTCTAGTAGACGACCAAGCCTATAAAACAATGGCGAAGGCCTCAAACCCATATGGAGATGGTTTTGCTTCAAAACGTATCGTCGAAGCGATCCTCCACCACTTTAAACAAGGAGAAAGACCGAGATCGTTTAGAGTGTAAAATGTAAAATGTAAAATGTAGAATTGTTGAGAGTACCTCAATGATGTTTTTAAAGAGCCGTATCACCTGAATTTAAGGTGGTATGGTTTTTTTTGGCTTCAAAGAATTCACCCGCACCACTCTACACTAAAGCGCATCGAAGCATAACCAACATCATTTTACATTTTACATTCTGCATTCTAGCACTAAACTCTACTCTGTCCTCACGCATGTTTTTGCTATGTTGTGGAACTCTAAAAAATGTTAATTAAATAGACTCTCGGAATAAATGATGAGTTTATCGAAGATTTGTAAAAAATTTACTGGGAATTTCATTAACAGGACAGCAAAGTGATGTGTTTTCATAGTGTTTTCAAAAAAGTGTATACCAAATAAGCCTACGGCTGCTATTTTTTAAAAATGACTAGGCGCTCTTAGAAAAGATGATTTCTTGGATGTTCAAAGTCTCTTTCTGACTACTGTACCAAGCATCTATGTGTTGACACATCATGATTGAATATAAGCGGACATACCACATTTTTGTAGAGCGATGACGCCCAGATTCTAAGTGATAGTCGACTTTTTCTCTTTTGTTCGAACGTTCAACTGAAGTTCTTCGTTTATAAATCAGTTTCCACTTTTCAGAAGACCTCGGTGTTTTAGTGAACAGACGAAGATTATCTTGCTTAAACGTATGAAATGTCCGGCCATACTTCGCTTTAGAACACGGAGTGGAACATGTATTTTTTGTTCCGCAAGCTAGTGGACAACGCCACTTTTGGCGGTTTTGAGATTTGTCAAACCCATTGGGTTTCATTTCCATTCCAATTGGACAAATAGGAACGCCTAGGGGAGAAATCTGAATATCACTTTGCGTACTGAAGTTTTTCTTTGTTCGAACATTAAGATCAATAAATGGTTCCACATTATGATGGTCCAGTAATTCGTAAATCGGTTCTGCATCATGTGCGGCATCGAGAAGGATTTTATCAATTGTGCCCAAGGTGTACCGTTGCGAAAATTCAATTGAACCAACCACTAGGCTGACTGAATCATGCCGGGAAGCAGGATGCAGCCGTGGATATAGCGGCAAGTCGTATTGGCTATCGCTAGTGGATATCATGTAGAGATGATATCCGTTGAAGTACCTCTCCCTTGAACTATCCCAACCTGAGTCGATGTCAGGTTGAGAATATCGACGAGGATGAGTACAATTCGTTAGTCCTTGGGCACTACAATCACAAATAGGTTTGCTCCTTGGGTATCTCGCTGTTTCCACGGGTGTCCCATCTCCAACAACACCAAGGGAATGGGGATCCCCAAGCAAACCCAATCTCGCTGAAACTTCAAGAAATTGAGATTGAAAAAACGCGTATAATTGATCTCCCGGCAATTGTTTTTGTTTTGAGCCATTGCGTAAATGACGATCCACTAATTTTCTAATAATACCAGGGTTTCTAGGAGTTGCTTTTTCACCCTTTTTCGGTTTTTTCTTCTTCTTCTTTTTTCGTTTGAGCTTAATAAAAGGTTTTACATTAGCCTTCTCAAAACCTGATAGCCGTCTGAAGAAGTCATAAAAAGTACCGACACCTGGAACATCCCCAGGTTCAAAGCCGCTAAGGATCGTGTAAAGAGGAACACGATGGAGTTGGTTCACCCATTCTGTAATACTCAGGGTCGGACTTGTCAATAAACACAAAAGATAAGAGCGAAGCATGGAAGCAGGATCACGTGGCTCAGGACCTTTAACTGAATATGAATCATGAAGCCACGTAGTGGTAAACGAAAGATCCGTGATCCATAACTTCGAGATAATAGTCCAATCTTTTTGTACGAGAGTCAGTATACCGCCTGAGTAATGAGTATTTAATTGGTCTAAAACGAAGTTTTGATATGAGATATGTGGTATTAGCGCAGGTTTCATTTAAATCCCCCATTTCACCGTATTGTTAGGAAGTCAATTCCTCCTCGGCGATTATTGGGGTTCCACTAAAAAGTCAAGTGTTTTTTTAGTTTTTTTATGATATTTTTCAACAATTAATTTCCAATTGAAGAAGAAAACTAAAGTAAAAATCCCACCTAGAAATAGGAGGGATACAAATAAATTGGTTCAAGAAAACCTTGAGCCACAAGGCTCGGCAAATGCCGAGAGTCTATTTAATTACAAGGAGGGAAATTCGGATAAGTATGAAAAAAATATGTTTGTTAACGATCATTTTTTCATTAAGTGTTATACAGCCTGTTCTAGCTGCTAAATTTCCAGAGCGCCCTCCAATTCACAATGAAAACGCTGAGGAAGAGACTGTTGTTATGGTAGAGGTGGATGGTAATCCGGATGAAATACTGGCGAAGATAAAAGGGAAATTACCAAATAGCCAAATGCGAAAAATGTTTCAGTCGTTATTTACAGGTTTTTCAATGCAACTAAAAAAGAAGGATGTGGAGCTTCTTGAAGGGGTTGCGGGCATTAAACGTATTGATCCGTTACGGACATATGAAGTGACTTTGGATGAAAGTGTCCCGTTTATTGGTGGCGACCATATCCGTGGCAAACTTGATAAAAAAGGACAACGCTTGACGGGTAAAGGAATTAAAATTGCTGTTATCGATACGGGTATCGACTATGACCACCCTGATTTAAAGAAAAACTTCAAAGGTGGTTACGATGTCATTGATGATGATGGCGATCCGATGGAGACAACGAAAGAACAAGGACTGTCTACAATTCATGGAACTCACGTAGCGGGAATTATTGCTGCCAACGGAAAAATAAAAGGTGTTGCTCCGGAAGCCGAGATTTACGCCTACAGAGCTTTAGGTCCTGGTGGAAAAGGGACAACCGAACAAGTAATTGAAGCCATTGAAAAAGCTGTAGAGGACGGCGTTGATATTATAAACTTGTCATTAGGAAACACAGTGAATGGACCTGACTGGCCGACGAGTATTGCGCTCGATAAAGCTGTCGAAAAAGGTGTGATTGCTGTTACCTCAAACGGGAATAGTGGTCCAAATATGTGGACGGTCGGTTCACCAGGGACATCGTTAAAGGCGATATCAGTTGGAGCGTCGACACCTCCTTTAAAAGTACCTTATTTAACGTTTGAAAGTGAAGAGCGAGAAATTGCCCTTAATATGATGGTTGGTTCAAAACCATGGACATTTAAGAGAGATTTACCGATCAAAGAAGTAGGTCTCGGTCGAATGGAAGATATGAAAGAAGTCAAAAACAAACTCGTTCTTATAAAAAGGGGCGTCATTCCTTTTTTTGAAAAAGCGAAATCAGCGCAAATAGCTGGTGCTGGTGGCGTGATAATTTACAATAACACGCCAGGCGAATTTATGGGATCACTAGAAATGCAATTAGACATTCCAGTAGTATCCATTTCAAAAGAGGACGGCGAATGGTTAAAAGATAAACTTGATTTAAAAGAGAAAAATTATCTTCGCACCATTTACCGAAAAGAAGAAGACCAAATTGCACCATTTAGTTCAAGGGGACCAGTCACCCACTCGTGGGGGGTCAAGCCTGATGTTGTTGCCCCAGGCGTAGCCATTGATAGTACAATTCCAAAAGGGTATCTAGGCTTAAATGGTACGAGTATGTCTGCCCCCCATGTCGCAGGAACAGCCGCATTAGTGAAACAAGCGCATTCTGACTGGACACCAGAGGAAGTAAAGGCAGCAATTATGAATACGGCAAAACCGATTGAAGATAAGGATGGGATGCCATATTCACCGCATGAACAGGGTACAGGGCGTATCCAAGTAGCGAAAGCAGTTTACGCTGAGACGCTAGTTTATCCTGGGACAGTAGGGTTTGGAAAGTGGACAAGGGAACAATCGAGGCATAAAAAAGATGTTGAGATCACAATAAAAAACAGTTCTCAAAAAGTGAGAACATACCATGTTAAGCCACCATTTGTCGTTCCAGACGGTGTTCAATGGAAAGTTCCTTTCGCCATAACATTAAAACCTGGTGAAGAAAGAAAAGTTCCAATTACAATTGATATCTTACCAGGTGTTTTTCAATCAGGAATTCACTATGGAGAGTTTATTGTTGAAGGTGGGAGGGACCCAGTTCGAGTTCCATATATGTTTTTTATCGAAGAACCGAATTATCCAAGGTTAATGGCCTTTTCCTTTGAATTTGGTGATGAACAAGGGCAATATCGCTATGAGATGTACTTACCAGGAGGCGCTGAAGAGGTGGGAATTGCCCTTTACGATCCAGACACATTCCAATTTATTCAGTACCTTGATGTAAAAGAAAATGTTGATCGCGGTCTACTTGAAGTAGAACTAGACGAGCTTCAACTAGAAGAAGGTTTATACAAAACACTTGTCTATGCGAAAAAAGAAGGTAAAGAAGACTTAATCGAAACAATGATTTACATTGGTGAAGATACAGAGAAAATATCAGGACATAACATGCTGATAAGGTAATGTAGAATGGAGAATGTAAAATGTAAAATGTAAAATGTAGAATGCAAAAATTGGTGGGAGTATTTTAATTGAAGTTTTATTTCCACCAATGCATTTTATAATTAAATAAAAAATTGTATAGTTGTGGTTGCGAGAGGTAAAATTACAGAAATTAGTAGACCGTGGGAAGTCAAGCTTCGAAGCGTTATCTAAACCATTCTACATTCTAAATTTTACATTATAAATTATCATGGTAATTTCTTGTAAAATATTGAACAAGTTGTGTTGACTTAGGTATAATTAAGTCGAATATTGTTTGATTTGTTCACGGGTTTGCCTTATATACAACGGAAAGTTAGCACTGTAAGAATACTAATAACTATATTTTTAATTGATAAAATTCGTTGACAGATGAGGTACCCTATTGTACGATTACAAAGGATATAATGACAGGGTTTACATTTGTAAGACCTAACAAGGAAAATGTATTGATTTGTTACATAACAGTTTAATTATGAATTTGGTAATATGAATTATGAATTTTTTGAGTATATCTCCTCGTAACTATGCGTTCACTAATTCACAATTCAAAATTCACAATTAATTAAGAGGTGTTTATGCAAAATCCTAAACGCTTTAAACAAACAATGCGAGCTTTAACCCTTATGTCAACGATTAGTTCCTATTTACTAGGTTCGATCTTAGTCGGTGTTTTCGGTGGCAGATGGCTTGATAGCTACTTTGGAACTAATTCATTATTCCTTATCTTAGGGCTATTATTAGGACTTGGAACGGGTTCTTACGGAGTAATTATGGTCATAAGGCACTTCTTGAAAGATCAGGTCTAGTGATAGGACAAGAGAAGAACTGTTTTTCAAAACGTGTTTTTCTTAAGGAGAAGATCGGTAATCGTGGACTATATTTCTTTAACTAAACGCTATACAGTTTATGCAGCTATTTTAATGACCATTTTTGTTATTTTAGCCTTTACCACTCCATACAAATCGATTTTTCTAGGGCTGTTATTAGGATCTATGATTAGCATAAGCAACTTATGGAGTACATATTTCCAAGTGAAACGGATAGGCGAATCAGTAGAAATAGGACGAGCTAAATTTTCTTTAGGGACATTATTTCGATTTGGTCTGGTTTTAGGTGCTGTGTATATAGCTATCCGATACCCCGATAAATTCCACCTTATTAGTGTGGTCATAGGTGTAATGCTCACCTATATCATCATATTAGTTAATTCTTTATTTCAATTAAAACGTCTATAGTAAGAAAAGAGGTGAAACGAATTGGAAACAAAAGCTCCTATGAGAGTAATATTCGGCCTTGACGTCAACATGTCGAGTATTTTAATGACAACAGTAGCGGCGACAATTGTCTTTTGTGTTTGTTTTTTCATGTCGCGAAGAATTCAAATGAAACCAACAGGTGCTCAAAATGCGTTAGAATGGCTTGTTGATTTTATCAAGAACATTATTAATAGTAATATGGATTGGAAAGTCGGGAAGAACTTTGTCATGTTGGGTTTAACAATTATTTTATATGTATTTGTCGCCAATATGCTCGGGGTTCCTTTTGAGATTAAGTCAAAAATTGCTGATGGGGTTTATGAAGTATGGTGGAAGTCACCAACATCAGATCCAGTGTTAACACTGTCTTTAGCGGCATTTGTTATTATTTTAACTCACTACTATGGTATTAAGATTAAAGGGGTTAAAGAATATGGGAAAGATTATTTCCGACCTGTGCCTTTCTTGTTCCCGTTTAAAATTGTTGAGGACTTCTCCAACACTCTAACGCTTGGAATGCGTCTTTTCGGTAATATTTATGCCAAAGAAGTATTAATGATGATGCTCGTAACTTTAGGAACAGGTGGTTTGTTTATAGCCTTTGGTACAGCATTACCGCTTATGGTCTGGCAAGCATTCAGTATCTTCATTGGTTCACTTCAAGCTTTCATTTTCTGTATGTTAACGATGGTGTATATGTCACATAAAGTTAGTGAAGACCATTAGAATTTAGTATAAAGAGAGATACATCTAACATTGTTATTCAATTTGTCTTGTTAATTCAGGGCGTAATAATAAAAAAAAACTAATATTTTTATATCTTAAAGGAGGATTTTTTACATGGTATTTTTATCAGCAGCAATCGTAGCAGCATTAGCAGCAATCGCAGGGGCATTCGGGGTAGCAATCATCGTTCGTGCTACTTTAGAAGGGGTTACTCGTCAACCAGAAATGAAAGGTTCACTTCAAACAATCATGTTCATCGGTGTACCACTTGCAGAGGCACTTCCTATCCTTGCAATCGTTATCTCATTCTTAATCTTAGGTAACGCTTAATCTTTAATTTTTTTATAATGGCGGAGAAGGTTACTTATGATCAATCTTCGCCATTCCTTATGTAAGATTAGAAAAGGAGGAGAATGTTTTGTTTGAAAATATTCCTTGGATCAATGCGGTCTATCAACTAGTAGTATTCTTGATTCTCCTTATGTTACTTAAAAAGTTCGCTTTTGGACCAATCATTGCGATGATGCAAAAGCGCGAGGAACATATTGCAAATCAAATTACATCTGCAGAAAAGAATCGTGAAGAAGCAGAAAAATACTTAGTAGAACAACGCGAAGAAATTCAAAAAGCTCGTACTGAAGCTCAAAGTATTATTGCAAACGCGAAAAAACTTTCTGAGCAACAAACAGAAGATATGATTCAATCAGCGAAAGTTGAAGCTGAAAGACTGAAGGATTCTGCAATAGCAGAAATTAAAAGAGAAAAAGAACAAGCTGTTTTTGCTCTACGCGAGCAAGTTGCGTCTCTTTCTGTTTTAGTAGCAACTAAAGTGATCGAAAAGGAACTTGACGATCAAGCACAAGCAAAGCTTATCGAAGACTACCTTAAAGAAGTAGGCGAAGACCTATGAAACAAGACCACGTTGCAAAGCGTTACGCAATAGCTGTATTTGAACTAGCAAAAGAGCAAAATGCGGTAGCTCAAACTACAGATGAGTTAAAGGTTGTTAGTGAAGTCGTAGAAAATACCAATCTATTTGACACGTTCTTTAAACATCCAAAAGTGTCAGCTGACCAGAAGAAAGATCTTGTAAAAGCAAGCTTTCAAGGGAAAATAAGTGACACATTGTTAAATACATTATTCCTACTCATAGATAAAAAGCGTGAGGGGATTCTTTTTAAAATGGTAGAAGAATTCATAAAGCTTACAAACGAAGAGCAAGGTGTAGCTGAAGCAAAAGTATTTACTGCCAAGCCACTTACAGATATTGAAAAAATTGCTTTTGAAGCAACTTTCTCAAAAGTATCTGGAAAAGGCAAACTAACCATTAAAAATATCGTTGATCCTGAGTTAATCGGCGGCTTTAAAGTCCGCATTGGTGATCGCATATATGATGGTAGCGTTATAAGCCAACTAAGACGTATTGAGCGTCGTATGATTTCTGGAAAACGTTAGCAGATAGGGGTGAAGGATATGAGCATCAAAGCTGATGAAATTAGCTCAATTATAAAAAAGCAAATTGAAGACTATCAGTCTGAAGTTGAAATTAATGATGTGGGTACCGTTATCCAAGTTGGGGATGGTATTGCATTAGCACACGGTTTAGAAAGCGTTATGGCTGGAGAGCTACTTGAGTTTTCTAACGGTGTAATGGGTATGGCTCAAAACCTAGAGGAAAATGCTGTAGGGATTATTATTCTTGGACCTTACACAGATATTCGTGAAGGTGACGAGGTAAAAAGAACAGGCCGTATCATGGAGGTTCCTGTAGGTGAAGCACTTCTTGGTCGTGTAGTTAACTCTTTAGGTCAACCTGTTGATGGTTTAGGACCAATTGAAACAACTGAAACTCGTCCAATTGAATACAACGCTCCTGGAGTAATGGACCGTAAATCAGTTCACGAACCACTTCAAACGGGTATTAAAGCGATTGACTCTTTAATTCCAATTGGTCGTGGACAACGTGAGTTAATCATCGGTGACCGTCAAACAGGTAAAACAGCAATTGCAATTGATACAATCATTAACCAAAAGAACGAAAACATGATTTGTATCTATGTTGCTATCGGACAAAAAGAATCAACAGTTGCGGGTGTTGTTGAAACACTTCGTAAGCAAGGTGCCCTTGATTACACAATTGTTGTTACAGCGAGTGCGTCTCAACCAGCTCCATTATTATTCTTAGCTCCTTATGCTGGTGTAACTATGGGTGAGCACTTCATGTACAATGGTAAGCACGTTTTAGTTATCTATGATGACTTAACAAAGCAAGCATCTGCTTACCGTGAGCTTTCATTATTACTTCGTCGTCCTCCAGGTCGTGAAGCATATCCAGGGGATGTATTCTACTTACACTCACGTTTATTAGAGCGTGCAGCTAAGTTAAGTGATGCAAAAGGTGGCGGTTCATTAACTGCATTACCATTCATCGAAACACAAGCAGGTGACGTTTCTGCTTATATCCCAACAAACGTTATCTCCATCACAGATGGACAAATTTTCTTACAATCAGATCTTTTCTTCTCAGGGGTACGTCCAGCGGTAAACGCAGGTCTTTCTGTATCTCGTGTAGGGGGTTCTGCCCAAATTAATGCAATGAAGAAAGTTGCGGGTACACTTCGTCTAGACTTAGCTTCTTACCGTGAGTTAGAAGCGTTCGCACAATTCGGTTCAGACTTAGATAAAGCGACACAAGCTAAGCTTAACCGTGGTGCACGTACAGTAGAAGTACTTAAGCAAGGCTTACACGAGCCACTTGCTGTTGAAAAGCAAGTACTAATTCTCTTTACATTAACAAAAGGTTTCTTAGATGACATCGCAGTGGAAGACGTAAAACGTTTTGAAGAAGAACTTTACACTCACTTCGATCACAACAATAAGAATCTTTTAGAGCAAATCCGTTCAACTGGTAAACTGCCTGACGAAAACGAACTGAAGGCTGCAATTCAAGCATTTAAGAAAAACTTCGTTAGTTCAAAATAATTGAGGTTTCAAATCCCTCTGATTGTTGGTAGACCAGTTTAGTAAAAAGGTGGTGAACGGAACATGGCTTCTTTAAGAGATATAAAAAATAGAATTTCATCTACAAAGAAGACGAAGCAAATTACAAAGGCGATGCAAATGGTGTCTGCAGCTAAGCTGAACAAAGCTCAGATAAAGGCCCAAAATTTCAAGCCTTACACTGATAAAATTCGTGATATTGTTGTTTCTATTGCTGGTGGCAATACGGAAAAATCGCATCCGATGTTGCAGTCGCGCCCTGTTAATAGAACAGGTTATATCGTCATTACGTCTGATCGTGGTTTAGCTGGTGCGTATAACAGTTCAATTTTACGTGCTGTGATGAACACAATTAAGGAACGTCATAAATCAACTGATGAATATGGTTTGATTGTTATGGGTCGAATTGGCCGCGACTTTTTCAAAAAGCGTAAAATGCCAATCATTCAAGAAATCGTTGGTTTATCTGATAACCCTGCGTATGCGGATATTAAAAACATTGCGACTACAACAGTACAAATGTTTACAGACGGCATCTTTGATGAGTTGGTTGTTTTCTACAATCACTTTGTCAGCCCAATTAAACAAGATGTAACAGAAACAAAGCTGTTACCGTTAACTGAACTTACAACAGAAGCAGTAACTCTAGAATATATTTATGAACCAAATGAAGATGTAATCCTAGAACAGCTTTTACCACATTATGCGGAAAGCTTAGTATTTGGTGCTCTTCTTGATGCAAAAGCAAGTGAATTCGGTGCAAGGATGACTGCGATGAGCTCTGCAACAGACAATGCTGGTGCACTTATTGATGACCTTACACTCAAATATAATCGTGCAAGGCAAGCTGCAATCACACAAGAGATTACAGAAATTGTTGGTGGAGCGGCGGCCCTTGAATAACCTTATCTCTGCTTGAATGGAAGTTAGGAGGAAAAATTATGAACAAAGGACGCGTAACTCAAGTTATGGGACCTGTTGTTGACGTAAAGTTCAACCGCGGTGAACTACCTGAGATTTATAACGCTTTAAAGATCTCTCATAAAGCACAAAGTGCTGGTGAAGTTGATATTGAGTTAACATTAGAAGTTGCACTTCACTTAGGTGACGATTCGGTTCGTACAGTTGCAATGGCTTCTACAGACGGTGTTGTCCGTGGATTAGAAGTATTAAATACTGGCGCTCCAATCTCTGTACCAGTAGGTGAAGTAACATTAGGACGTGTATTCAACGTATTAGGGGAAAACATCGACTTAGACGCGCCGCTTGCGGCTGACACTAGAAGAGACCCTATTCACAGAGCAGCACCTAAGTACGATGAGCTTTCTACAACTACTGAAATCCTTGAAACAGGAATTAAAGTAGTAGACTTACTTGCTCCTTATATTAAAGGTGGTAAGATCGGTCTATTCGGTGGTGCCGGTGTAGGTAAAACCGTTTTAATCCAAGAATTAATCAATAACATCGCTCAAGAGCACGGTGGTATCTCGGTATTCGCTGGTGTAGGTGAGCGTACTCGTGAAGGAAATGACCTTTTCCACGAGATGAGTGATTCTGGAGTTATCAAAAAAACAGCCATGGTATTCGGTCAGATGAATGAGCCGCCTGGAGCACGTATGCGTGTTGCCTTAACGGGTCTTACAATGGCAGAATATTTCCGTGATGATCAAGGTGCAGACGTACTTTTATTCATCGATAACATTTTCCGCTTTACACAAGCAGGTTCTGAAGTATCAGCTCTTCTTGGTCGTATGCCTTCAGCGGTAGGTTACCAACCAACATTAGCAACTGAAATGGGTCAGCTTCAAGAACGTATCACGTCAACTAAAAAAGGTTCAGTAACGTCGATCCAAGCGATCTATGTACCAGCCGATGACTATACGGATCCAGCTCCAGCTACAGCATTCGCTCACTTAGATGCAACAACTAACCTTGAGCGTAAGCTTTCTGAGATGGGTATCTACCCAGCAGTAGATCCACTAGCTTCAACTTCAAGAGCACTTGCTCCTGAAATCGTTGGTAAAGAGCATTATGATGTAGCACTTCGTGTTCAGCAAACACTTCAAAAGTATAAAGAATTACAAGATATCATCGCCATCTTAGGTATGGACGAGTTATCTGAAGAAGACAAGCAGATTGTACATCGCGCTCGTCGTATTCAGTTCTTCTTATCACAAAACTTCCACGTTGCTGAGCAATTCACTGGACAACCAGGTTCATACGTACCAGTTAAAGAAACAATCAATGGATTCAAAGAAATCCTTGAAGGTAAGTACGATACCCTTCCAGAAGACGCATTCCGTCTTGTTGGACGTATTGAAGAAGTTGTTGAAAAAGCGAAGCAAATGGCATAGAAAAGCGGAAGCGCCTGGAAGCCAAGCAACATCATCGAGGATACTTCTCGGGCTTTGCGACGAGTAATCGCAGGAGCAGCGACAAGCAAATGTTCTGGCAGGAACAAAAGTGTGGTCTTTACACTTTTTTCCTGACAGGTTATTTGACCTCGAGGGGCTAGGCGGTGCAGCTAGACATCATGATAAATAAGTTTGGTTCCTAAACTTTATTAATCTAAGCTATTTTAGTGAATATATCTCACTGAATTAGTCTCCACTCGTAGAGTAGTCGCTATATGCGGCGAAATGAGTGCTTAAGGAGGGTTTTCATGAAGACAATGAATGTCAGTGTTGTAACCCCTGATGGTAAAGTATTCGATGGAGACGTTGAAATGGTAAGTGTAAAAACGATTAACGGCGGACTTGGTATTTTACCAAACCATATCCCTTTAGTTACTCCTTTAACCATTGGAGCGGTTCGAATAAAAAAAGGTTCTGACATAACACTTGTAGCAGTCACTGGTGGCTTAATGGAAGTCCGCGGTGATCAAGTAAGTATCCTTGCAGAATCTGCTGAATTGCCATCAGATATCGACATTTCCCGTGCCCGCGCTGCCAAAGAACGCGCAGAGCGACGCCTGGAACAAGCAATTAAAGATGATATCGACTTCAAACGCGCAGAAATGGCCCTTAAACGCGCTATTAACCGTTTGGATGTTGCAGAAAGAAAATAAAAAGCTTGAGGAGAAATCCTCAAGCTTTTTATTTTCTTTCTTTAATGTAGAATGTAAAATGTAAAATGTAGAATTATTGTGGGTCTATGCTTCGAAGGTATCTTCCCTTAAATCTTTCTTCTTTAATACATCAGAGCGCTTCTTTCAAACATTTTACATTCTACATTCTACATTTAAAAGATATATAACAGCCCCAAAATCCCACTAGTACACTCCAATTTTTTTATTCGAAATTTTTACAAAATTAGACACATAAAACCAGAGGGTTAAGTAGCTGCAATAGTCTGAAAATTGCTATAATGGCGGGGTTTTACAAGCTTTATAACATTATGATAGTGTTATGTATAAAAATTAGAATATTGAGAAAAATGTGGACATATTTTGAACGGCTTTGTTATAATTTAGAAGGGGAGTTGAAATACAAATAAAGCAAGGAATGGAGGGAGAGAGCGCATGGATTTGGATTTATATCTAAACAGTTATGTGTATGTCATCATATTTTTGCTTTTAGGTATTGCACTTCCAGTCGGAGGATTGACGTTTGGTAAGCTTTTGAGACCACACAACCCATATCCTGAAAAATTAGTTCCATATGAAAGTGGAATTTTACCAACTGGAGATGCTCAAGTACGGTTCAACGTGGCCTACTACATAGTGGCGCTAGAGTTTGTAATTTTTGATGTTGAAACCGTTTTCTTATATCCTTGGGCGGTTGCCCTTGACCATCTTGGGTGGTTTGGGATCAATGCAATGCTTATATTTATCGTAGTACTTGGGTTAGGCCTTGCGTACTCTTGGAAAAAGAAGGTGCTAGAATGGAACTAAGAAAACAGGGGTTAGAGGAATTTGATCCGGCTTTAGTGGAAGAGGTACAACGTAATGTACTGATTACAAAGGTTGAGGAAGTAAAGGCATGGGCACGAACAAGGTCGTTTTGGCCATTAACGTTCGGATTAGCATGTTGTGCTATCGAGATGATGGCAACTGGTGCTGCTCGTTATGACTTAGACCGTTTCGGTGTAATCTTCCGTGCTTCACCGCGTCATTCAGACTTAATGATCGTTGCTGGAACTGTAACTGCCAAAATGGCACCAGTTGTAAAAAGGCTTTACGATCAAATGCCTGAACCAAAATGGGTAATTGCTATGGGATCTTGTGCTACATGTGGCGGCCCATATCACAAAGCTTATAGTGTTGTTAACGGCGTTGACAAAATCGTTCCTGTTGATGTTTACATCCCAGGTTGTCCACCAACTCCACCCGCGTTGTTAGACGGCATTGAGAAACTTCGCATTCAGATTAGAGAAGAAGCAAAGGGTAAGAGAAGGAAGAAGGTGGGCCAAAGGATATGAGTCAACAATTATTAGATATAGTATTGAAAAAAATTGAAGATTTATCAGGCCCAGAAGTAGTTGTTGAAAGTAAATTAAATTTTAATGAACCTTTTTTAACAATCGAAAGTGACAAATGGAATTTAGAAATTGCCCAAATGTTAATTGAAGATGAAAAGTTAAGGTTCGATTTTCTATGCTGTTTAACCGGTGTAGATTATGAAGAACATATGGAAGTCATTTATAATTTTTATTCAATGGATTTAGATCAATACCTTTGTATTAAGGTGAAAATGCCAAGATCAAATCCAAAAGTAATATCCGTACAACCAATTTGGAAAACGGCCGATTGGCATGAGCGTGAAGCTTATGATTTATTAGGTATTGAGTTTATCGGTCATCCAAATCTTACCCGAATTTTATTAGAGGATGACTGGGTTGGTCATCCACTTCGTAAAGACTACAAGTTCGACAAAGAAGAAATGGGTTTATAGTAGGGGGTGACTGTTGATGAGTATAAAAACAGAGCAAATGGTATTAAACATAGGCCCGCAACATCCTAGTACGCATGGTGTATTTCGTATTGAAGTAGTTATTGAAGGTGAAATCATTAAACATGCAAAACCTGTTATCGGTTATTTACATCGAGGAACGGAAAAGCTTGCTGAGGATTTTCTTTACTCGCAGTTCATTCCATATACGGATCGCCTTGATTACATGAATGCCATGACAAATAACTATGTCTATTGTGCTGCTATTGAAAAGTTAATGGAAATCGAAGTTCCTGAAAGAGCTGAATACTTACGTGTTATCACAATGGAGTTAAATAGGGTTGCAAGTCATCTTGTTTGGTGGGGAACATACCTACTTGATATTGGTGCTTTAAGTCCGTTCATTTATGCCTTCAGAGATCGTGATACAATTCTTGACCGCTTAAATGAAATTAGTGGTGCGAGGATGACGTTTAATTACATGCGTATCGGCGGTGTGAAGTGGGATGCACCAGTTGGCTGGATTGAAAAAGTTCAGGAAACCGTGAAGTTACTTCGTAAAAATATGGAAGAGTACGACACGCTTGTAACTGGAAATGAAATTTTCCTTGGTCGAACAAAGGGTGTTGGTTATATCTCTAAAGAAGATGCAATCAATTGGGGATTATCAGGACCAATTTTACGAGGAAGTGGCGTTAAGTTTGATCTAAGAAAAGATCAGCCATATTCAATTTATGACCGATTTGATTTTGAAGTGCCGACAAGAGAAGAAGGCGACTGCTTTGCAAGATACGAAGTAAGGCTTGAAGAAATGCGTCAGTCTTTGCGAATTGTTGAGCAAGCATGTGAGCAGATTGTTGAAGGTGATATCATCCACAAAAAAGGTCAACGCCTTATGATGATTAAACCACCTGCAGGCGAAACGTATTTCCGTTGTGAGGCATCCAAAGGAGAAATTGGTGTTTATGCGATTAGTGATGGCAAAAATAAACCTTACCGTGTAAAGCTTCGTCGCCCATCATTTGTAAACACAGAAATTCTTGCCGATATGCTGAAAGACAGAAATATTGCTGATTTAGTTGCGATCTTTGGTAGTCTGGATGTCGTTCTCGGGGAGGTCGATGCATAATGGATTTATTGTTTATGGTTACGTATGCGGTAATCATTTTAGGAATGTTACTGGGAGCGGTAACGTTTGCCATCCTTTTCGAGCGAAAAGTTATTGGTTACATGCAAGTTCGTATCGGTCCAAACCGTCACGGTCCTTGGGGTTTACTGCAAACAGTAGCCGATGTTATGAAACTATTAATGAAGGAAGATATTATTCCTTCGCAAGTTGATAGAAAAGTATTTATGATTGCGCCGATCATTGCCTTTGCACCATCGTATATGATCTTAGCAACCATTCCTTGGAGTCACAATATCCTTGGAGCCAATTTAAATATTGGTGTCCTATATTTTGTAGGTATTTCTTCAATTACAACAATTGGTGTTTTAATGGGTGGTTGGAGCTCTAACAATAAATACTCGTTAATGGGAGCTTTACGTGGAGTTGCCCAGATGATCAGTTATGAAATTCCGCTAGTTCTTGCAATTATCGGGGTTGTTATTTTAGCAGGATCATTGAATCTTAATGATATCGTTCTTGCCCAACAAAATATGGGTATTTGGTTTATTATTCCTCAGTTTTTAGGCTTTGTCATTTATATGATTGCAGCTATTGCTGAGTTAAACAGATCTCCATTTGATTTACCAGAAGCAGAAAGTGAGCTAGTTTCTGGTTACCATACTGAGTATAGTGGATTTCGTATGGCGTTCTTCTTCCTTGCAGAATATGTGTACGCAATTGCGATCTCAGCTCTTGCCACAGTATTATTCTTAGGCGGTTGGTTAGGACCAATTTTACCAGGAATTGTTTGGTTCCTACTAAAAATGTGTTTATTTATGTTCATTTGGTTTTGGTTACGTGCAACAATGCCACGTGTCAGAGTGGACCAGTTAATGTCCTTTGGATGGAAGGTTTTAATACCACTAGCACTTCTTAACATTGTCATTACGGCAGTGATAAAAGTATGGATGGGGTGATATAAATGTTTAATTTCTTAAAAGGATTTGGTGTGACACTGAAATACTTCTTTAGCCCGAGCGAAAGAGTAACCATCCAATACCCTGAACAAAAACCGGACATTCCAGAGCGTTTTCGTGGAATTCAACGTTTTTTCCCAGATTTATGTATTGTTTGTAACATGTGTGTAAATGTTTGTCCAACGGATGTTATTACGCTAACAGGGAAGCCACATCCTGATAATCCTAAGAAAAAAGTAATCGACACGTATAACATTGATTTTCAAGGTTGTATCTTATGCGATTTTTGTACGGAAGTTTGTCCGACGCAAGCGATTGTTATGACAACAAAGTACGATAATCTTTCTGATTATACTCGTGATCCTATGTTTAAAGACATTGAGTGGTTAACGAATAATGAGGTTTATGGAAATTACACAATTAAAGAAGAAGAGGAAGAAAAAGTAGAAGAGTCAGAGCGAGGTGACGAAAAGTGAGTTGGGAGTTAATTATTTTTCTAATCCTTGCAATTCTAGCAATCTCTTGTTCAGTTTTAGTTATCGTATTAAAACGAATTGCACATCGCGTACTGAGTATGGCGTTTACATTCTTTGCCGTTGCAGGTATCTACTTTTTACTTAGAGCGGAATTTATAGGTATTGTCCAAATCATGGTTTACGTTGGGGCACTTTCTATTCTCTTCGTATTCGGTATGATGATGACTGATCACAAATCAGTAACGTTTGGCTCCGATAAGGGTCTTGCTCAAAAATTGGTGAGCTTAGTGGGGGTAGTTGTACTTTTACTAATTATGCTTAATGGTATATTCACACTGAATGTACCAGCCGGGGATCTTTATATCGGAACTGCAGAGCAAATTGGAATAGACCTATATGGAAACTACGTCATCGCTTTCCAAGGAGCAGGTATTTTATTACTTGCCGCTTTAGTAGGGGCCATTGTATTGGCACGAAAGGAGGCCGATTAGAATGGTACCAATTACGTTATATCTTGCCTTAGCAGCTATTCTATTTTGTATCGGCTTATATGGGGTACTTACGAGAAGGCATCTCGTAATCGTTCTTGTTTGCGTAGAGTTAATGTTAAATGCGGTCAATATTAATCTAGTAGCATTTTCTAGTATTGGGCCGTTTGCCAATATTACAGGGCAAGTATTCACTCTATTTGTCATAACAGTAGCTGCAGCAGAAGCAGCCGTTGGTTTAGCGATTTTAATTGCTTTATATAAAAATCGGAAGTCAATCGATGTTATTAAACAAGATCTTATGCGTTGGTAAGGCTATAGATACAGATATTGTTCAAAAAAGGGGATGGGCAGAGCAAATGAAGAAATTCAAAAGCTATGATAACCATAATGTTTTGAACAAGTCTGGTAGACTAAAAGAGGAAAAGGTGATGGTATGATGCAATTTGCCTGGATAATACCAGTCTTCCCACTATTAGCCTTCGTGTTGCTTCTACTTTTTGGAAGAATACTGAAAGAAAGAGCGGCTTACGTTGGGATTATTGCAATGGCTGCTTCATTCGTGACGTCATTAGTCGTCTTATTCGAAAGAATCGGTGGGGAAGGTTATAAGTACGTTGTAAGGTGGATTACCTTTGGGGACAACACAATTACAATGGGATATGAAGTAACAGCATTAAATGCAATGATGTTAATTGTTGTTACAACTGTAAGTTTACTTGTTCACTTATTTTCAAAGCAATATATGCACGGGGATGATCGTTTCCCGGTTTTCTACTCATACTTAGGGTTATTCTCATTCTCAATGTTAGGTCTCGTCTTGTCGCCTAACCTTCTACAACTTTTCATTTTCTGGGAGTTAGTAGGGGTATGTTCCTTCTTACTAGTTGGTTTCTGGTTCTTCAAACCTGAAGCTGCTGCTGCGGCAAAAAAGGCATTTTTAACAACGAGAATCGGGGATGTTGGATTATTTATCGGACTTGTTCTTACGTTTATTTATACAGGGTCTTTTGAATATTCAACGATTTTTGCGGCAATTGAAAATGGTTTAGTTGAGCAAACAATGATTACAGTAATCGCCATTTGTATTTTCTTAGGGGCGGTTGGTAAATCAGCTCAATTCCCATTACATGTTTGGTTACCAGATGCGATGGAAGGTCCGACACCAGTTTCAGCCTTAATCCATGCTGCAACGATGGTAGCTGCAGGGGTTTACTTAGTTGGGGTTATGTATCCTGTATTCTTAGCGTCACCAACTGCGATGACAGTTGTTGCTTATACGGGTGCAATTACAGCGATTTTTGCGGCTTCAATTGCCCTTGTTAATACTGATATTAAACGTGTTCTTGCTTACTCTACAGTGAGTCAGCTTGGATTTATGATTTTAGCTTTAGGAACTGCTGGTTATGTCGCTGGTTTATTCCACTTAATGACTCACGCATTCTTCAAAGCACTTCTATTCTTAGGAGCAGGTAGTGTTATTTATGGAATGCACCATAGACAAGACATTCGCGAAATGGGCGGTCTTTGGTGGAAAATGAAAATCACGGCTGTTACATTCTTAATCGGAACGTTAGCCATTGCCGGTGCTCCTCTACTTTCAGGGTTCTGGAGTAAGGAAGTTATTTTAGCTGCTGTACTTTACAATGGCGATCCATTGTTGTTCGCGATTGCTTCTATCACAGCTGCGATGACAGCATTTTATATGTTCCGTTTATTCTTTAAAGTATTCACTGGGAAATACCGTGGTAGTGATAACTTAGAAGCTGGTGAGCACCATCACGAGCCACATGAAAGTCCGAAAGTGATGACAATCCCATTAATCGTATTAGCGACTCTTGCGATTTTTGCAGGTTATGTAAATACACCGATTTTTGGTTTCCATCTTGAAGGATTTTTAACGGAAGGCTTAAACGTAGGTAAACAAGCTCACGGTGAATTATGGTTAGTAGCCTACTCAATCGCTATTGCTGGGGCAGGGATTCTCCTATCCTACTTAATTTACTATAAAGGAACAATTTCTGAGAATTTCTTCCCGAAGCTTGCACCAGGAGTTCATAAGCTTCTATTAAACAAATATTATATGGATGAATTATACTTAGCTGTTTTTGTTCGTCCAGTCGTTAGTCTTGGGAAATTCCTTTGGGCGATCGATCGCTTCATTATTGATGGCATCGTTAACGTTGCTGGCTACCTTACAAAGGGAACAGGCTATGTTATTAGCAGAAGGCATACAGGTCAATTGCAAACTTACGGATTAGTTTCAGTCGTTGGTGGAATCGCAGTTCTTGCCCTTGCCTTTGTATTAAGGGGGTATTTCGGATGATCCCAAACATGTTAAGTTTACTCGTCTTTCTACCATTATTAGGTGCGTTAATCGTTTTAACCATTCCTAATGAGCATAAAAATGTAATTCGTTCAGTTGCAGGAGTTACTTCTTTTGTAACGCTAATCCTTTCCATCATTGTATGGGCTAACTTTAATCGTGGCGTATCAGGTATGCAGTTCGCTGAAAACTATACGTGGATCGATTTAGGATTTGTTTCGTTTAATTATGATCTTGGTGTCGATGGGCTTTCAATGCCTTTACTAGTACTTACAACTATTGTTACGTTTTTAGCTGTAGTGGCTTCTGCCACAATTAAAGAGCGTGTCAAAGAATACTTTGTATGGATGTTGGTCCTTTTAACAGGGATGCTTGGAGTATTCGTTGCTCTTGATATGTTCCTATTCTTCTTGTTCTTTGAATTAACGCTAATTCCAATGTTTTTTATCATCGGAATTTGGGGTGGAAAAGAACGAGAGTATGCAGCCTTTAAGTTCTTGCTTTATACAGGACTTGGGAGTGCGTTAATGTTAATTGCCTTTTTTGCCATGTTCTATCAAGGAGCAGTAGCAGGAGAAGCAACATTAAACTTCCTTCGTTTAGCTGATATTTATGCAAACCCAGCAAATGCTGAAGTCATTACGAATACATTTAGAGCTGGTTTGTTCTTAACATTATTTATTGCATTTGCTGTAAAACTACCAATCTTCCCTTTCCATACGTGGTTACCAGATGCACACGTTCAAGCACCAACTGCAGCTAGTATGATCCTTGCAGGTGTCTTGTTAAAAATGGGTGCTTACGGATTACTTAGAGTTGGTTTTGGAATTTTACCAGATCAAGCAGCGAATTTTGCATGGTTAATTGCAGTTCTAGGTGTTGTCAATATTATTTACGGTGCACTGCTTGCCCTTGTTCAGAAAGATTTGAAGAAGCTTGTTGCTTACTCAAGTATTTCACATATGGGGATCGTTCTTCTTGGTGCAGCATCATTCACAACTGCCGGAATGCAAGGAGCAATTTTCCAATTAGTATCTCACGGATTTATCGCAGCGCTTCTATTCTTTATGGTAGGTGCGATTTACGAGAGAACTCATACACGTATGATCGAAGACTTAGGTGGACTTTCGAAGACCATTCCAATTTTAGCTGGATTTTTACTTGCAGCTGCAATGGCTTCAGTAGGACTTCCAGGTATGTCTGGTTTCGTCAGTGAGTTCTTAGCGTTTACAGGTATTTTCTGGGCGTCTCCAGAGGTCATTCCAGCTGCAAAAACGATCGCTGTTATTGCTGCATTAGGGATTATTCTTACAGCTGCCTATCTATTATGGGCAATGCAAAGAACAACATTTGGTCAACTACACCAGTCCCATGCACACCTTCAAGATGCACGTCCAATTGAGTATGTCCCAATGGTTTGCTTACTTGGGTTAATTATCTTAATCGGCGTTTATCCAGCGATTTTAGGTGACGTTATTAATACTACAGTGATCGACATTGTGTCGAAGATAGGGGGTTAAAGACAATGACAGCATTTAACGCAGACTGGTCTTTAATGACTCCGGAGATTGTGTTAGCAATTCTTGCACTAACAGTGTTCACAGTTGATTTTACAACAGGCATTCGCGGTAAAAAGCCGTTCATCGGTACGCTTAGTGTTATCTCTCTATTAATTACGATCGTTTTAGTAGTCATCTTTAATCAAAACACGGGTTCAATTGGTGATATGTTTGTCGTTGATCCATTTGCGATGCTATTTAAGATTGTCATTTTAATTGGGGTAGCTCTAGTTATTCTTACTTCAATGTCTTATATGGATAAGCATCAAGATATGTACCAAGGCGAAATGTATTCTCTCTTACTTTTTGCTGCATTAGGTGCAATGCTAATGGTTTCATCTGCAGATTTAATTACGCTATTTGTCGGTTTAGAGCTACTTAGTATTTCATCATACTGTTTAGCTGGTTTCCGAAAAAATCAGGCGAAATCTACAGAAGCTGCCCTTAAATATGTCGTACTAGGCGGAACAGCATCAGCGTTCATTCTTTACGGTATGTCATTTATGTACGGTTTAACTGGTTCTACTAGCTTAGTTGATATTGGTACAGCAATGCCAATGCTATATGCTGAGTATCAATTCTTAGTAATCATGTCATTGTTCTTTATGATTGCAGGTTTTGGTTTTAAAATTTCAGTGGTACCGTTTCACATGTGGGCTCCAGACGTTTACGAAGGAGCACCAACGCCAATTACTGGATTTTTAACAGCCGTTTCAAAAATAGCAGGATTTGCGATCTTAATTAGAATACTAGCTGTAGGATTTGGTGCGATTTATCATGAGTGGTATTTCATTATTGCTGTTATTGCGGCCTTAACGATGATTATTGGTAATACCGTTGCCCTTGTTCAATCCAATATTAAGCGTCTAATGGCTTACTCTGGAATTGCTCAAGCAGGTTACTTACTAATACCGCTTGCAGCATCATTATCATTCAACATTACAATGAGTATGATTGTGTACTATGCATTTGCTTATGTGTTTATGACATTAGGGGCGTTTGCGATTATATCTTATGTAACTGAGGATGCGAATAATGAAGATATTTCAAGTTTTGCTGGGCTTTACAAACGTTCTCCGTTTTTAGCTCATTCAATGACAGTGTTCTTAGTGTCAATGGCAGGGTTACCGATTACTGCCGGTTTCGTAGGGAAGGTTTACATTTTCCTTGGCTTAATGACGAGCCAGATGATCTGGCTTGCAGTTATTATGATTGTGACTAGTACGATTTCATTCTTCTACTACTTTACAATCATTAAGCAAATGTATATGAGAGAACCTAGCGAGGAAGGTAGCATGCTTAAAGCACCGACAAGCATTTCGCTTATCGTGACGATTTCACTTATCGGTACTTTTGGGCTAGCTCTATTTGCCAACATGCTAACTAATTATATGAACGGCTTAAATTGGATCATCCTCTAGTCTAGCCATATCTTCAAAAGCTTAAACCTACCAAAATAAAAATTTTGGTGGGTTTTTTTGTTTTTAGTTTAAAGTTGATGAATATATTTCAGGGGCGCTATCTTTAGTATTGGTTCCAGTAAGTATTTTAAAAAAACCATCTTTGAATATTCTATGGCACTCTTCATCTAAACTTTGAACTCTACACTAAAATACATAGCTTTTTCCACTGAAATTCGTTATCATGAATATTGTGACTGTTATATAAGGAAATATTTCAAGAGTTGATTAGCGGCAAACGATTGCGTGGGAAATAATTGCTTTTGAAGTTTCTATTATGTAACAGTAGGGTACAAATAAATTAAGAAATTTCGAAACACATGATTATGATCGGCTTTAAGAAAGGGTTTTCGCCAGATCGTCATCACATCTATTCGAGGCAAGGAGTTAGTACATATGTTAGAACAATTTGGTCATCAAGCCCTTGTACATTTGATTGTGAGCTTAATGTTTTTAGTTATCATTTGGTGGGCGTTACAAGCATTTCGTTTTGAAGTACTTGTAAAAAATCCAAAAAGCCCGCAAGGAATCGTTCTAATGATTATTACGACTATTGCATTAACTCAACTAGTAAGTACTTTTTTCTTGGATTATTTAAATTACTCCAAGATGCTTCGCTTTCTTTTTTAAAAAATGGTTACGTCATTTTTCGAGAAGAAAAACGACCTTTCCTGCCTTCAGATTTTGTCGACTTTTAACTAGAACTTCCATGTATTTATACTGTCTATTTGGTAAAAATGCTAGTAAGAGAAGAGTTCGGCGAAACGGACGTTAAGGAGAGGGAAATATGGGGAATAAAAAGAGAAAAGATACGCTGCAGGTCATTTTTTACTGCATCATCTTATTTAGTCTTTATTTTGGGCTAAATTGGAGTGGAGAAGCAACAGACGAGAAACCTTTTCGAGAACTTGAAAAAATTTTAGAAGTTATGGACAAGCATGAGATTGAATTGAAGGATTGGACGCTTTATTCAAGGGAGCACTTAAATAGCTGGAATGCTAGTGGTGAGTATGAAAATGAGTTACATGAACTTATGATAAAAACGAATGAGTTCGATTGGCAGCCTCTTTTCGATGACGATCTTAAAGGTCAAAAAAAGGCAGTCGCATCTCTTAATCATCAAGATTTCGGTGTAACAGAAATGCTTACCTACATTATTTACCCTCACAATGAGCAACTACATTCATATCTTATTTATGACATTAATGGCACGGAGAAATTAGCGGCAGATGAATGGAAATCAATATCTCCAGTATTTTCTTCTAGGCTTGAAGACTTATTTACTAACAATACCAAAATTTTCACTTGTGCATCAGGAATTGGCAGTGATAAACTTAATTTTGGTTTAATTACGCAGGCAGACAGGTTATTGGCTGAATTTTCAGCTGAAACAATTGAATCTCTAAAAGAGGAAACGTTCATTTCCATTTCTGCATACACTAATACATGGAACAACGCGATCGCAACAAATGGTCAAAACATGAATTTACAAGTTGCGATTAGAGCAATTGAAGGATTGGGCGGTAAAACAACCGTTACAATTGGAACGCCGATAATTACGACTGAATACTAATAATATAGAAACTGGACGTCGGAGGGGAATACGTTGGAAAAAATAATTGTCCAAGGAGGTAACCGATTAACTGGAAGAGTGAAAGTTGAAGGCGCAAAAAACGCCGTCTTACCAGTAATCGCTGCATCTATTTTAGCTAGTAAGGGCAAGAGCCACATTTATGATGTGCCAGCACTTGCAGATGTATACACGATTAATGAAGTTTTACGCAATTTAAATATTGATGTTCAATATGAAGATGGAGTTATTGAAGTTGATGCCCAAAAAGCATTAAAAACAGAAGCGCCATTTGAATATGTTCGTAAAATGCGTGCCTCGTTTTTAGTCATGGGTCCACTTTTGGCCCGTGTTGGTCATGCAAGAATTGCTTTACCAGGAGGATGTGCAATTGGTTCAAGACCAATTGACCAACATCTAAAAGGATTTGAAGCAATGGGTGCTGTTGTCGAAATTGGTAATGGATTTATTGATGCCAAAGTTGACGGACGCCTAAAAGGTGCAAAAATTTATCTAGATTTCCCAAGCGTAGGGGCCACGGAAAACATTATGATGGCGGCAGCTCTCGCTAAAGGAACAACAATTATTGAAAACGTAGCAGAAGAACCTGAAATCGTTTGCTTGGCTACCTATTTAAATTCAATGGGTGCAAAAGTCCGCGGTGCAGGAACTGGAACAATTCGCATTGAAGGCGTTGAGGAATTAGTAGGAGCAAGCCACACAATCATTCCTGATCGTATTGAAGCAGGAACCTTTATGGTGGCAGCTGCTATTACAGGTGGAGACGTCCTTGTTGAGGGTGCTTTATCTGAGCACTTAAGGCCTCTTATTGCCAAAATGGAGGAAATGGGCGTTACGATTCATGATGAAGAAAATGGTATTCGTGTTATTGGCCCAGAAAAATTAAAGCCAATCGACATTAAGACAATGCCACATCCTGGATTTCCAACTGATATGCAATCACAAATGATGTCACTGCTACTTAGAGCAGAAGGCACAAGCGTGATAACAGAAACAGTATTTGAAAATCGATTTATGCACGTTGAAGAATTCCGTCGCATGAATGGAAATATAAAAATCGAAGGAAGAACAGCAATCATTTCTGGCCCAGCTTCATTACAAGGCGCAGAAGTAGCCGCTACAGACCTTCGCGCTGGAGCAGCACTGATTATTGCAGGCCTCGTTGCTGAAGGGCACACAAGAGTCGTTGAGCTAAAGCATATTGACCGCGGCTACGTAGATTTTGCCGGTAAGCTAAAAGGCTTAGGTGCTGATATTGAACGAGTGTACGAAGTCGATCAATCAAAACTCAAAAACCTTGAAGCCCCAGCACCACTAAAAGTAAACCCAAACCTCGCTTAAGGGTTGAAATCTTCACTTATTGGTGTCAGACACCAATAAAAGTTCACTTTCACCAACACGGATGTAAATATGGTTTGCACGAATGTCCTAAACGAAGAAAGCGAACTTTCTTGTAGAGTCTATTTACAGGGTAGACACCCCAAAAAGACAAAAAACGCGAAAAGTCCACGCTGAATGGACAAATTAGTGATAGGTCGAATTCTAGCCCATGCAGAACGAGGGAGAAGTGCGTAAATATGCGTACGGCTGCTACCCCAATAATGTTAACGGACATCAGATCCGTTATTTGTTGGAAATTGCATTATTTGGTTAGTTAACGGACATGAGATCCGCTATTTCATAAAAAAAGCCCAAAACAGGTGTGCTTTCACAAGAATAGCGGAACACATGTCCGATAAATTTCAAAAATAGCCATATTTACCAAAATAACGGAACGTATGTCCGTTAACATTGTAAAATGATCAAAAAAGAGAAGGATCCAGCCGGATCCTTCTCTTTTTGTGCATTCCACAAATACAAAGTAACTAAAAATGTCCATTTGTGGGGTCTGACCCCGTTCACTGTAGTTACTACTTACAGGGTAGGCACCACAAAAACAAAAACAACAAACTAGGTCTATTCTCTATTAAATGTGCATACAATGCTAGAGACAATAACATACAAGTATCGTCTACTAATCGAAGCACAAAATCAGAGTATGGAGGCGTATCATGCGGCAAATCATTATTATCGGAGCAATTCTTTGTAGTATCATTCTTATTATTCCTACGATGCTAGTTCTAGCATTCCAAGGAGATGAAACAGACAAATCTATCAAATCAGTTGCAGTTCAAACTTCTAACATTACGAACAAATCAAATGAAACAGCACTCGCTATGCCGGAAAACCTTAGTGTAGCTGTATTCAGATCAAAGTCGCAAACTATCGAACACTTTGATTTTGAAGACTATATCATTGGAGTCGTAGCCTCTGAAATGCCAGCAGAATTTTCACTAGAAGCGTTAAAGGCACAGGCATTAACGGCAAGAACTTATATTATTAAACAAATGTTAAATCCGAGCGAATTCAGTATCCCTGAAGGCGCGGTCGTCACAGATACAGTCATGCACCAAGTTTTCCGAAGTGATAATGACCTTAGACAATTTTGGGGTAGTGATTATAATTGGGCAAAAGCAAGAGTTACCGAAGCAGTTCGTGCGACACGCGGACAAATTATTACTTATGAAGGAGAACCGATCACGGCGTCTTTCTTTTCAACGAGTAATGGTTACACGGAAAATTCAGAGGATTACTGGGCAAATGAATTTCCCTATTTAAGAAGTGTTGAAAGTCCATGGGACACAGTATCACCAAGATATATCACGGAAAAAGTAGTTACCCCACAACAATTTTTTCAAGCATTAGGAGTAAAACTTCCTGGAGACGGAACAGTTGGAGAGATCCTTTCACGTACAGAGGGCGGTAGAGTTGCTACCGTTAAAATAAATGGCAAAACATTCACTGGTAGAGAAATAAGAGAGAAGCTAGATTTAGACTCTAGTGATTTTCAATGGAAAAGAACCGGCAACGGTGTGGTCATTCAAACAAAAGGCTGGGGCCATGGTGTTGGCATGAGTCAATGGGGCGCAGAAGGAATGGCTAAGGAAGGTAAAAATTATCAGGAGATTATCAAACACTACTATAATGGTGTTCAAATCTCATCAATCGATCCATTTATTGCGAATTTAACAGTGAATAATAACAGCTCCCAGTAGGAGATTGCTTCAGCTATAATACAAATGACTGTCAAATTGTAAGTTGATTTGATGGTCATTTTTTTTAGATGTAAAAAATCAGTGGCTACGGCTAAGGGTAGTCAATCGAATTCAAGGCAACGGAGCTTCCTAAACTATTTTTAAAATCTATGAATAATTTCTCAAACCTTGTCGAAAAATAATTTATTAAAATTTTTTTCTAATTGAGTATATAATTCTAATAATTTGATCACACTGATTGCTGAGGTGATGATTAAATGAGAGAAGAAAACCAATCTTCTAAATTAGCAAAAATGAAGGCAAACCTTCAGAAACAAATGAAAAAACGTTGGGTATTACCTGCAGTTTACCTTGGTTTAGCAGCATTAGTATTAAGTACAGTTATCTGGCTTCAAGGATCTGATGAACAAATTGCAAAAGATGATCCAAATGTGGAGCAAGGAACTACTGATCCAGGTGTAGACGCAAACTATGAAGATGCACTGCCGGTAACAACAGTCAATGAAGTATTCAAAAAACCAGTTGTAAATGAGGAAGAAGTAAAGGTTATTGGCCACTACTTTGATTTCAATTCAACAGAAGAACAACAGCAAGCAGCTCTCGTCTTTTACGATAATACTTACTTCCAAAACAAAGGTATTGACTACGCGATGGAAAGTGGAGAAACATTTGATGTTGTTGCAGCATTAAGTGGAACTGTTGTAAAAGCAGAGAAAGATGCTCTATTTGGAAATCTAATTCATATCGAGCATGACAATCATGTTGTGACAGTTTACCAAAGTTTAGAAGGTCTGAAAGTTGAAGAAGGACAATCTGTAAAGCAAGGCGAAGTCATTGGTCGAGCTGGCAGAAACTTATTTAACCAAGATGCAGGTATTCATGTTCACTTTGAAATTCGTCAAAATGGAGTTCCTGTAAACCCAGCTGACTTCTTTAATCAACCAGTAACAGCTCTTCCAAGTGCTGACGCTGAAAAAAATGAAGAAGAGGCAGATGAATTAGAAGATCCATCTGATGAAGAAATCGAAAAAGATGATGTAGAAAACGAAGAAGTACAAAGCTAATAATTCAAACAACCTCCCGTTGCATTCAGCAGCTGGGAGGTTGTTTTTTTGTTTTCGGTTAAAAGGCATGCAAATTATCGCCCTTATTCAATGTTGTTGTTTTAATGTCCAAAATCTGCTCTTTATTGTCCGAAATCGAATTTTATTGTCCAAACACCATGGTTTATTGTCCGAAATCGAATTTATTGTCCAAACTCCAAGTTCAATGATGCCCGGAACCCAAATTTACCATCCGAACCCTATTTTACGAGTCAAACCCGGCATTTATAAGCCAAACTCAAATATTTATAAGCCGAATCCGTCATTTATAAGCCAAACTCAAACATTTATAAGCCAAATCAATGCATTTATAAGCCGAACCGAAGCATTTAACCAAACCCCATTTTATCCCTTCACCCCTTTAAAGCGCATTTTTTGTCAAAAAAAATTTCACTAGAAGTGAAAAAACTCACTTGTTTTTAAAAAACAAATCTGTAATAATACAATTATTGCTAAAATTAAGAAAATTCAAACAACTATTATAGAACACAAACAGGTATGGGGGGATTAGATGTTTTACTTATTTTTACTAATCATAGCTGGAAGCGTTTTCTTTACCTTTAAGTTAAAAAAACCAGCGTTGTTAGCAGTTCCAATTGGGGCATTGTTTGTCTTTGTCCTTGTTCAAATTGCCATGGTTCCACTAGGTTTTTTTGAGACCGTGAAATTTATTTTTAGTCTTAGGTAGTATGGCGTCTACCATCAGGAGCTAGCCGCTCCTATGTGGCGATAAATTTTTAGGAAAAAAGAAAGGAGGTAAATAACTATGAAGAAGATTGATAAGGAAGTGGCAGATGCATACTTTCGAACAAGAACTCGCAACATCGTGATTTTCTTGACAATTGGTTTTGCCGTTTCATTTGGGGTAGTTGCTTTTGCGGAATTTTTCTCGCAATTCACATTGATTGGCGGTGTGCCGCTGCACTACTTCATGGGGGCTCAAGGAGCAGTCTTAACGTTTGTTTTCCTCCTTTTCACGAACGCGGTCTTAAGTGACAAAGTAGACCGAGATTTTGGAATTGATGAAGAAAGGAATGCGACATTAAGTGCAGGTAAGTCTTTAGACCATTAAAAAAAGAAAAAGGGGGGCGAGTTTTTGGACGCACAAGGTTTAATGTCAATAACCATTATTTTTGCAACTTTCGCCCTTTATATCGGTATCTCGATTTATTGTCGAGCGAAAGTGACGTCTGATTTTTACGTAGCAAGTCGTGGGGTTCCACCGTTTTGGAACGGTATGGCTATTGGTGGCGACTGGATGAGCGCTGCCTCATTTATTGGGATGGCTGGTACAGTAATGATTTTAGGTTACGATGGTCTCGCTTACATTATGGGTTGGACTGGGGGATATCTTTTCCTAACCTTTTTACTAGCGCCGCAATTACGGAAGTATGGTCGCTACACAGTTCCTGAATTTATCGGTGACCGCTTCGGAACGAATAAGGGCCGTTTGATAGCGGCAATTGCCACGATCATCATCAGTTTCGTTTACATTATTGGTCAGCTATCAGGTTCAGGGGTAGTTATCGGACGTATTCTTCAAATTGACACGATGTATGGAACAATGATTGGGGTTGTCATCATTGCGATCTATGCAACACTAGGTGGGATGAAGGGGATTACCTGGACACAAGTAGCCCAATATATCATTCTCATCATCGCTTACTTAATACCTGTACTTTTTATGTCGTTACAAATAACTGGAAATCCGCTACCTTGGCTTTCTTATCACTCGATTGTTAGTGACCTTGGGGAATTAGATCGTCAACTCGGGTTTTCCGAATACTATGCACCGTTTGCAAACAGTAACAAAGCACAATTTTTAGGATTAATGTTTTGTTTAATGGTTGGAACAGCAGCATTACCGCATGTTATCGTTCGTTTTTATACAGTAGCTACAATGAAGGCGGCTCGCTGGAGCGGAGCATGGGCATTACTGTTTATCGGACTTTTATACTTATCAGCTCCTGCTTATGCAGCGTTTTCACGTTTCATTTTAATGACGAAAGTTGCTGGTAGCCGGATTGATCAACTGCCTGCTTGGACGACAAGTTGGGTCGATACGGGAAGATTAAAGGTTGCTGACTTAAACGGAGACGGCATCTTAGACTGGAAAGAAATTGTGATTAGTAATGACATCGTCGTAATGGCGACACCTGAAATTGCAAATCTAGGGATATTTGTCATCGGTCTTGTTGCCGCAGGTGCAATGGCTGCTGCACTTTCAACAGCAGGAGGTTTATTAATTACAATATCATCATCATTTGCTCATGATATCTACTATCGCTTGATGAGACCAGATGCAACGGATAAGAAGCGATTAAGTGCAGGACGTTGGGCGATCGTTCTTTCAACCATTGTTGCTGGTGCTGTTGCTCTTGACCCACCAGGGGTAATCACACAAATTGTTGCCTGGGCCTTTTCACTAGCAGCGGGTACATTCTTCCCAGTTCTCCTCCTAGGGGTTTGGTGGAAGCGTGCCAATGCTCAAGGTGCGATTGCCGGAATGCTCTCAGGACTTTTCGTTACAATTACGTATATTTTCTTAGCGAAAAACGGTATTACGGTGTTTGGATTACTTGATACCGCAGCCGGTGTATTTGGAGTACCAGTTAACTTAATCGTTATGTACACAGTTTCCAAATTAACGGCAGCACCACCACAACACCTTCAAGATGAGTGTATCGATTTACGATACCCAGAACAAATGACTTATAAAAATGGTGAGGTATGGTTAGATGACGCTTCAGCCAAATAATCAATTTTTCGAAAAAATTAATCGGCACCCCTTATTCCAAGGGGTGTCATCTCAAGTTTTTGCAGATTTAATGGAAAAATGTACATTAAGAAGCTATAAAAAAGGGGAAACGGTCCTATATAAAAAAACGCCTCGCGAAGGCTTATTAATCATTTTACATGGAATGGCGGAAGTTTTAATCGATGACTCTAGTAGCGGTGAAGTTCTTGAAGTACTCCAAACAAACGATATTATCGGGTTTTCCAGTCTAGCAGAATTTTTAGGAGAGCCATCCATCCATGTTTATCACTATACTGTCGAGGTAAAAGCCATTGACGAAACGGTTTGCTTACAAGTTCCATACGCTGTCATAGAAGAGCGGTGGCCCGATGAAAACGTAAGGGATTTTGTGCTGCGTCAAATGGCTGTTAGACTAAGGGACATTTACGGATCACTTGCCGAGCAAGTTCAACTAGCTAGTAAATGGGGGGAGAGTGACCCTTTTATTCAGCGTGTTCATGACATGATGCGGTCTCCAGTCAATTCAATTGGTCGTGATGAAACGATTCAAAACGTCGCCAAAAAAATGCTGGAAAAGAAAACGACGTCGGTTTTAGTCATGGATGGCGATCATCTTGTCGGAATTATCACTGAAAACGACATTGTTGCTAGAGTCGTAGCTAGCAATTTACAGTTAGATCACCTGGCTTATGAGATTATGACACCAAATCCTTATACAATCTCATGGGATGCCTACTATTATGAAGCTCTATCAATTTTTTTAATGAATGGAATTAAGCATCTCCCTGTTCTAGGAAAAAAAGGTGAAGTTGTTGGGATGGTAACCTTGTCAGATCTAATGAGAAAAAAGGACCGTGGCAAGCTAAATGTCGTTCAGACGATTGAGGAATCAACGTCAGAAACTATTGGACAGGTCAAAGAAGCGATTTACGAAGTGTTAGAGACGTTAATTCATGATGAGTTGCCGACAATTAATCTACTAGAGATTATTACAAAATTATATGATCGCCTTGTGAAGCATTGCGTAGAGCTCGCCTTACAAGTAGTCGGTAAAGCACCCGTTTCGTTTGCTTTCTATCAGATGGGAAGCGGTGGGCGTGGTGAACAATTCTTGTTAACTGACCAAGATCATTTTTTAGTTTATGAGGATGGTGACGACGTAACAGACTATTTTCGGATGTTAGGTACAGAAATCGTAAACCAGTTAACATTGGCAGGTTACGAGCATTGTAAAGGCAAAATGATGGCGAGTGAAGAAGGCTGGTGTGGATCAATTACCAACTGGGGTGACCGGCTGCGGCGGTGGAGCGTTCGTTCAACAGCAGACCATGTTTTACTGGGACAAAATTTCTTTTCACTGAGATTAGTGTACGGTGATCCGGTTCTCCACACACAGTTTCTTGCTGTTATCCAAGAGCAGAGTGCCAAAGCAAGAATTTACATGTATCAAATGGCAAAAGTCGAAAAAGACTTTCCAGTGCCAACGCTTGACCACCCGATCAGAGCGCTATTTCGCTTGGAGAAAACGACGATTGATATAAAAAAGGACGCTCTTTTCCCATTGCACCACTGCTTACAACTACTTGCGATTAAAAATGGACTATTTGAAGGAACACCTTTGCAAAAAATTACTTCATTAATGAAGCTTAATGTTTTTTCAGAAGACTTTGCAGGGGAGCTAAAGTTTGCCTATAGCGCCGCTCTGAAAATTCGCGTTAACCAAGGCTGGAGCCGCTTTAAGAAAGGCCAGGAAAGTACGTCAGTCGTCACATTTACACACCTGAAAGCCGTCGAAAAAGCCGAATTAATTCAAGCGTTAAAGATTATTCGCTCATTGCAAAATCAAGTGTTGAACCTTTTTGCCATGTGATGAATAACCTATCCATGAGTAAACCGCAGTTTTTGGTGCTGCGGTTATTTATTTTTAGGCTTGAAAAAGATAGGGAATTATTGGATAATGTAATTTAATACTCAAATGTATACGTCAAAATTATTTCGGTTGACATATTATCTAGTTAACAAAATATCCTTATTAGTAAACTTGTAAAAAAAATTGGCCTTGCTATAATAAAGTAAAAGACCTGATGTCACAATTTAGAGAGGCGATAGGATGATTGGTCAAAAAATCAAGAAAGTTCGGCTTGAAAAAGGGTTATCTTTATCTGAATTAGCTGAAAATGCTGGTGTTGCTAAATCATATCTTAGCTCAATCGAAAGGAACATTCAAAAAAACCCTTCTATCCAATTTCTAGAGAAGGTTTCAACTGTTTTAAACGTTCCTGTCGAAACATTACTCCATGACGATAACGGGGGACAAGATGAGAGAGAACTTGATGCCGCTTGGTTAAATCTCGTTAAAGAGGCAATGGACTCAGGGATAAGTAAAGATGAATTTAAAGAGTTTTTAGAATTTAATAAATGGAAAAATAAAAGTAAAAGCACGGATTTAAATTAAATTCGGTGCTTTTATTATTTTTAATAGTTAAATGAAATCCGTATTCTTGCCATCAAGGTACTCATATGTAGTGTCGTGTCGTGTCGTGAAATTGTTCTCAACGTCATATCGTTTTGATATGGCTCATTTTTGTTAATTATGATATTCACTCATGTAAATGAAAGCTCCTCACTGCTTGTTAGCGGTAAGGAGCTTTTTTGAGATTAAATCGATCGCTGTACTACCCGAAAAAGGCTGTAATAATGGAGGAGTCGTACAATAGTTTAGGTGCAGTTCCTAGAGCTATAATGCTTTGGTCTCTGACAGGTCATGGTTTAGGTTTAAGTCCTCATTTGTTTTTATTTTTGAAGAGTTTCTCAAAAATAACTCAATTTCTACGATCGTTAACCCCATTTGTTTTGCACACAACATTAATTCAATCCATTCCTGATCCAACATTTCCTTCATAGCCTTTTTCATTAATATAGCCTCCATTTTGTTAATCTGCTCTTCCCCCATCGAAGTAGAAGCGATAGTCGAACAATGCTGATGAATCGAAAAAAATAGATATATCTGTTAAGGGTAAGGCGATTTTGCAGTTACACCTTCAGCGTAATATTTACAATTTTTAAGCGTACTTTAATTTTCTGATGCTCTTTATGTATATTGTATGAACGTTCTTAAGAAAAAACACTATCTAAGTACTAGAAACTTACTAAATTGTGACTACTATGACTTTTTTATAAGCAACCGTATAAAAAATCGGGTAAATAGTATCGTTTTCTTTCCTTAAATAAATTAAAAAACTTGTCTTGCCACCTTTTATGCATATATACCCGTCTCACTTAATAAAATGTTACAAATCAAAGTTATCAAAAGAAGGATCTCGAGAAAACTGAGTGGGGGCATAGTGTGCATGAGAGTTCATCTTTACAGATAAGGGATGGGTTTTTATAACGGTCAGCTTCTGTTCAGCTTTCGGGAACCTCATGAATTAGGAGGCGAGAGGTGTGCACGATTACATCAAAGAACGAACAATCAAGATTGGCAGGTACATCGTCGAGACAAGGAAAACCGTACGAACGATCGCAAAGGAGTTTGGGGTTTCCAAAAGCACAGTTCATAAAGATCTAACAGAACGATTGCCTGAAATTAATGCAGAGCTGGCAAATGAAGTGAAAGAGATTTTGGAGTATCACAAGTCAATTCGCCATTTAAGAGGCGGCGAAGCTACTAAGGTTAAGTATCAAAAATCAGAACCTGTAAAAAAGAAAGTAGTAGAAACTCAGCCTTAAAGTTTTTTAGAAAAAAATTATCCCTGCACTGACAAAATATGATAAAATATTACATTAGATATAAACTAATAAATGATGACGAAACGGATACAAAAAGCAGGGAGGAAAATTCATGTTTGGCAGGGACATTGGTATTGATTTAGGAACAGCAAATGTTCTCGTTCATGTAAGAGGAAGAGGGATTGTCTTAAATGAACCTTCAGTTGTTGCAATAGATACACAAACGAGTAAAGTATTGGCAGTTGGTGATGAGGCGTTCCGCATGGTCGGTCGTACACCAGGGAACATCGTTGCCCTTCGTCCGATGAAGGATGGAGTTATTGCGAATTTTGATTTAACAGAATCGATGTTAAAGCACTTTTTAGACAAAGTTAATGTAAGAAGTTTTTTTGCAAAACCGAGAATTTTGATTTGTTGCCCAACGAACATTACATCTGTTGAGCAAAAAGCAATTCGCGAGGCTGCAGAAAAGAGTGGCGGTAAGAACGTGTATCTTGAGGAAGAACCGAAAGTTGCAGCAATTGGAGCAGGCATGGATATTTACCAACCGAGCGGTAACATGGTCGTAGACATAGGCGGTGGGACAACAGATGTTGCTGTATTATCAATGGGCGATATTGTCACCGCCTCTTCAATTAAGATCGCAGGGGACAGGTTCGATCACGAAATCTTAAACTACGTGAAGAAGAAGTATAAGCTTTTAATCGGTGAACGTACAGCAGAACAAATCAAATTTCAAGTGGCTACCGTTTTTCCAGGCAGTCGAAAAGAAGAAATTGACATTCGCGGACGTGATTTAGTCAGTGGACTTCCACGTACGATTACCGTATACTCAGAAGAGATACAGAAAGCACTTGAAGAGCCGATTTCCCATATTGTACAAGCTTCAAAAAGCGTCCTAGAACAAACACCACCAGAGCTTTCAGCTGACATTATTGACCGTGGCGTTATTCTAACAGGAGGCGGCGCATTACTTCACGGAATCGATCTTCTATTAGCAGAAGAATTAAAAGTTCCTGTCTTAATTGCGGACGAGCCAATGCAATGTGTGGCAAAAGGAACAGGTATCTTACTTGAAAACTTGGACAAGATCTCGAAACGGAGATATAAGTACTAGGGTGAATGTAGAATGTAGAATGTAAAATGTAGAATTATGAGGGTGATGCTTTGAAGCATCTAATCCTGAGATCTTACATAATGAGGTTAGAAGCATTTTTTGCTAAATTTACTACATATTACAATTAACATTTGAAGGCGTGTTGGCCGATATATATACAGTGTAGAGTGTAAAGTGTTGAGTGTTTCTGGGCATTGCTCCGTTGCATTTCTGATCTGCTCCAACAACAACTACATAATTAATCGCATTTAAAAAGGGTGAAAGATATGATCCGTGGATTTTATACGTCTGCTGCCGGGATGATAGCTCAGCAACGACGCCAAGAAATGTTAACAAACAATATGGCTAACGTAAATACACCAGGCTATAGAGCTGATGATGCATCATTACGCGCATTTCCAAATATGCTCATTAAAGCGATGGGTGTTGACAATCGACCGCTTGGAAAGTCTCATCATGTTGGAGAATTAAGTACGGGAGTTTATTTGCAAGAACGTACGATGAATTTCCGCCAAGGAGATATCCACCAAACGGATAACAGTACAGACGTGGCTCTTCTTCAAGGCTTAGTGCCTAATAATGAAGCAGGCCGACCTGGAGGATTATTTTTTACCGTAGAAAATCAAACAGGTGAGATCCGTTACACAAGAAACGGAAACTTTACAATAGATGGACAAGGCTTCTTGACGACGAGTGAAGGATTTTATGTCCTAAATGCCCAAGGTGCGCGGATGAATGTTGGGAACGAGGACTTTCAGGTGACACGAGAAGGCGTTATTTTAAATGAGGCTGGAAACAATTTTGGCCAAATTAACATTGCCTTTGTTGCCGATCCAGACCAACTCGTAAAAGAAGGAAATGGTTTACTTCGCTACGAAGGTGGACAACCTGTTGTGACAGCAATTGGTAATGGTAATGTGTCATATCAACTACAACAAGGCTTTATCGAACGTTCCAACGTTGATACAGGCCAGACCATGTCAGAAATGATGACCGCATTCCGCGCCTTTGAAGCCAACCAAAAAGTACTACAAGCCTACGATCGCAGCATGGAAAAAGCCGCGAACGAGATAGGAAGACTTGGATAAATGTAAAATGTAGAATGTAAAATGTAAAATGCTCCCGGCAATTGCTTCGAAGCTTTTACTTTCAAAAATTCTACATTATACATTTTACATTCTACATTAAAGAGGGTGCTCTCATGAATCAATCAATGATCACGGCGACAGTGACGATGGGCCAATTGCAAAAAAAATTAGATACGATTTCTAATAATGTTGCAAATGTGAATACAAATGGTTTTAAACGTCGCGATGTTCAGTTTCAAGACTTACTGTTTCAACAGTTAAATAATCAAATAGTGAATGCTCAAGAAACTGGTCGTAACACACCGCTTGGATTACGGGTTGGTACAGGAGCACGAGTTTCTCAGACGCATTTGAGGATGGACCAAGGGGCGATTATTCAAACGGGGAGACCTCTTGATGTAGCTTTTGCTGAAAAGAATTTACTTTTTGAAGTTCTTTCTCCAGAAGGGCCACCTCGCTTTACAAGAGATGGTGCCTTTTATTTCACACCAAATCCTAACAATGATAACGAAGTATTCTTAGTGACTGGAAACGGTGATTATGTGATGTCTGAAACTGGACAAGCCATTACAATTCCCGCAAGACATGAATCTATTAAAATCAGTGAAACAGGGCGCATACTTGTTACAATGAAAGATGGGAATAATGTAGATACGGAACAAGAAGTAGCGAGACTTCAAATAGTTCGAGCAACAAAGCCGCAACTTTTACAAAACATCGGTGATAACTATTTTACGTTTCCGAACTTAGAAGAACTAGGTTTAACATTTGACGATGTTTTAGAAAATGTACCGGGTACAGTTATCCAAGGCGCTCTAGAAGGATCAAACGTTGACATGGGTAAAGAGCTTAGCGATTTAATTCTTGCTCAACGTGCTTACCAATTTAATACTCGATCTATTTCCATAGCCGATCAAATGATGGGATTAGTAAATAATATTAGAGGTTAGTTTAAAGTGTAGAGATTAACGGAAGTCAAGGCTCAGTATGCTTGGCTAACAATAACAGTACACTCTGAACTAAACACTAACAAAAGGTGTATCAAAATGACTAAAGATAATGAGAAACAACCTAACGTTCAAAATAGACAAGGCATTAAGAAACAGAAGGAAGAAAAGAAGAAGCGTAATCGGCGTAAACCAATTCGTATTCTTCCCATCTGGGTCCGGATTATTTTAGTTGTCTTAATCTTTGCTGGCAGCCTCTTAGCAGGTGCTATGTTTGGCTACGGTGTCGTTGGAGACGGCGAACCAAAGGATGTTTTTGGCAAAGGACCATGGCTTAAAATTCATGACATCATTTATAAAGACCAAGATTAAAAAGCTGTGAAAACTGATTGTTGGTTTTCATGGCTTTTTTGGTGTATTATTGATAACTATTTATCACTTATAATAGGAACATACGTTTCGCTTTGAGGGATTGTATGGTAAAATATAGTCGATACTAGAGTTGGAGAGCGTGATAAAAATAGGGTAGAGATAAGTCATAAACAAAGCAATCTATGTGTAATTTTTTTACGAAGAAATGTTATAATTATTAAAGAAGGTGATGAGAATTGGAACGAGTGCTTAAAAGGCTACCATTAGAGAAACTGATGGATTTGAAGGTGGATTATGCATTCAAACAATTGTTTGGTAATGAAAAAAACAAGCACATCACGATTATCTTCCTCAATGCAATTTTAAAAAGAACTGGCGACAAACGTATTCATGATATTTGCTTTATTAATACCGAATTTTCCGAAGAACACCCTTTCATGAATTGGAGGTGATCTCTATGAGTGATGCAAATTTGCAAGATGCTTTTCAAGACTGGGAAAAACTTAGCTCTGACAAAGATAAGTGGTACGAATACGAGTCGCGCCTCAAGGTTGTACTCGATGACTTAGCTGCACAGCGAGAAGCAGAGTTAAGAGCTCAAGAAGCACTGGAAAAAGGATTGGAAGAAGGCAGGGAAAAAGGGAGAATAGAAGGAAGAGAAGAAGGTAGAGAAGAAGGTAGAAACAGCATAGTTAAACAGATGCTCCAAAAGGGTGTTAGTGATGAAACAGTAGCAGACTTAACAGGTGTACCGCTTGAAGAAATCGAAGCGATTAAGCGACAACTATAATTTATTTAAAGTACTGGCTCGTGCCAGTGCTTTTTTCTTTTCCGCACGTGCCAAGCCCTATAAAAGTATGATACAATCCATTTATAATATCTGTTACTAATAGGAGGTACTAATAAAATGTTAGATATCCAACAAATCAAAGAAATTATTCCACACCGCTATCCATTTCTACTTGTAGACCGAATTATTGAAGTTGAAGAAGGGGTACGAGCAGTCGGGATCAAAAATGTAACTGCTAATGAGGAGTTTTTTAATGGGCATTTCCCAGATTTCCCGGTAATGCCTGGGGTACTTATCATCGAAGCACTTGCTCAAGTAGGTGCAGTCGCAATGCTAATTAAAGAAGAAAACCGCGGACGCCTAGCTTTCTTCGCTGGAATTGATGGCTGCCGTTTCAAAGGCCAAGTAAAGCCTGGCGATCAACTCCGCTTAGAAGTAGAAATGACACGCCTTAGAGGGTCTATCGGTAAAGGTAAAGGGACCGCCTATGTAGACGGGAAATTAGTAGCCGAAGCTGAGCTCATGTTTGCACTAGGAGAGAAACAGTAATGCGAAAACGACTAAAAGTCCATCTAGGATGGACTTTTAGTCGTTTTTGTCCATTTTGGGTGTCAGACACCCCAAATGGACAAATTACATAAAATGTCCACGGGGGGTGTCTGACACCCATACCACTTAATGGGTTCGTTTTTTATGGAAACTAGTTACAAAAAAGGATGTCAAAAGAACTAAATGTCATAGAAAAGTCACTAAATGTATTGTTTCTAATCACTTTTTTACGCTGTATATAGTCCTTTTTTCCTTCTGTTGTTATACTAAAGTTTGGGGAGATTTTGGATAAATAGACCAAAATCGTTAAGATCAGCTTGCTTACTTTTTTGGGGAGGTGCAAAGGCGGCAATTAACGCTGTCAGATACTATGAGAGAATACGTGAAACAATTTGCCGTTGATTACGAAAACGTTTGGAACCTTTTTAATCATATGAACGATGGATTAATTATTACAGATTCAAAGCAAAATATTTTAGCAGCTAATCCTGCGTTTCAAAAGATAACAGGGTATCAATACGAAGAACTATTTTTAAAGAATCCAAGTATCCTCCAGTCTGGTGAGACGCCAGCAGAAGTGTTTGACGACATGTGGTCGTCAATACTGGATAAAGGAACATGGACAGGAGAACTTGTTAACAAGAAAAAAAACGGTGAGTTCTACTGGTCCTACATTACAATTACTCAAATAAAAAAAGCCAACTTAGATGACACCTACTACATCGGAATTATCCGCGATATCACATCAAGAAAACTTGCCGAGGAAAAAATATCCTATCTTGCTTTTCATGATAACTTAACAGAGATGCCAAATCGCATTCGATTTAAGCAAGTGTTAACTGAAACGTTGAGAGATCACGATAAAAAGGGAGAAAGATTAGCGTTAATCTTCTTTGATCTTGATCGCTTTAAAATTATCAACGATACGTTCGGGCATCAACATGGCGATGAAATGTTAAAAGGTGTGGCAACTCGCTTAAAAGAGGCTGTTGGTGAGCGAGGAGTCATCGGTCGCTTTGGTGGCGATGAATTTACGATCATGCTTCCTTCAGTTCAAAGTGAAAAAGAAGTTACTGACTTCATTACGATGATTTATAAAAAATTCACGGACTTACCAATCATGTGTACCGGTCGCGAACTTTTCATTACATCAAGTATGGGTGTAAGTCTCTTTCCTGAACATGGTCAAGATGCAAATACACTAATTAAAAATGCGGATATCGCGATGTATTGCTCAAAAGACGAAGGCCGAAACAATTATCAAATCTACAATGAGGGAATGAGTAAAGGCACCTATTATCAACTCATCATTGAAAGTGAACTACGCAAAGCCCTTGAAAATGACGAATTCAAAGTTTACTACCAAGTACAAGTGGATGTCAAAACGAATGAAATTTATGGTGTTGAAGCATTAATTCGCTGGGATCACCCTGAGCGAGGCATCGTTCCCCCAGGTGATTTTTTAACAATTGCTGAAGAAATGGGCATTATTGTTGATATTGATGATTGGGTACTAAAAACTGCTTGTCAGCAAGTAAAACAATGGAACGACGAAGGTAATAACTTGCAAGTCTCGGTGAATATTTCGCGCAAACAATTCGAACGCAATGGGTTTGTAGACTTCGTAAAAAAGACGATCCGCGAAACTGGGATTAAACCGGAGCACGTCAATCTAGAAATCACCGAAAATATGGCGATTATAAATGTTGAAGCTGCGATCAAGAAGCTTCAAGCCTTAAAAGATCTAGGCGTCCATTTCTCATTAGACGATTTTGGCACAGGGTACTCGTCGCTTAGCCAATTGAAAAGGTTCCCGATTAATACGCTCAAGATTGATCAATCTTTTGTAAAAAATAGCAACGGTAACGATGAAGATGCAGCGATCGTCAAACTCATCATCGCCATGGCCAAAACACTTCAATTCACCGTGACATGCGAAGGCATTGAAACACTAGAGCAATTAGAACTTATAAAAAAAGAAGGCTGTAACCACGCCCAAGGGTTCCTATTCTCAAAACCTATCAACGCGGAGGAACTGAAACTCTTGTTAAAACAGCCTTCAACAGTACAAAGTTAGAAGAAACATTGCCTCGGGGCAATGTTTTTTTAATTTTTGAGTGGTATCTTTCAGTGGTGACACCCACCGTGGACATTTTATAAAATTTGTCCATTTAGGGTGTCTGACACCCCAAATGGACAAAATCAACTAAAAGTCCATCTGGTATGTACAACATTGTGGTTTATAATCTTGAATTTTTTTTCTTTATCGTCCAAACTAGGCAACTTATAAGCCGAATCAAGCCACTTATAAGCCAAACTAATCAATTTATAAGCCAAACCAACCCCTTTATAAGCCAAACACCAAAACCCTCAAACTCGAAACACATTCACCAATATCTTCCCCCAGCCAAACACCGAAATCCATAGTGGTATACCAAGCAAACTACCCCACAATAATCCCTTCCAAAAACGCAGCCGATCCATGACTACCAACTCCTCCACTAAACAGTATTGGGAAAGTGGGAAATGTTATACCAATTAGTTAAATTTTCATAAGAATATATCCATTGCCCCATATCAACTCGAGTCGAATATTGTAAAATAAAAGAATAAGAACAACGGGATAAGGATGGTGGAAGTAATGGAGCGAAACTATAAAAAAGGAATTATGACAACTGCATTAGCAGCAGGTGTCATTTTCACAGGTGCAGCAACAACAGATGCAGCTTTAGGAGATCAGCCGTTAGCTCCTGGTATGAGACACCAAGATGTAAAAGAACTTCAAGATGTCCTCAAACAAAAGGGCTTCTTCACATATCATACATCAACAGGATTTTACGGAGACATTACCAAACAGGCGGTAGAACGATTTCAACAAGCTAACCAACTTGCAAAAACAGGTGTTGTTGACAACGCCACATTAACAGCTCTAACAAAACCAACAGTCACACCAAATCAGCAGACGTCAACTCAACAACCAACCGTGCCTACTCAGCCAGCACCAACTCAACAACCAGCCACACCACAACCAACTCTCAAAGTTGGCTCACGAGGACAAGCGGTGACAAACTTACAAAACGCGCTCAAGCAAGCCGGGGTATTTCATACAAATCCAACGGGTTACTATGGCCCGATCACTGAAAAGGCAATTCGAGACTTTCAGACCCGTAACGGGCTAACAGCTACTGGAATCGCAGATAGCACAACCCAAACGGCTTTAACACGAAAAATTCAGCAACCACCACAAACGCCATCAACACAAACATCAAGAAGTCAGCAACAGCCAGCGCTTTCAATTGGCTCCCGTGGACAAGCTGTTATCGAGCTTCAAAGACTATTAGATGAAGCCAAATTTTTCGCCCACCATACATACACAGGCTACTATGGTGAAGTGACAGCAAAGGGCATTCGTGAATTTCAGAAAAAAGTGCAACTACCAACAACCGGCATAGCCGACGCACGAACGATCGACACCCTTAGGAATTATCTAAAAAAAGAAGTGGCGACACCACAAACCGAGCCAAAGCCACCAACTCAACAAGGTGGACAACCGATAACACTGCCTACACAACCAACACAAGAATTAACCCAACCAAACCCAATAACAGCCACACAACCAGAAACTAGCTTTCTCCTAAAACGTGGCTCAACAGGCGAAGCGGTTCGTGAACTCCAGCACCAGTTAAAAGTACTAGGGCTATTACAAAGTGAAGTTACAGGTACGTTTGGGCAACTTACAGAAGACGCAGTCAAAAAATTTCAACAGCAACATAACTTAATTGCCGACGGTCTAGCGACAACAAAAACACTACAATTGCTTGTTCAAGAAACGACTAAGCAGCTACTCCCAGCAATCACTCTGCCATCAGAAACGCGGGATAGCTTTCACATCATCAACCTAATTGCCGATGCGTCGCAATTACTTGGGACTCCTTACCAATGGGGCGGAACAACATCAACAGGTTTCGACTGCAGCGGCTTCATTCAATATGTTTTTCAGAAAAATACCGTTCAACTTCCAAGAACAGTAGCTCAAATGTGGGAAGTAGGAACGCCGGTTGAGCAACTCCAAGTCGGCGATCTCGTTTTCTTTGAAACTTATATGCCAGGCCCATCACACGCTGGGATCTACATTGGCAACAACCAATTCATCCATAGCGGAACAACGGCAGGGGTGAGCATTAGTAGCCTGACATCGAGCTATTATAGCCAGAGGTACTTAGGGGCTAAAAGGTATTATTAGGTAATTAATATTTATCTAGTCACACCCTTGCTAACAAATGTATAATAGAACAAAATCGACAAACTTCGGGAGGAACCTAGCAAAAATGAGAAAGCTATTATTACTTACACTAGCAGTCATCATCAGCTTTTCGTCAACTTTGATCATTAACGGCAAAGGTGGAGCGGCTGCTAATACCTTTCCAGATGTAAGCTCTATATACGCAAATGAGGTTCAGTTTTTAATTGATAGAAATGTGGTTACTGGTTATCCAGACAATACTTTTCGTCCTGATGTAGAAGTTACTCGTGGACAAGCTGCTGCTTTTATTTCAAGAGCCTTGGAGCTAGATGGAGAAATGAGAAGTACGTCATTTCCAGATGTTCTATTAACCTACCAATTTTCTGGTTATATTGAATCAGCGGTAGAAAAAGGGATAATTACAGGATATCCAGATGGGACTTTTCGACCAGATGTAAAAGTAACGAGAGCGGAAATGGCAATCCTCCTTTCAAGAGCCTTTGACTGGGGAGAAAATCCAGATTTCACATTAAAATTCACAGATGTTTCATTAGATACAAAAGCCTATGAATCTATAAATCAAATTGCTAGTGCAAGAGTTTCAACAGGTTATCCTGATCGCACGTTTAGGCCAAACAATCCTTTAAAAAGAATTGAATTTGCTTTATTTGTGGCTAGATCAATGAATGAAGAATTCCGACCAACAATAGAAAGTATTATTGCAAGTTACTA